>NZ_JBHXRK010000021.1:0-158342 GCF_042716875.1 Streptomyces sp. NPDC058646 | reverse complement strand
GGGAAGGGTCCTGCTCCTGAAGCATGGTCCCCATCGCACCGTCAGCCACCACCACACGGGTGGCCAACGCCTCACGAAGGGCATCCGCCCGGCTCTGGATGTCAGCGGGCAGGTTCGGCAACGAGGCCATGGTTGTGCTCCCTGGGATGCGACGGCTGTCGGCTTTGCACCCCCTCTGTGTCAAGGGTGCACGCGGTCAGGGTAACCGCGCGGCAACGGACCCGGTGAGGCTGTCCCACGTGGCGGACTGCATTCTGTGCGCGGGGGCCCGCATGGGGGAACGGGGTGTTCGTCGGCCCGTGAACTGCCCAACCATGCACAAGGTCGACATCGACCGATAGTGTTCAGCATTGTCGAACTACGTCAGCAGGAGGCTGCGCGATGGCACGGAACATCCAGTCGCTCGAACGAGCCGCTGCGATGCTGCGGCTCCTGGCGGGCGGGGAGCGCCGGCTGGGCCTGTCGGACGTCGCCTCGTCCCTGGGCCTGGCCAAGGGCACGGCCCACGGGATCCTGCGCACCCTGCAGGCCGAGGGCTTCGTGGAACAGGACCCCGCCTCGGGCCGCTACCAGCTGGGCGCGGAGCTGCTGCGCCTGGGCAACAGCTACCTCGACGTCCACGAGCTGCGGGCCCGCGCCCTGGTGTGGACGGACGACCTGGCGCGGGCCAGCGGCGAGAGCGTCTACGTGGGGGTGCTGCACCAGAGCGGGGTGCTGATCATGCACCACGTGTTCCGGCCCGACGACAGCCGCCAGGTGCTGGAGGTGGGGGCCATGCAGCCGCTGCACTCCACGGCTCTGGGCAAGGTGCTGTCGGCCTACGATCCCGTCGCCCACACGCAGGTCCTGGAGGTGGACCGGGACGCCTTCACCCCTCGTACGGTCACCGACGGCAAGGCCTTCGAGGGGGTCCTCGAGCTGATCCGGGCGCGCGGCTGGGCCTCCGACGTGGAGGAGACGTGGGAGGGCATCGCCTCGGTGGCCGCGCCCATCCACGACCGGCGCCGGATGCCCGTCGGGGCGGTGGCCGTCGCGGGAGCCGTGGAGCGGGTCTGCACGGAGTCCGGGGAGCCCAGGGCGTCGCTGGTGGCGTCCGTCCGGGACTGCGCACGGTCGGTTTCCCGCGATCTCGGGGCGGGCCGGTTCTGAGCTTGACCTGAGCCATCCGATCCACCCAGTGGCCGCGTCATGGGCCACTTGGGTGGATTTTGTCATTTCCGGATCATCCATTGGCTTGTTCTGGTCGATCGAACCGAGTGGTAACGATCCGGTTCTTTGACCTGGTCGACCCTTGACGCGTTCTTCATCTAGGCGGAAAACTGCCGTTCATCGGTCGGCATTGTCGAACACCTACCGGCAATACGCGTTAGGGTGTGACAAGGCCAAGGACCGGTGCAGCACTCACCGAGTGTGTGGACCACCGGAGGGACCCGGTGTCCGCCCACCCCTGGACGTAAGACAAAGGAGTCGCGGGTGTCCAGCTCCGACATCTTCATCGGCGAGACCATCGGTACCGCCCTGCTCACACTGCTCGGCGGCGGCGTCTGCGCCGCGGTCACGCTCAAGAGCTCCAAGGCCCGCAACGCGGGCTGGCTCGCGATCACCTTCGGCTGGGGTTTCGCCGTACTGATCGCCGCCTACGTCTCCGCACCGCTCTCGGGGGCGCACCTCAACCCGGCGGTCACCGTCGGCCTCGCGGTCAAGACCGGCGAGTGGGGCGACGTGCCCGTCTACTTCGCGGCTCAGCTGCTCGGCGCCATGCTGGGCGCCGTGCTGATGTGGGTCACCTACTACGGCCAGTTCCGAGTGCACCTGTCCGACCCCGAGCACATCCGGGACGCCAAGCTCGGTCCTGAGGACCCGCACCCGCACGACCAGGCCGGCCCGGTGCTCGGTGTCTTCTCCACGGGCCCCGAGATCCGTAATGTCGTCCAGAACCTCGCCACCGAGATCATCGGCACGGCCGTCCTCATCCTGGCCATCCTGACCCAGGGCCTCCAGGACGGCGGCAAGGGCCTCGGTGTCATAGGCGTCCTGATCACCTCGTTCGTGGTCGTCGGCATCGGCCTCTCCCTCGGCGGTCCGACCGGCTACGCCATCAACCCGGTGCGCGACCTCGGTCCCCGCATCGTGCACGCCCTGCTCCCGCTGCCCAACAAGGGCGGCTCCGACTGGGGATACTCCTGGATCCCGGTCGTCGGCCCGCTCGTCGGTGCCGTCGTTGCCGGTGGTCTGTACAACATCGCGTTCGCCTGATCAGCACCGGCAAGATCGCAAGATCCGTACCGTCCTCCTGATTCCGCCTACTCACCAGACCTGCCAGGAGCAGCCATCATGACCAGCAGCACCGGCCCCTTCATCGCCGCGATCGACCAGGGCACCACCTCCTCCCGCTGCATCGTCTTCGACCGCGACGGGCGCATCGTCGCCGTCGACCAGAAGGAGCACGAGCAGATCTTCCCGAAGCCGGGCTGGGTCGAGCACGATGCCACCGAGATCTGGACCAACGTCCAGGAGGTCGTGGCCGGAGCCATCGCCAAGGCCGAGATCACCGCCGCCGACGTCAAGGCCGTCGGCATCACCAACCAGCGCGAGACCACCCTCCTGTGGGACAAGAACACCGGCGAGCCGGTGCACAACGCGCTGGTCTGGCAGGACACCCGCACCGACGCCCTGTGCAAGGAGCTCGGCCGCAACGTCGGCCAGGACCGCTTCCGCCGTGAGACCGGACTGCCGCTGGCGAGCTACTTCGCGGGCCCGAAGGTCCGCTGGCTGCTCGACAACGTCGAGGGCCTGCGCGAGCGCGCCGAGGCCGGCGACATCCTCTTCGGCACCATGGACTCGTGGGTCATCTGGAACCTCACGGGCGGCGCCCAGGGCGGCGTGCACGTCACCGACGTCACCAACGCCTCGCGCACCATGCTGATGAACCTGCACACCCTGGCCTGGGACGACAAGATCGCCGAGTCCATGGGCGTCCCGCTCAACGTCCTCCCGGAGATCAAGTCCTCCGCCGAGATCTACGGCCACGTCAAGGACGGCGTCCTCGCCGGCGTCCCGGTCGCCTCGGCGCTCGGTGACCAGCAGGCCGCCCTCTTCGGCCAGACCTGCTTCGCCGAGGGCGAGGCGAAGTCCACGTACGGCACCGGCACGTTCATGCTGATGAACACCGGCGACAAGATCATCAACTCCTACAGCGGCCTGCTGACCACCGTCGGCTACCAGATCGGCGAGCAGAAGCCGGTCTACGCGCTGGAGGGCTCCATCGCCGTCACCGGCTCGCTCGTCCAGTGGATGCGCGACCAGATGGGTCTGATCAAGTCCGCGGCCGAGATCGAGACGCTCGCCTCCTCGGTCGAGGACAACGGCGGCGCCTACTTCGTGCCGGCCTTCTCCGGCCTGTTCGCCCCGTACTGGCGCTCCGACGCCCGCGGCGTGATCGCCGGCCTCACCCGGTACGTCACCAAGGCGCACATCGCCCGTGCCGTTCTGGAGGCCACCGCCTGGCAGACCCGCGAGATCACCGACGCCATGACCAAGGACTCGGGCGTCGAGCTCGCGGCCCTGAAGGTCGACGGCGGCATGACCTCCAACAACCTGCTGATGCAGACGCTCTCGGACTTCCTGGACGCCCCCGTGGTGCGCCCGATGGTCGCCGAGACCACCTGTCTCGGCGCCGCCTACGCCGCCGGCCTGGCCGTCGGCTTCTGGCCCGACACCGACGCCCTGCGCGCCAACTGGCGCCGCGCGGCGGAGTGGACCCCGCGGATGCCCGCCGAGCAGCGGGACCGCGAGTACAAGAGCTGGCTCAAGGCCGTGGAGCGGTCCATGGGCTGGGTCGACGACGAAGACGCCAGCTGACCGCACTCAGCTGAGTCAATCGACGAGGAGCTAAGAGAGATATGAGCAGCCTGCAGAGCGTTCCCACGCTGGGTACGCACCCGACCGCCGGCTCGAACCCGAGCCGTGCCGAGACCCGTGAGCAGCTGGCGAAGGCCACGTACGACCTGCTGGTCATCGGCGGTGGAATCCTGGGCACCTCCGTGGCCTGGCACGCCGCGCAGTCGGGTCTGCGGGTTGCCATGGTGGATGCCGGCGACTTCGCCGGCGCCACCTCCTCCGCCTCCTCCAAGCTCGTCCACGGCGGTCTGCGCTACCTGCAGACCGGCGCGGTCAAGCTGGTGGCCGAGAACCACCACGAGCGGAGGGTGCTGGCCAAGGACGTGGCCCCGCACCTGGTCAACCCGCTCACCTTCTACCTCCCGGTGTACAAGGGCGGTCCGGTCGGCGCCGCGAAGCTGGGCGCGGGCGTGTTCGCGTACTCGGCGCTCTCCGCCTTCGGCGACGGCATGGGCAAGGTCATCTCGCCGGCCCGCGCCGTCGCCGACAACCCGGGCCTGAAGACGGACAACCTCAAGGCCGTCGCCGTCTACTACGACCACCAGATGAACGACTCCCGGGTCGCCGTCATGACGGTCCGCGCGGCCGTCGAGTCGGGTGCGGTCGTCCTCAACCACGCCGAGGTCACCGGCCTGCGCACGACGCGCGGCCGGGTCAGCGGTGCCGAGCTCAAGGACCGCATCGACGGCACCGAGTTCGGGGTGGACGCGCGTGTCGTGCTCAACGCCACCGGCCCGTGGGTGGACCACCTGCGGCGCATGGAGGACAAGCACTCGATGCCGTCCATCCGCCTGTCCAAGGGCGCGCACATCGTGATGAAGCGCAAGTCGCCGTGGAAGGCCGCCATGGCCACCCCGATCGACAAGTACCGCATCACCTTCGCCCTGCCGTGGGAGGACCAGCTGCTGCTGGGCACGACCGACGAGGTGTACGAGGGCGATCCGGGCGACGTGCGCGCCACCGAGTCCGACATCCAGCAGATCCTGGACGAGGCGGCCTTCTCGGTGAAGGACGCGGACCTGGACCGCTCGCTGATGACGTACGCCTTCGCGGGCCTGCGGGTGCTGCCCGGCGGCCCCGGCGGCGTGGAGAAGGCCAAGCGCGAGACGGTCGTCTCCGAGGGCGCGGGCGGCATGCTGTCGGTGGCCGGCGGCAAGTGGACCACGTACCGCCACATCGGCCGCGTGGTCATGGACAAGCTGGCGAAGCTCCCGGGCAGCCCGCTCACCGAGGACATGGAGCCGGCGAAGTCGCTCGTGCGCCGCATCCCGCTGCCCGGTGTCGCCAACCCGAACGCGGTCGCGCACCGGCTGCTGGTGGACCGCGAGCCCGGCACGCGCATGGACCCGCTGACGGCACGTCACCTGGCTTCGCACTACGGCTCGCTCGCCTTCGACATCGCGCGGATCGCGAACGAGGACCCGGCGCTGGCCGAGCGGATCCACCCGGACGGTCCGGAGATCTGGGCGCAGGTCGCCTACGCCCGTGACAACGAGTGGGCGCAGACCGCCGACGACGTACTGCGCCGGCGCACGACGGTGACGATCCGCGGCCTGGACGACGCCTCCGTGCGCGCGCGGGTCGAGGAGATGCTGAGCCGCAAGGCATAGCTCTCCCGCAGGTGGGGAAGAGGGGCGGTTCCGAGGGGAACCGCCCCTCTGTCGTGGGCTGTGGCCGGTGCCTCATCAAGGCTTAGGCTGAGCCACGTACACAAGGGAACTTCGGAAGGAGACCTGGGTGATCGAGCTTGAGGGCGTGCCCGAGCTGATCGACCCGGTCATGGTGGCCGCGTTCGAGGGCTGGAACGACGCGGGTGACGCGGCCTCCGGTGCGGTCGCGCACCTGGACCGGGAGTGGAAGGGCGAGGTCTTCGCGGCTCTGGACGCCGAGGACTACTACGACTTCCAGGTCAACCGGCCGACGGTGTGGCTGGACAACGGGGTACGGAAGATCACCTGGCCGACCACGCGCCTGTCGGTGGTCCGCATCGGCGGCGCCAAGCCGCGGGACCTGGTGCTGGTCCGGGGGATCGAACCGTCCATGCGGTGGCGGTCGTTCTGCAACGAGATCCTCGGCTTCGCGCACGAACTCGGCGTGGAGATGGTGGTCATCCTGGGCGCGCTGCTCGGGGACACCCCGCACACCCGGCCGGTGCCGGTGAGCGGAGTCACCTCGGACGCGGACCTGGCGCGGACGATGGACCTGGAGGAGACGAAGTACGAGGGCCCGACGGGCATCGTCGGGATCCTGCAGGAGGCCTGTACGCACGCGGGCGTCCCGGCGGTGTCGCTGTGGGCGGCGGTGCCGCACTACGTGTCGCAGCCGCCGAATCCGAAGGCGACGCTGGCGCTGCTGAACCGGCTGGAGGATCTGATCGACATCCGGATCCCGCTGGGCGAACTGCCCGAGGACGCACGGGCCTGGCAGCTGGGTGTGGACCAACTGGCGGCCGAGGACAGCGAGGTCGCGGAGTACGTGCAGACGCTGGAAGAGGCGAGGGACACGGCCGACCTGCCGGAGGCGTCGGGCGACGCCATCGCGCGGGAGTTCGAGCGGTACCTGCGCCGCCGGGACCCGGCGGCGGGTCCGGCGCCGGAGGCGGGTGACGGGTCGTACCTGCGGGACACCGCAGGCGGCATGCCGCGCCCGCCGAAGCGCAAGCCGGACGTCTCCGGCGAGGATCCGCAGCCCCCGGCCGCGGCCCCGCCGGAGGAGGGCGACACCCCTCCGGAGGCCTAGCCGGCCGGGCGGTCCCGGGGTACGGGTGCGGCGCCCCAGGGCTTCGTGGGGCGCCGCCCCACACCCCGCGCCTCGAACGCCGGAGGGGCTGGAATGGCGCTTCGCGCGATCCAGCCCCTCCGGCGGAGACCCGTAACCAGCGGCGCCGCTGGTTACAGGGCCACGCCCAGGAGGGCGTCCACCGTACGGGAGACCAGGCCCGGCGCTGATTCCTCGTCGCCGCCGGAAGCGAGCTGCAGCTCGACCCAGCGGTCCACGGCGGCCAGCGCGGCAGGCGCGTCGAGGTCGTTCGCCAGGGCCTCGCGGACCTCTTCGACCAGCGCGTCGGCCGCCAGGCCGTCCGGCCGGGACACCGCCGCGCGCCACCGCTCCAGGCGGGCCACCGCATCGGCGAGGACGGAGTCGGTCCACTCCCAGTCGGCCCGGTAGTGGTGCGACAGCAGGGCCAGGCGGATCGCGACCGGGTCGACCCCGGCCCGGCGCAGCGCGGAGACGAAGACCAGGTTGCCCTTGGACTTCGACATCTTCTCGCCGTGCAGCGCCACCATGCCGGCGTGCACGTACGCCTTGGCCATGGGGAACTCGCCCGTCAGCGCCTGCGCGTGCGAGGCACCCATCTCGTGGTGCGGGAAGGCCAGGTCGGAGCCGCCGCCCTGGATGTCGAAGCCCATGCCCAGGTGGTCCAGGGCGATGGCGACGCACTCGATGTGCCAGCCGGGCCGGCCGCGGCCCAGCGAGCCGCCGTCCCAGCTCGGCTCGCCCTCGCGGGCGGCCATCCACAGCATCGGGTCGAGCGGGTTCTTCTTGCCCGGCCGCTCCGGGTCGCCGCCGCGCTCCGCGGAGAGCAGCCGCATCGCCTCGGCGTCGAGGTTCGAGACCCCGCCGAAGTGCGGGTCCGACTCCACGGAGAAGTAGACGTCGCCTTCGAGCTCGTAGGCGGCGCCCGCGTCCCGCAGCCGCTCCACCAGCGGCACGATGCCCGGTATGGCCTCGACGGCTCCGATGTAGTGCTGCGGCGGCAGCATCCGCAGGGCGGTCATGTCCTCGCGGAAGAGGGCCGTCTCGCGTTCGGCGAGCTCGGTCCAGTCCTGGTTGTCGCGCAGCGCCCGCTCCAGGAGCGGGTCGTCCACGTCCGTGACGTTCTGGACGTAGTGGACCTGCCGCTTGGTGTCGAGCCACACGCGCTGCACGAGGTCGAACGCGTTGTAGGTCGCCGCGTGACCGATGTGGGTCGCGTCGTACGGCGTGATGCCGCAGACGTAGATACGGGCGACGGGACCGGGGGCGAGGGTGATCGTCCCCTGGGTCGCGGTGTCGTGGATCTGGAGGTCGCGGCCCTTGCCAGGAAGGGCGGGGACCTCAGAAGCGGGCCAGGCATGCATGCCTCGAGCCTAACCGGACGGATGTTCCGGAAACGAACCGGACCTGCAGTGTTGTCTTGATCGGCACTCTTGCGCTCTGGCCGGAACTGTGCGTGCCCGGCATGGCTGGTTCAGACCGGTGGCCAGGGGATCGAGGGCCACTGCCCGGAGGGCTGCGGGTGCGTCCCGGTGCGCAGCAGGTGCGCCACCCGGTCCCGTACGGCGGCCAGCTCGGCCTCGGTGATCAGTTCGGCCAGGCGGGTGGCGAGCGGCGCTCCCCCGGCCAGCCCGGCGGCGAGGGAGGCCAGCACGCTGTGGGCCTCGTCCGTGAGCGGCTCCCCCGCCCAGCCCCACAGGAGGGTGCGCAGTTTGTCGTCGGCGTGGAAGGTCACGCCGTGGTCGATGCCGTAGAGCCGTCCGTCGGGAGCGGGCAGCAGGTGGCCGCCCTTGCGGTCGCCGTTGTTGATCACGGCGTCGAGGACGGAGAGCCGGCGCAGCCGCGGGTCGTCGGCGTGCACGAGCAGGGCGGTGCGGCCCCCGCCGACCTCGGCGAAGGCGACGGGCCGCCAGCCCTCCCCCGCTTCCTCACCCTCGACCAGGGCCAGCAGCTCGCTGCCCGGCGCCTCGCCCTGCGGGGTCTCGATCCAGCGCTGGACCATGCCCTCCCCGTACGGACCGTCGCGCAGGACGGTGGTGGGGACCAGGCCCCAGCCGGTGGCCTCGGAGACCAGGTAGGCGGCGACCTCGCGCTGGGCGAGGTTCCCGTCGGGGAAGTCCCACAGCGGCCGCTCGCCCTTGACCGGCTTGTACACGCAGTCGGCGCTCACGCCCTCGTACGTGACGGTGCACAGCAGGACGGCGTTGGACGCCTCGCGGATGCGGCCGACGACGGTCAGCTCACCTTCGGTGAGCAGTTCCTCAAGATCCCCCGTGGCCGTCACGCCTGGCGCCGGTAGCCGTTCTGGCGCGGGCAGACGTGCCCCTCGGGGTCCAGCGGCAGGCTGCACAGCGGGCACGGCGGGCGCCCCGCGTTGACCACGTCCAGGGCCCGCTTGGCGAAGGCCCGGGCCTGGGCGCCGGTGAGGCGCACCCGCAGCATCGGCGGCCCGTTCTCCTCGTCCTGGAGCAGCCGTTCCTCCGCCTCGGCGAGGTCCTCGTCCGAGTCGGCTTCGAGTTCCACCAGGGCCTGCGCCTCGACGATCATGCGCTGTTCCTCGCCGTCCCAGGCCAGGGCCATGGTGCCGACGCGGAACTCCTCGTCGACCGGGACGTCCAGCGGCGCGGTGTCGGTGGCCTCGGCGGGGGCGACGGCCGGGACGGGGGCGTTGCCCCCGGTGCGCCGTACGACCTCGTCCAGCAGCTCGTCCATCCGTTCCGCCAGCGCCGCGACCTGGGTCTTCTCCAGGGAGACGCTGGTGACCCGGGGGCCGGAGGAGGCCTGCAGGAAGAACGTACGGCGTCCCGGCAGACCGACCGTGCCGGCCACGAAGCGGTCCGGGGGGTCGTAGAGGAACACCTGACGGGGCACGTCCAGTCTCCAAGTCTCGGCGGCGGGGGCGGCGCTGCCCGGGTTCGACGGCGCGCGTTGGTAGGGCCAGTCCACCCTACTGCGCCGTTCGATCACGCCGCGCCCGCGCCGCCGCCCACGACGGCGTTCCCTCCGTCTTCGGCGGCTTTGTCGCTCGGCGCCCGCGGCACCAGGGAGCCGAAGTCCCCGGTGTCGCCGAGGCGGAACACGAAGGGGCGGGTCGGCGTGTACCGGATGGCGGTGACCGAACAGGGGTCGACGTGGATGCGCTGGAAGAGGTCGAGGTGCATCCCCAGGGCGTCCGCGACAAGGGACTTGATGATGTCCCCGTGCGAGCACATCAGGAAGACGGCGTCGGCCCCGTGCTCCTCCTCCACCCGGGCGTTCCAGTCCCGCACCGCGTCGACGGCGCGCGCCTGCATGGCGCGCATGGACTCCCCGCCGGGGAAGGCCGCCGCCGAGGGATGCTGCTGGACGATCTTCATCAGGGGTTCGTCGGCGAGTTCGGAGAGCTTGCGGCCCGACCAGTCGCCGTAGTGGCACTCGCCGATCCGCTCGTCGGTGTGCAGCTCCAGCTCCGGGCGGGCGGCCAGCAGCGGTGCGAGGGTCTCCCGGCAGCGTTGCAGCGGGCTGGTGACGGCGGCGGCGACCGGCACCCCCTCCAGCCGTCCGGGCAGTGCGGCGGCCTGTTCGGCGCCGCGTTCGTCGAGGGCTACTCCCGGGGTCCATCCGGCGAGCAGCCCGGCGGTGTTGGCGGTGGACCGCCCGTGTCGTACGAGGATCAGCGTGGCCATGGGGTCAGGGTATGGCCTGTCACCGGCGTGCGGGCGGGCCGCGGGCGGGGGAGAATGCGCCCCGTGATCGTGGACCGCGCGTTGTACCGGGACGGCCGCCGCTCCGAGGGACCCGAGGACTTCTCGGACGCCCTCGACGAGGCGCGGGCGGCCGGTGACTCCTTCCTCTGGGTCGGGATGCACGAGCCGACGGAGGAGGAATTCGACCACGTCCGGGCGGAGTTCGGGCTGCACGCGCTGGCCGTGGAGGACGCGCTGACCGCACACCAGCGGCCGAAGCTGGAGGTGTACGACGACTCCCTGTTCGTCGTCCTCGAGCCCGTGCTGTACGAGGACGAGACCGACACGGTGACCACCGGCGAGCTGATGCTGTTCATCGGCGACTCGTTCGTGGTCACGGTCCGGCACGGCGAGGGGGCCCCGCTGGCCGCCGTACGCCGCCGGCTGGAGCAGGATCCCGAGCTGCTGCGGCACGGGCCTACGGCGGTGCTGTACGCGGTGTCCGACGCGGTGGTGGACCACTACATCGAGGTGGCCGCCGAGCTCCAGTCGGACCTGGAGGAGCTGGAGGCGGAGGTCTTCGCCCCGAACGCCCCGGACGGCAAGAACACCGCCGCCCGGATCTACGGGTTCAAGCGGCAGGTGCTGGAGTTCCGCCGGGCGACGAGCCCGCTGCTGCAGCCGATGGACCGGCTCGCCTTCGGGAACGTGCCCTTCGTCCACCAGGACGCCCAGCCGTTCTTCCGGGACGTCGCCGACCACCTGACCAAGGCCAACGAGTACGTCGAGGGCCTGGACCGGCTGCTGTCGGACGCGCTGGCGGCGCACCTGGCGCAGATGGGGGTCCGGCAGAACGACGACATGCGCAAGATCTCGGCCTGGGCGGCGATGGCGGCGGTCCCCACGATGGTCGCGGGGATCTACGGGATGAACTTCGACCACATGCCGGAGCTGAGGCAGCCCTGGGGGTATCCCGCCCTGGTGGTGCTCATGGTGGCCCTGTGCCTGGGCCTGCACCGGCTGTTCAAGCGACGGGGCTGGCTGTAGCCGCGGCCGTCCCGGGCCGCGCTGCCCGGGACGGCGGGGGCGTCGGGGGCTGCGGGCTAGGCGAACTCGGGGGTGGTGACCGGTGCGCCGCCGAGCGCGTCGCGCCGCTCCGGCATGCGCAGGCTCACCATCCGGTGCCAGCCGCTGAACCGCTCGTAGGCGTACATCCCGCGGATGCCCGCGGCGAGCGCCGCGGCCTTGGGCGCGGGCCAGTGCAGCAGCCGCCCCATGTGTCCCATGACGGCGAGGCTCACGTCACGGTAGACGCCGATCTCGACGAGCGCGCTCTCGCGCAGCAGCCGGTGGATGGCGGGGCCGTGCCCCTCCCGGGCCAGCCGCAGCAGCTCCTCGTGACAGTAGGACAGGTGGTTGTCCTCGTCGTGGCTGATCATGCGGATGGCCTTGCCGACCTCGGGATGGTCCCCGAAGTTCCTGACCAGCATGTCCATCTGGTCGGCGGCGCGCTGCTCGGTGACGCGGCTGTGGGCGAGGTAGACGACGATGTCCCGCTCGGTCAGCGGCTCCTCGCGTCGCAGCTTGTCGTGCGCGAGGCCGATGCCGCGCCGTTCCAGCAGCATCGTGTAGTCGGTCTCGGGCGGGACGGCGACGGGAGGCAGTCCGCGCTTGCGGAGCAGGGCGTTGAAGATCCGCCCGTGCTTGTCCTCGTCGGCGCCGTGCCGGGCGATCTTCGGGGCGAGACCGCGCATGGCTGCGGGGACCAGGGCCGCGATGCGGGCGTTCTCCCAGCCGCCCTGCGCCTCCCCGCTGGCGGCGATGGAGCAGAACAGCTGGAAGGAGTCGTCGTTGTCGACGATCTCCTGGAACAGGCTGCGGGCAGAGAGCATGCACCGAGTCAAACGCCGGTCACCGGGGCGGGCAACCGAGGGCTCGCCCCACTCGTCCGAATGAACGAACCGGGCGGATGGAACCGGGAGCGTAACCCTGCGGGCGTTCCGGGCGTTGTTGGCGGTGTCGGCCGTGGCGGGGAAGACCCCCCGAGCCCCCACCACGGCCGCAGAACCCTTTTCCCGGCGCCGGACGCGCGACGCCGGACGGTCCTCAGGCCAGTCCGGCCAGCTCCATCGCCTCGGTGCCGGCGCGCAGCGCGGCGACCCGCTCGTCCAGGGTGAAGCCGGCCGGGGCCAGCGTCAGGGTGGTGACCCCGGCGTCCGCGTAGGCCCGCATCCCGTCCGCGATCCGTTCCACGGACCCGAGCAGCGTGGTCGAGTCGATCAGCGAGTGCGGCACGGCCTGGGCGGCGCCCGTCTTGTCCCCCGCCAGGTACTTGTCCTGGATCTCGGCGGCTTCCTTCTCGTACCCCATGCGCTGGGCCAGCTGGTTGTAGAAGTTCTGCTTCCGGCTGCCCATGCCGCCCACGTACAGGGCGGTGTACGGGCGGAACATGTCCGCGAGGGCGTTCACGTCCTCGCCGAGGGCCAGCGGCACGGTCGGGCAGACGTCGAAGCCGTCCATGGTCAGTCCGGCCTTCTCACGGCCCGCCCGGATGTGGGTGAGCGCGGTGGCCTCGAGGTGCTCGGCGGCCGGGAAGATCAGCAGGGCCCCGTCGGCGATCTCGCCGGTCTGCTCCAGGTTCTTCGGTCCGATGGCGGCGATGTAGAGCGGGATGTGCTCGCGCTCGGGGTGCACGGTCAGCTTGAGCGGCTTGCCCGGGCCGCCGGGCAGCGGCAGCGTCCAGTGCTCGCCCTCGTACGAGAGGCGTTCGCGGGTCATAGCCTTGCGGACGATCTCCACGTACTCGCGGGTCCGGGCGAGCGGCTTGTCGAACTTGACGCCGTACCAGCCCTCCGAGACCTGCGGGCCCGAGACGCCGAGCCCGAGCCGGAAGCGGCCCTTGGTGAGCGAGTCCAGGGTCGCTGCGGTCATGGCCGTCATCGCGGGCTGGCGGGCCGGGATCTGGAGGATCGCCGAGCCGACGTCGATGCGCTCGGTCTGGGCCGCGACCCAGGCCAGCACGGTCGGGGCGTCGGAACCGTAGGCCTCGGCCGCCCAGCACACGTCGTAGCCCAGGCGGTCGGCCTCCTGTGCGACGGCGAGGTTGTCGGCGTCCATGCCCGCACCCCAGTACCCGAGATTGATGCCGAGCCGCATGTGTCGTCCCCTTACCGGTTTACCGATCAGTAACGTAGGTCTGCCGGGGACTGTAGCGCGCCAGGGTCCTTCGCGTCAGCGCCCCAGTAGTCTCAGCGCTCATGGAGCAGAGGCATCTCGGCCGCACCGGACTGCGCGTTTCCCGGATCGGCCTCGGCACCCTGACCTGGGGCCGCGACACCGGCGAGGACGCCGCCGCCGCACAGGTGAAGACGTTCTGGGAGTCGGGCGGCACGCTCGTCGACACGGCCGACGCGTACGGCGGCGGGGAGGCGGAGTACCTCCTCGGGCAGCTGGTCGGCGGGCTCGTCCCGCGCCGGGAGCTGGTGATCGCGACCAAGGCGGGCAGCGTCCGCGACCCGGACCGCCGGTGCGACGGCTCGCGCGGGCACCTGCTGGCCGCCCTGGACGCCTCCCTGGACCGGCTGGGGACCGACTACGTGGACCTCTGGCAGGTGCACGCCTTCGATCCGTCGACCCCGCTGGAGGAGACCCTGCAGGCGCTGGACCTGGCGGTGAGCAGCGGCCGGGCCCGGTACGCCGGGGTGGCGGGCTACTGCGGCTGGCAGCTGGCCAAGGCGGCGACCTGGCAGCTCGCGGCGCCGGGGCCGCGGACCCGGCTGGCGTCGACGCAGATGGAGTACTCCCTGCTCCAGCGGGGCGTGGAGCGGGAGGTGCTGCCGGCCGCGCTGGACCTGGGGATCGGCCTGCTGCCCGCTTCGCCGCTGGGGCGCGGGGTGCTGACGGGCAAGTACCGGGACGGCGTCCCGGCGGACTCCCGGGGCGCCTCGGAGACCCTGGCCGCCTTCGTGGAGCCGTACCTCGACGAGGCGGCGGGCCGGATCGTCGACGCGGTGGCGACGGCGGCCCAGGGGCTGGCCGTCACCCCGCTCCAGGTCGCCCTGGCATGGATCCGGGACCGGCCGGGGGTGGTGGCGCCGATCGTGGGCGCGCGGACGTCCGCGCAGCTCGCGGAGGCGCTGTCGGTGGAGGCCCTTAGTCTTCCGGAGGAGATCTGCCGGGCGCTGGACGATGTTTCGGCGCCCGTGCACCGCTATCCCGATCAGGACTGGAGCACGCTGTGAGTACGGACCGTCAGGCCGAGCCCGCTGCCGCGGAGGAAGCGGAGTTCGCGGCAGCACCGCGCGGCGCCGCGGAGGCCCGCACCCCCGCCGAGGCGGATCCGGACACCCCTGCGGCCCCGGCACAGGACGAAGCCGGCACCGACGGGGCCACCCGGCCGGGCACGGCCGCGGAGGCCGAGCCGGAGACCGGTGCGGCAGGGGACGAGCCGGAGGCGGGCCCGGAGGCGGGCCCGGAGCCGGACCCAGAGGCGTACCCCGGCCCGGAGGCGGACGCGGGCCCGGAGCAGCGCACGGACGGGAGCCCGGAGCAGGGCACGGACGGGGAGCACGAGGGGGGCGCGGAGGGCCGGCCCGGTGCGGACGCACAGCCGGGCACCGACGCGGAGGCCGAGCCGGAGTCCGGTGCGGCAGGAAGCGACCCTGAGGCGGAGACCGGGCCGCAGGCGGGCGCGGAGCCGGGCACGGCGGCCGCGGAGGCCGAGCCGGAGGCCGGTGCGGCAGGGGACGAGCCGGAGGCGGGGGCCGGGCCGCAGGCGGACGCGGGCCCGGAGCCGGGCGCCGAGCAGCAGGCGGGCGCCGGTGCCGGCGCCGGTGCCGCCGAGGCCGTCGCCGCGGCGGAGTTGAGCGAGGCGCAGGCCGAGCTGGCCGCGCAGCGGATCGAGCGGGAGCGGATCGCCCGGCGCAAGGCGGAGCGGGAGGCGCCCGTCGAGGCCGGCGCGAAGCTCAGCGGCAGGGCCGCCGACCTGCTGGCGGCCGTACGGGCCGTGGAGAGCGGTGCGAAGGCCTCCTCCGTCTCCTTCGACGAGGCCCCCGTCGCGCCCCGCAGGCCCGCCCCGGCGGCGCCCCAGCCCCGCACCCCGGTCGCGCCGCCCGCACCCGCGGAGGTCGCGCCCGGCACGGTCGACGCGGTCCGGGCCCTCCTGGTCCGCGGCGGCGCCCCCGAGGCGCTCGCCGCCGAGGCCGCCGCCGCCCTGGGCGAGGACGCCGCCGAGGCCCTCGCCGGGAACCCCTGGCGGCTGCTGTCCGTCGCCGCGGTGCGCCCGACCCAGGCGGACGGCTTCGCGCGGGCCCTGCTGGGCCCCGAGGCCGGTCCCGGGGACGCGCGGCGGACCGGAGCCCTGGTGGGCTGGCTGCTGGCCCAGGCCGCGCTCAAGGGGCACACCGCGCTGGAGGCCCCGGTCCTGCGGTCGGCGCTGGCCCAGTACGCCGTGCCGGACCCCGCCGGGGCTCTGGAGGCGGCCATCGCCGAGGGAGCGGTGCTGGTGTTCCAGGAGCCCCTCGGCCCGCCGGGCGCCGAGTACGCGGAGGGCGAGGAGGAGCCCGTACGGATCCTCGTGGGCCTGGAGGGCGCCGCCATGGACGAGGAGAGCCTGGCCGACGGCCTGGCCCGGCTCGCCAACACCTTCGACGGCGCGGCGGACTGGGACGAGGCCGCCGGGGCCGCGCCGAACCCGTCCGCGGCCGAGCTGATCCGCGCGGTCGCGGGCCACGGCCTGGTGGCCCACACCGGAGGGGAGGCCGCCCGGGCCGAGGCCTCCGCGCTGCTCGCGGCGGCCCGGGAGGCGGGCTTGCGGGCCTGCCTGGCCGCGCACGCGCCCGGCGGGCCGGACGCCGTCACGGTGGCGGGCCTGCTGTCGGGGGCCGAGGGGCCGGGACGGGACGCGGACGGGCAGTTCGCGCTGGACCTGCTCGTGGTACTGGACGCGCCGCAGCTGGACGTGGAGACCGCCGCCGCCCTGGTGGAGTCGGTCCCGGACGGCACCCGGCTGGTGCTCTCCGGGGATCCGGGCGTCCTGGGGTCCGCCGGGGCCGGGCGGGTGTTCGCCGATGTACTGGCGGCCCGCGCCTGCCCCCAGGTGGTCTCCCGCACCCCGGACCCGGGCCCGCTCGGCGAACTGGTCTCGGGGGTCGGCATCGGTGAGCTGAACCAGGTCGACGCCCCCGGCAAGGAGGTCGTCATCGTCCCGGTGCGGGACGCCGCGGAGGCGGTGCACCGCACCGTGCAGCTCGTCGCCGAGTCGGTGCCGCGGGCCTTCGGGGTCCCGGCGGACGGCGTGCAGGTGATCACCCCGGGCCACGGCGGCTCGGCGGGCACCCGGGCACTGAACGCCGCCCTCAAGGAGCGGCTGAACCCAGGCCCGGGCCGCTTCGGCGGCTTCGACCCGGGCGACCGGGTCGTCCACGTGCCCTCCCCGGGGCGGGCCGTGCCGGCCCGGGTGGTGTCGGCCGACGCGCAGGGGCTGCACCTGGATCATGCGGGCGGGCGGGTCGTCGTGCCCAAGGAGCGGGTGGACGCGCAGGTCCGGCACGGCTGGGCGGTGACGGCGCACCAGGCCGTGGGCGCGCGCTGGCCCGCGGTGGTCGTCGTACTGCCGGGTGACGCCGCCCAGGCGCTGTCGCGGGAGTGGGTGTACACGGCGTTCGGCCGGGCGGAGCGGCACCTGTCCGTGGTCCACGGAGCCGACCAGGCGCTGCCGCGGGCGGTGGCGGAGGTCCTGCCGAAGCCCCGTACGACCCGGCTGACGGGCCTGCTGAAGGCTCTGGTGGCCTCGGCGGCGGAGCAGCCGGAGTGACGGTCGCGGCCCCCGTCCGGAAGGACGGGGGCCGCGGTGTCCGGGCGGGCGCGGCTCAGGCCGGGGTCAGCCCCGGCTTCGCCGCCCCGTCCTCGGCCTCGGCGTCCTCGGCCGCTTCCTCGTCCTCGTCGAACTCGTCGTCCTCCTCGTCGAAGACGGCGCTGACGTCGAAGCGGTGCAGCACGTCCTCGGGATCGGTGTGCGCGAAGGGCGAGTCGAGCCACTCCCCCGGCTCCGCCACCTCCTCCGAGGCGGCGATCCAGAGCGTGGAATCGCCCTCCTCCAGACCGAACTCCTTGTACCGGGAGGCGATCTCGTCGGGCTCGTACTCCCCGAAGAGCACGCCCAGCGCACCGGCGGTGCCACCGCCCTGGACGAGTTCGGCGTCCCGGTCGTGTGCGGCGACGCGCTCAGCCTGGGCGATCAGCCGAGGCGGTTCGACCACCGCGTAGTCACGGCGGATGAGCACGCTGAACGCGGTGGGATCGGCGGGGCCGGTGTACGGGACTCCGTCCTCGGGGGTCGGGATCTCGAAGGGGGTGACCTCGTCGTACCGGTCGTAGAGGAGTTCGTCGTACTCCTCGGCCGCCGCGGCGAGTTCGTTGAACGCCGCGTAGACCTCCGGGTCCTCGTCCCCGGTCCGGCCCTCGACCGCGGCGAGGTGACGGTCGAGCGCGGCCTTGACCGCCTCGGCGGCGGCGCGTACCTCGGCAACAGTGGGCAGAGCGGCATCAGACATAGAGCAGACGCTATCCGTAGCAGGGCTCTGCCCGCACAATAGATGCGATGCCGGAATACGAATTTGTCGACGTGTACGTGCCTCGCGGCGTCCCTCGCAAGGAGGCGACCCGCCTGCTGACCGATCATGCCGAGTACGGGAACTGGGAGCTGGACCGCCTCACCCTGCACCGGGACGGCAGCCGCCGCGTGCGTCTGCGCCGCCGGATCATCCGCCAGGTCCGCGCGACGTGGTGACGCGGGCCCCCGGGAAGGGACCCGCGTCGTGAGGGCCGGCCGTCAGGCGGCGGCGCGGGCCCTGCGGTAGAGCACGGCTCCGGCCAGCAGGAGGCCGCCGGCGAGCGGGAGGCCCGCCGTGAGGACGTCACCGGAGCCGGTGGCCGCCAGTCCGGGCGCGGTACCGGTGCCCGGGCCGGGGTGGGTCACGGGCGTGACGGAACCCTGGCCGGGGAGGGTGGGCGTGCCCGGCGTACCCGTGCCGGGGTTGCCCGGGGTTCCCGGGGTGCCGCCCGGGTTGCCGGGCGTGGTCGGGTTGCCGGGGGTGGTCGGGTTGCCGGGCGTGGTCGGGTTCTCCGTGCCCGGCGTACCCGGGTTGCCGGGGGTGGTCGGGTTCTCGGTGCCCGGCGTACCGGGGTTGCCGGGATTCCCGCCCGGCGGCGTGCCCGGGTTGCCGGGGTTGCCCGGGTGCTCCGGGTGGTCGTCGCACGGCTCGTCCCCGCCGCCCGGGTTGCCGGGGTGGCCCGGGTTGCCGGGGTATCCCGGCTTACCGGGCTTACCCGGCTTGTGGGGCTTGCCCGGCTTGTGGGCGTGGGTGGCGCAGTGGTTCCCGAAGGCCGGGTTGAGGCCGCCCACGACCGTGACGGTGTTCCCGCAGGCGTTCACCGGCGCGTCCACGGGCGCCTGCACCGTGTTCCCGGACAGCAGGCCCGGTGAGTTCGCCGCATGCCCCGAGGCATCGGAATCCGCGTGGGCGTAGCCCCCGCCCAGTGCGAGGACACCCCCCGCGGCCGCCATGGTGATCAGGGTCTTCCTGGTGACCTGTGCCGGTCGTCGCATCTGTACTCGTCCCCTGGTGTGTACGTGGTATCGGCCGTCACCCGGCGGCCCAGCCCTCCAGGCTCCCCCGCCTGGTTCGCCGAAAAAGTGTGGGAGCCGGGCCGTAAAGCCCGGCGGCCCCGGAACGCTGGAATGCGTTCCGGGGCCAGAACTTCAGGCGCTTCAGGCGTTGATGCAGGTGTTGCCGAAAGCCGGGTTCAGCAGGCCGATCACGTTCACGGTGTTGCCGCAGACGTTCACGGGCACGTGGACCGGGACCTGGAGCACGTTGCCGGACAGGACACCGGGCGAACCGATGGCCGCACCCTGGGCACCCGCATCGGCGTGGGCCAGGCCCGCACCGGCGAGAACGAGGCCACCCGTGGCAGCCGCAGCGGCTACAACCTTCTTGATCATTTTTCCTCCTAGTAGGCAATGCGGTCCCAGCCGCGGACCGCACCACCTGTAACGAGGAGGGATCACCGGGGCTACGAGCGTATGAGCGCATTCACTCTTCTCAGTGGAATGCGCACACCGATCCGAATCTCAGGCGTTGTCAATGAATCGGTCGAGCACCCGCGTGCCGAACTTCAGCCCCTCGACCGGAACCCGCTCGTCCACTCCGTGGAACATGCCGGCGAAGTCCAGCTCCGGCGGGAGCTGGAGCGGCGCGAAGCCGAAGCAGCGGATGCCGAGGTCGTCGAAGGACTTGGCGTCCGTACCGCCCGAGAGCATGTACGGGACGGCCCGCGCGATCGGGTCCTCCGCCTTCAGGGCGCTCTGCATGGCGTCGACGAGCTTCCCGTCGAAGTCCGTCTCCAGGGCCTTGTCCCCGTGCACGTCCTCCCGCTTCACGCGCGGGCCGAGGATCCGGTCGAGGTCGGCGAAGAACTCCTCCTCGTAGCCCGGCAGGAAGCGGCCGTCGACGTGCGCGGTGGCCTGCCCGGGGACGACGTTGACCTTGTAGCCGGCGCCCAGCATGGTCGGCGCCGCCGAGTTCCGCAGGGTCGCGCCGACCATCTTGGCGATCCCGCCGAGCTTGGCCAGCGTCGCGTCCATGTCGTCCGGGTCCAGTGGGGTCCCGAGGGCGTCCGAGAGCTCGTCCAGGAAAGACCGTACGGTCTTGGTCACGCGCACCGGCCACTGGTGGCGGCCCAGGCGTCCCACGGCCTCGCACAGCTCCGTGACGGCGTTGTCGTTGTTGGTCATGGAGCCGTGGCCCGCGGTGCCCTCCACCGTGAGCCGCATCCAGTGCATGCCCTTCTGGGCGGTCTCGACGAGGTAGAGCCGCAGGTTCTCGTTGACGGTGAAGGAGAACCCGCCGACCTCGCCGATCGCCTCGGTCACGCCCTCGAAGAGCCCCGGGTGCTTGTCCACCAGGTGCCGCGCCCCGTACAGGCCGCCGGCCTCCTCGTCGGCGAGGAAGGCCAGGACGATGTCCCGCGGGGGTTTGCGGCCGCTGCGCATCCGGTCGCGCACGACGGCCAGCGTCATCGCGTCCATGTCCTTCATGTCGACGGCGCCGCGGCCCCACAGGCAGCCGTCGGCGATCTCTCCCGCGAAGGGGTCGTACGTCCAGTCGGCGGCGTCGGCGGGGACCACGTCGGTGTGTCCGTGGATCAGCAGCGCCGGCCGCGACGGGTCCTCGCCCTCGATCCGCGCGACGGTCGAGGCCCGCCCCTTGTGCGATTCGAAGATCTTCGGCTCCAGCCCGACCTCCGCGAGCTTCTCGGCGACCCACTCGGCAGCCTTGCGCTCGCCCGGGCCCGAGTGGTCCCCGTAGTTGCTGGTGTCGATCCGGATGAGGTCCCGGCAGAGGTCGACGACCTCGTCCTCGCCGGAGACGGTCCTGCCCGCGCTCGACTCGCTCACGTGCTTCCTCCCACTGATCAGTACCGAACTGCTGCCATCCTCCCCCTCCGGACCCTTCTCCCCAAGGGCGATCCCCGGCCGTCGGGGGGTGTGATCGAGGCCCCCGGAATGTTTGGTAATGTTTTCCACGTCGGAACGGCCCGCGAGGGACGCGAGACAGACACCTTGTCCGGGTGGCGGAATGGCAGACGCGCTAGCTTGAGGTGCTAGTGCCCTTTATCGGGCGTGGGGGTTCAAGTCCCCCCTCGGACACTTACGGCAGAAGGCCGGTCGGAATCTTCCGACCGGCCTTCTGCGTTCCCGTCCACCGCTGCCGCGGGAAGGGTGATCACCGTCACGGCGAGGGCGGGGCAGGCTCCGCCGCCGGCCGGCCGGACTCGGCCGACGGCCCCGTCGGCGCCCGCGGTGGCGGGATCAGTACGGGCGGCCCGTCCAGCAGCGCGGTCCCGAGCTCGCCCGCGAGCAGCCGGTGCGTTCCGTGCCAGGTCGGCACCGGGGCCACGTGTCGGCGCATGGCCGCCCGGTCGGAGGCGTGCAGGACCGCGTAGACGAGGAAGCCCAGCACGAGGACCGTGGCGATGAGTGCATAGATCGGCATGTAGGCCAGGTCGAACATGGAGCGCTGCTCGTCCACCTCGCTGGCGTTGATCCCGAAGAAGGCGAAGAGCAGGCCCAGGGTCGCCGTCACGGTGGTGACGAAGGTGACGGCGACGACGGTCCGCACCCTGCGCCGGTCCCCCGCCCGCAGCTCGGCGGATTCCACCGACGTCAGTTCGGCCGCTGTGGCGTTGCCGAGGCGCTGGAGCGTCTGACTGACGGCAGAGGCTCGTTCGGTGAGGCCCATGGCCTCGTAGAGCGCCGCATGGTAGGACGTCGGCCGCAGGGAGGGAATGAGTGTCGCCAGATCTGCGGGGATCTCGACGCTGTATCCGAGCTCCAGCTCCAGGTGTCCTTGTGCCATCGTGATGCGTTCGAGCAGGGTGCGCCGTTCGTGCGGGCGGGTGGCGCCGTCGGCACGGGCGCGGAAGCGGCGTGCGTACGATTCGGCCAGTACGCGGATCTCCCGCAGGCGGGCGGCGGAAGCGACGGCTTGGACCGCCGACAGGAACGCGGCGTTCTCCACGTAGTCCTGATGTCCAGTCAACAAGCTGACATAAGGACCGAGGACACCGGAGGTGGTCGGTCGCCGGTTGAGTTCGTCCGGCGCGCACAGCACGTCGAGCCCGGCTCGCGTGGGCAGGTCGGCCCGGTAGATGATCCGCTGCGCTTCGTCGCGCGACGGCACGTCGGCGGCGGTGGGTGACGCCCGGAAGACGAGCTGGTGCCGCTCGGGAAGCAGCCCTGAGGATTCCGCGCCGATGCGGGACGCTGCGAGCTGCTCCAGCCCCGTGCCGTCGAAGGTGACATCGGCGTAGTACAGGTCCTCCAGGAGCGGGATGCAACGGAGCAGCGGAGCGTCCAGGTCGAGGGTCAAGGCGAGCAGGATCTGCCCGGACGGCGCCGTGAACTGCCAGAGGGTCGCCAGCGTCGGCAGCACCCCGCCGGCGGCGCCCCATCTGCGGGCTGCGAACCGGGACGCGTCCAGGCGCTCACGGTGCAGAACGCGCGGGAATTGATCCGCATGACGGTCGTAGGCGGTGGCGAGCCGTCCCAGGTTCAGCAGAGCGGAGGGAGGCCGGAAGGCCTCTTCCGCGCCGCCGTCGTCCGTGTCGGGGGCATAGGTCCACGAGGTGGCGTACACCGTGGTCAGACGAGTGCCGATGCGTGACACGTACGGGTCGAAGGGGATGGCGGGCGGTACGGGCTCGGCAGCAGCGGGGCCGGGCTCAGAGGGCGTGCCATCGTGCCGCATCGTCCCCCCTTCGCAGCGAGTCCATCCGGAGGGTGAACTCGGCAGCGGCGGCCGGCGAGTGCGGGACGTTCTGCATCAGCCAGGTCGTCATCCCCAGCTCACGCACCGTGCGCAGGATCCGATAGCCGGAATGCTGGGTGACGTCCGCCCCGTAGACGGCACAGAATTCCCCGTACTCGGCGGGCCCGAGTCCGAACCGGGCCGCGGCCGTGGCCGTGGGCAGCAGATCCCACATGCGCGGGCCCCGCGCCACGGCCTCGTAGTCGATGAGCAGAACCCGGTCGCCGCGGCGCAGCAGATTGCCCCGGTGCGCGTCCCCGTGTACGAACCCGACGGCGGGGTCCGACTCGACAAGGTCGTGGAAGGCTGCCTCGCTGTCCTCGCAGGACGCCGCCAGGAACTCCAGGTCCTTCTCTCCGACCGCCCCGTCACCACGGGCGGGGCCGTCCGCGCCGGCCTCCCGAAGCCGGTCCCGCATGAGGGGGAACGGGTTGAGCTCCGGGAGCGGGAAGTCCGGCTGAGGCAGTGCGTGCAGGTCGCGCAGGAGGACCGCCAGATCGAACAGGCCGGGGTCACGCGGAGCAGGGGCCACGTACTCCCAGAAGGTGACCAGACGCCCCTCGGCGGACACGGGCTGCGGGAATTCGTCCCGAGGCGGCAGACCCGGAAAGCCCTGCGCCACCAGCCACCGCGCGGTCGCAAGCTCCTTCTCCACCTTGTCCGTGAGGCCGTCGGAACGCGCGACCCGGTACACCAGGTTCTGCACGGGACTGGCGAAGAGGGCGTTCTCGCCGATTCTCAGCAACTCGAGATCGCGGGGCTGCGGTGCGCCTGCGGCGTCGACGGCCACCAGAACGGCACGCCTGGCAGAAGCTTCGGTGAACGGTGCCTGATCCGAGGGAAGTTGAGATCGATTCATAGGCGGATCAGCTTCACCAGCAAGCGAAGGAGTGTCAAGGGGCTCCGGGACGCCGCGGGGCCGGTGCGGTGGCGGAGCAGATGCGACCGGCCCCCGCCCCCGCAGGTCGGGGCAGGGGCCGGCAGATGGCCTGTACGGGTCAGTTCCGGGCGGCCGCGAGGGCGGCTACGCGGCGGCGGACCAGGTACCAGCCGCCGACCAGGGCCGCGGCGATGAGCGGGACGCACATGACCGTCGTGCGGCCGACGCCGCCGTCGCACCACATCAGCACCAGGACGGTGGCGAGGAAGACCAGGGTGACGATCTGGGTGTACGGGGCCCAGGGCAGGCGGTAGCCGGGGCGTTCGACCTTGCCCTCGCGGGCGCGGCGCCAGAAGAAGAGGGAGCAGAGCATGACCATGCCCCAGGTGCCGAGGATGCCGAGCGAGGCGAAGTTCAGGACGATCTCGAAGGCGTCCTTCGGCATGAAGTAGTTCAGGCCGACGCCCGCGATGCCGAATGCGGCGGTGAAGAGCACGCCGCCGTACGGCACCTTGCCCTTGTTCATGACGCCGGTGAACTTCGGGGCGGAGCCCGACATGGCCATCGAGCGCAGGATCCGGCCGGTGGAGTACAGGCCGGAGTTCAGGCTGGACAGGGCGGCCGTCAGGACGACCAGGTTCATGACGCCCGCGGCTCCGGGGACGCCGAGCTTGTCGAAGACCGTGACGAAGGGGCTCTGGCCGGAGGAGTACGCCGTGTACGGGAGCAGCAGGGCGAGCAGGACGACGGAGCCGACGTAGAAGAGGCCCACGCGCCACATGATCGAGTTGATCGCCTTCGGCATGATCTTCTCGGGGTTCTCGGTCTCGCCGGCGGCGACTCCGCAGAGCTCGACGGAGGCGTACGCGAAGACCACGCCCTGGATCACGAGGAGCATGGGAAGCATGCCGGAGGGGAAGATGCCGCCGTTGTCCGTGATGGTGGACAGGCCCGGGGTGTGGCCGCCGATCTCGTGGCTGGTGGCGACGAGGTAGATGCCGACGAGCAGGAAGATCACCAGGGCGGCGACCTTGACCAGGGAGAACCAGAACTCCATCTCGCCGAAGTACTTCACCGAGATCAGGTTCGCGGTGAGGACGACGGCCAGGGCGATGAAGGCGAGCACCCACTGGGGGACGTCGGTGAACATCGACCAGAAGTGGGCGTAGGTCGCGGCGGCCGTGATGTCGGCCACAGTGGTCGTGGACCAGTTCAGGAAGTACAGCCAGCCGGCCGTGTAGGCGCCCTTCTCCCCCATGAACTCACGGGCGTAGGAGACGAAGGCTCCGGAGGACGGGCGGTAGAGGACGAGCTCGCCGAGGGCCCGGACGACGAAGAAGGCGAAGATTCCGCACACCGCGTAGGCGATGGCGAGGGAGGGGCCGGCTCCTGCGAGGCGGCCGCCGGCTCCTAGGAACAGGCCGGTGCCTATTGCCCCGCCGATCGCGATCATGTTGATGTGGCGGGACTTGAGGTCCTTGCTGTAGCCCTCGTCACCGGCGTCGACATGGCGGGAAGACGCCGGGGCGGGAGCCTCGGTCAAGGTGCGGTCACTCATGTATGACTTCGCCTTCGTGGGGGTCGGGGCAGGCAGGCCCGGAACGGGCCGCAGGGGAGCTGGGTGGTGTCCCCTGTGCCACGGTCCGGTGAATTTTGTCGACCCAGGAGACCATGAGGCTCCGCCACCCGCCAAAATCGGCCCCCTGCGCACCGAAGCCCCCGTCGACCTTGGAAACGGTCGTCGGGGGCTTCGCAGGGGCTGGAAAGCGAGGTCAGTCGCGCGGAGTGGCCTCTGCCGCCTGGTCGAGACGGAAGGCTTCGTTGCCGAGGCCGATGCGGGCGTGCACCTCCGGGCGGCGGCTGCGCAGCAGTGCTCCGTACAGCAGGCCGACGATCACGGCGGCCCCGATGATGCCGGGCAGGACCCAGCTGAGCGCGGAGCCCTCGGCGGCGCCGACCAGGACGCCGAAGTCCTTGACCGTGTAGGCGGCGATGCCGAGCAGGGCGAGGCCGGCCGCTCCGGCGGCGACGAGCCGCCACACCTGGGCCCCGGCGGTGCCGCGCCGGACGAAGAAGGCGATCACGGCGAAGGAGGCGGCGGCCATGAGAAGGGTCACGCCGAGGGCTCCCACGCTGCCCATCCAGGTGAACAGGTGCAGGACGGGGGCGGTGGGGTCGCCGGCGGGCATGTCGTCGGTCACGGCGAAGGCGATCACGACGACGGTGGCGACGGCGGTCTGGAGGAGGGAGCCGGTGCCGGGGGCGCCGGTGCCCGCGTTGGTGCGGCCGAACGCGGCCGGGAGCAGGCCCTCGCGGCCCATGGCGAAGGCGTAGCGGGCGACGACGTTGTGGAAGCTGAGCATGGCCGCGAACATGCCGGTCACGAAGAGGACGTGCAGGACGTCGGTGAAACCGGTGCCGAGGCGGGTCTCGGTGAGCTGGAAGAGCAGCCCGGGGCCGGCCTCGGCGGAGGTCTTGACGACCTCGGCGGGGCCGGTGGCGACGGTGAGGGCCCAGGCGCTGAAGGCGAAGAAGAGGGCGACGAAGCCGACGGCGAGGAACATCACGCGGGAGACGACGATGTGCGGCTTGCTGGTCTCCTCGGCGTACACCGGGGACTGCTCGAAGCCGACGAAGGCGGCGATGCAGAAGCAGAGGGCGGTGCCGAGGCCGGCTCCGCCGAGGGTCTCGGGGTTGAAGGCGTGCAGCGAGAGGCCTTCGGGGCCGGGCTCGGAGAGGGCGGCGACGTCGAAGACCACGACGAGGGCGCACTCGATGAGGAGGAGGACGCCGAGGACCTTCGCGTTGAGGTCGATCTTGAGCCAGCCGAGTGCGCCGGTGACGGCGACCGCGGCCAGGGCGGGTATCCACCAGGCGAGTTCGACGTCCAGGTAGGCGGCGAAGAGGCCGGACACCTCGAAGCCGAGGATGCCGTAGACGCCGACCTGCATGGCGCTGTACGCGACGAGGGCGACGAGCGAGGCACCCGCTCCGGCGGTGGGGCCGAGGCCGCGGGCGATGTAGGCGTAGAAGGCGCCGGCGTTGTGGACGTGGCGGCTCATCTCGGCGTAGCCGACGCTGAAGAGCGCGAGGACGATGCCGAGGACGACGAAGAGCAGGGGCTGGCCGACCACTCCCATGACCCCGAAGGTCGTGGGCATGACACCTGCGACCACCATCAGGGGGGCGCTGGCGGCGAGTACGGAGAGCAGCAGGCCGGCCGTCCCGAGGCGGTCGGCCCGCAGGGCCCGGTCCTGGCCCTTGTACGTGCTGATCTCGGGTGCGGCTGGGAGCGTGGTGGATCTGCCCGTCGGCATGGCGCCGTCCTTTCGGGTGGGGTGCTTCGGGTCTCCGGGCCCTTCCGGGGAAGGGGTCAAGCGGTGCCGAGCGCGGCGCTGCGCGCGGCGAGGAAGGCCTTGTGCGGGTCCAGGTCCGGGTAGGACCAGGGGGCGCGGGTGGCGTGGCTGCCGATGCGGTGGAAGAGGGCGGCGGCCTCTGCCGGGCGGCCCTCGCACAGCTTGGCGTGGGCGAGGAAGTTGAGGTCGACCCGGTTGCGGGGGTGGTCCTCGCGCTCCCATTCGAGCCACCAGTCGAAGGCGGAGCGCAGCACCTGGCGGGCGCGGCGGCCGGACCAGTGCTGGGCGGCGCTGCTGAAGGTGTGGCCGTGGGTGGCGGCGAGCACCCGGTAGCGCTCGGCGTGCGCGATGACGGGGAGGACGGCGAGCGGCGAGTCCGCCGGGGACTCCTCGGCGGCCCAGGCGGCGAAGTCGTAGACCTCGTGGAGGGGGTCGTGGCCGGCGGCGGGGGTGCGTTCCGCCAGTTTGGCGACCATCAGGTGGTGGGCGTGGTGGTGCTCGCGGTGGCGGGCCCGGACCTGGTCGAAGTGGCGGCTGAACTCCTCCTCGGTGCCGAAGGCGCGGGAGAGGAGCAGCAGGGCGAGCCAGGGGGTGGGGTCGGCGGGCAGCAGCGCGGCGGCCCGGCGGCAGGCTTCCTCGGCGGCGTCGGGCGAGCCCTTGCGGCGCAGCGCGGTGAAGACGGCGGCGCAGGCCAGGAGGGTGGCGGCGTCGGCGCTCTCAGGTTCGGCCAGCAGCCACTCGCGGGCCCAGGCGGTGGCGGCCGGGGTCTCGGCGAGGACGACGACGCGGTGGCTGCGGCGGTCCCAGTCGTCGCCGGTGCCGACGAGCAGGGAGCGGGCCCGGGACCAGCGCCCCTGGCTGAACTGGGCTCGTACGTCGACCAGTTCGGCGTCGCACAGGGCCGGGTCGAAGAACTGGGCATCCCGCTTGCGGGCGCGGCCGAGGGGCGGCGGAGGCGGGGACATCCGCGGGTTTCCCTCCAGGGCGCGGGCGGACGGGGCGAGCGGTGGCCTGAAAACATGCATGATGCACATGCCTGGTGCGGTCGGTCGGATGTTCGGGGGATCGTGCCGGTGAGCGAACCGGTGATCACGGACAGCAAAGCGGTACGCGCAGCTCCGCGTCAAGGTCCAGTCCACTGCGTGGCGGGTTTCAACTGGGTGCCGAACGGTCATAGTTGAGCCCGCGGTACCGGCTCGGGGCAGCTGGCGCCCGGTCGCGTAGGGTCTGGCCATGGACTCGACGAAGGATCTTCCTCCCTACCTGCTGGGCTTCCCCGGACCGCTGCGCGACCAGCTGGTGGCAGCCGTGCTGAGCGGGGCGAAGACCTCGACGACCGGCCTGCTGCCCGAGTACGAGGCGGAGGGGGAGCCGCTCCCCGAGGCGGGGCAGCGGGCGCTGCTGGTGGACTCGCAGGAGCAGCCGGTGGCCGTCGTGGAGGTGACCGGGGTCCGCGTGGTGCGGCTGGCCGACGTGGACCTGCGGCACGCGCTCGACGAGGGCGAGGGGTACGCGTCAGTGGCCGAATGGCGTGCCGGGCACGAGCGCTTCTGGCACAGCGCTCCGGTCCGCGAGGTGCTCGGGGATCCGCACTACACGGTGGACGACGACACGCTGGTGGTGGCCGAGCGGTTCCGCGTCGTGGAGCGGCTGGCCTGAAATCCCGCCCGGCGGACCGCACTGGCGGGACCGGACTGGCGGGACCGTCCGGGCCCGCCGGGTCGGGCGGATCCGGCAGCCCGGCCAGCCCCCTCAGCCCCGTCAGCCCCCTCAGCCCCGTCAGGCGACCGCGCGGGCGGCTGCGCGGCCGGCCGCGCGGCCGGAGAAGAGGCAGCCGCCGAGGAAGGTGCCCTCCAGGGCCCGGTAGCCGTGCACCCCGCCGCCGCCGAAGCCGGCCGCCTCGCCCGCCGCGTAGACGCCGGGCAGGGGCTCCCCGTCGGGCGTCAGGACGCGCGAGGAGAGGTCGGTCTCCAGCCCGCCCAGGGATTTGCGGGTCAGGATCGACAGCCGTACCGCGATCAGCGGTCCGGCCGCGGGGTCCAGGATCCGGTGCGGGGCGGCCGTGCGGATCAGCTTGTCGCCGAGGTACTTGCGCGCCCCGTGGATCGCCGTCACCTGGAGGTCCTTGGTGAAGGGGTTGGCGATCTCCCGGTCCCGCGAGGTGATGACCCGGCGCAGGGCGGCCTCGTCGATCAGGTCCTCCTCGGTGACGGCGTTCATCCCGCGGACCAGGGCGGACAGGTCGCGCTCGACGACGAAGTCCGCGCCGTGCTCCATGAAGGAGCGGACGGGGGCGGGGACGGCCAGCCGCGCGCGGTTGATGACGTCGCGGACCGATCGGCCGGTCAGGTCGGGGTTCTGCTCGGATCCGGAGAGGGCGAACTCCTTGCCGATGATGCGCTGGTTGAGGACGAACCAGGTGTGGTCGTGGCCGGTCCTCATGATGTGGTCGAGGGTGCCGAGGGTGTCGAAGCCGGGGAAGAGCGGTACGGGCAGCCGCTTGCCCGTGGCGTCCAGCCAGAGCGAGGAGGGGCCGGGCAGGATGCGGATGCCGTGGCGGGCCCAGACGGGGTCCCAGTTCTGGATGCCCTCGGTGTAGTGCCACATCCGGTCCTTGTTGATGTGGCTGGCGCCGGCCGCCTCCGTGATGCCGAGCATCAGTCCGTCCACGTGTGCGGGGACGCCGGCGAGCATCCGCTCGGGCGGGGTGCCGAGCCGGGCCGGCCACTGCGCGCGCACGAGGTCGTGGTTGCCGCCGATGCCGCCGCTCGTCACGATCACGGCCTGGGCCCGGAGGGAGAACGCGCCGGTGGCCTCGCGGCTGCTCGCGGTGCCCCGTACGGCGCCGGAGGGCTCCAGGACCTCGCCCGTCACGGTGTCCACGGCGCCCGCGGTGCGGGACAGGCCGGTGACCCGGTGCCGGAACCTCAGCTGCACCAGTCCGCGGGCCACGCCGGCCCTGACCCGCCGCTCGAAGGGCTCGACCAGGCCGGGTCCGGTGCCCCAGGTGATGTGGAAGCGGGGGACGGAGTTGCCGTGGCCGTCGGCGTCGTAGCCGCCGCGCTCCGCCCAGCCGACCACCGGGAAGAAGCGGACCCCCTGCGCGTGCAGCCAGGGCCGCTTCTCGCCCGCCGCGAAGTCCACGTAGGCCTCGGCCCAGCGGCGCGGCCAGGCGTCCTCCTCGCGGTCGAAACCGGCGGTACCGGTCCAGTCCTGGAGGGCGAGGTCGCGGCTGTCCTTGATCCGCATCCGGCGCTGTTCGGGCGAGTCCACGAAGAAGAGCCCGCCGAAGGACCAGTGCGCCTGGCCGCCGATGGACTGCTCCGGCTCCTGGTCGAGCAGGATGACCTTGCGGCCCGCGTCGACGAGCTCGGCGGTGGCCGCGAGACCCGCGAGGCCCGCCCCGATCACGATCACGTCTGCGTCGTACGTCATGCGCTACCCGTCCTCCGTCGGTGGTGGGGCAGATCCTTGGCTACGGAGCGGTAACCAGTCAACAGCGGTGGTTGGATGAGCAGGTGAGTGCCGCTGATGAAGTACTGGACGTGGTGGACCGGGACGACCGGGTGACGGGGCGCGCGCCGCGGGGCGAGGTGTACGCGCGCGGCCTGATCCACCGCTGCGTGTTCGTGCAGGCCAGGGATGCGCGGGGGCGGATCTTCGTCCACCGGAGGACCGCGTCGAAGCTGGTCTTCCCGGCGCACTACGACATGTTCGTGGGCGGGGTGCTGGGCGCGGGGGAGGACTACGCGTCGGCGGCCCTGCGGGAGGCCGGGGAAGAGCTGGGCGTGTCCGGGCTGCCGCAGCCCGAGCCGCTCTTCAAGTTCCTGTACGAGGGTCCGGTCGGGGCCTGGTGGTCGTACGTGCACGAGGTGCGGTGCGAGCTGCCCGTGGCTCCGCAGGCCTCGGAGGTGGCCTGGCACGCCTGGCTGTCCGAGGAGGAACTGGCGGCGCGGGTGGCCGGCGGGGACTGGGACTGGGTGCCGGACGGGCTGGAGGCGTACCGGCGGCTGCGCGCGTACCGGGAGCAGCGCCAGTAGATTGACCGGGTGATCGACTTCGTCAGGGACGTGCGGCTCTGGTTCGCGCCGGAGCGGGTGAAGGACGAGGGCGAGACCCCCGACTACCGGTTCTCGCTCGCCAACGAGCGGACCTTCCTGGCCTGGATCCGGACCGCGCTGGCCCTGGTGGGCGGCGGGTTCGCGGTGGACCAGTTCCTGCCGGACCTGCGGTGGGGGGTGCGGGTCGGGATGGCGCTCGCGCTGCTGGCGGTGGGTGGTGCCTGTGCGCTGCGGGCGGTCAACCACTGGATGCGGTGCGAGCGGGCGATGCGGCGCGGGGAGGACCTGCCGCTGTCGCGGTTCCCGGTGGTGCTGAGCCTGGGGGTGGGGCTGGTGGCCGTCGTGATGATGCTGGTGGTGGCGCTGGGCTGGACGACCGGGCGGTGAGCGGCTCCGCCGTTCCCGGGGAGGGGCGCGACGCCGGGCTCCAGCCGGAGCGGACCCGGATGGCGTGGCGGCGTACGACGCTGACCTGCTCGGTCGTGGCGGTGCTGGCGCTGCGGCAGGCTCTGCGCGGGTCGGGGGCGCCGGTGGAGGTCGTGGGGGCCTCGGTGACCGCGCTGGTCTGGGTGGCCTTCCTCGCGGTGGCGCACCAGCGGATGCGGGCGCTGGCCGCGGACCGGCCGGCCGCGCTGCCGCGGCGGGCGGCGCTGGCGGTGGTGTCCTGCACGCTGGCCCTGGCGGTGTTCGCGGTGGCCGTGCTCCTGTGAGGCGGCGGGACGGGGGGCGGGTCCGGGCGGTGCGCGGTCCGTCCGAACCGGAACACGCCCACACCCATGCATCCGCTCCATAACGGGTGATCTCCGACGTTACGGACTAGCCTCGGCCCCATGACGACCCTGCACCACGAGCACCCGACGCACGAGCACGCCCACGGCCCCGGCTGCGGCCACACCGAGGTCGACCACGGCGACCACGTGGACTACGCGCACGACGGCCACCTCCACCGGCAGCACGCCGGCCACTGGGACGAGTGCGAGCCCTCGGGGCACACCCCCCACGACGGCCACACGCACGTCCACGGCTCCGACTGCGGACACGAGTCCGTCCCGCACGGCGACCACGTCGACTACCTCCACGACGGCCACCGGCACGCCGCGCACGACGGTCACTTCGACGACCACTGAGCCCTTTCCGGGCAGGTTCCGCCCCGCCCTCCCCCGGGGCCGCGCCGGCTGGCAGGATGCCGTTCACCTGTCGGAGCGACCCGGGGAGCGCACAGTTGGCCGCCGAAGATCCGTACGTCGTGCAGCCCGCGGCGGGGGTGTACGCGTACGTCCAGCCCGACGGCGGCTGGTGCCTCAACAACGCCGGATTCGTCAGCGACGGCGGCCGCACCCTGCTCGTCGACACCGCCGCCACCCAGCGGCGGGCACTCGCCCTGCGCGAAGCCGTCTCGGCGGCCGGGGCCCCGATGCCGCGCACGGTGGTGAACACCCACCACCACGGCGACCACACCTACGGGAACGGCGTCTTCGCACCCGGGGCGCTGGTCCTCGGCCACGAACGCGCGCGGGCCGAGCAGCTGGCCGCCGGGCACCAGCTGGAGATGATCTGGCCGGGGACGGACTTCGGCGCGATGGAGATCACCGCGCCCGACGTCACCTACAGCGACCGGATGACCCTGTACGTCGGGGCGACCGAGGTGCAGGTGATCCACCCGGGCACCGCACACACCACGGGCGACTCGATCGTCTGGCTGCCGCGGCAGCGGGTCGTCTTCACCGGGGACCTGGTCTTCGCCCAGGGCACGCCCTTCCTCGCGATGGGCTCGCTGGCCGGTTCGCTGCGGGCCCTGGAGCTGCTGCGGTCGCTGGGGGCGGAGACCGTCGTACCGGGCCACGGGCCGCTGACCGACCCTTCCGCGTACGAGTCGACCGAGCGGTACCTGCGGTACGTGGACGCACTCGCCCGGGAGGGCCGGGCGAAGGGGCAGACCCCGCTGGAGGTCGCCCGGCAGGCCGACCTGGGCGAGTTCGCGGCCTGGCGGGAGGGCGAACGGCTGGTGGCGAATCTGCACCGGGCCTACGCGGAGCTGGCCGGGGAGCCGGAGGGCGCCCCGCTGGACATCCTGGCGGTGCTCGGGGACATGACGGTGATGAACGGCGGGACGCCGCTCCTCTGCCACGCCTGACCCCGGCCGGACCGAGGACTCCGAGCAGTTCCCCGGGTCCGCACTCTGGACGGCATACCGACTGGTCGGCATGATGGCTCACGGACAACCGATGTCGTCACAGCACGGAGGTGCGCACCATGAGCTCAGCCGAACCGCGGGGCCTCGACCTGGAAGGGCTGCGCCGGCATCTCGACGCCGTGCGGCCCGGACTCGTGGCCGGCGAGCTGCGCGGCCGGCTGATCGAGGGCGGGCGGTCCAACCTCACGTACGAGGTCACCGACGGCGCTGCCCGCTGGGTGGTGCGCAGGCCTCCGCTCGGGCACGTCCTGGCCACCGCGCACGACATGCGGCGTGAGCACCGGGTGATCGAGGCCCTGCACGGCACGGCCGTGCCGGTGCCCGAGCCGCTGCTGCTGTGCGAGGACGAGGCCGTGCTGGGGGCGCCGTTCTACGTCATGGAGTACGTGGACGGGGTGCCGTACCGCACGGCCGGCCAGCTCGCGTCGATCGGCCCCGAGCGCACCCGGCGGGCCGTGCTGGGCCTCGTGGACACCCTGGTCGAGCTGCACGCCGTGGACCCGCAGGCGGTGGGACTGGGCGACTTCGGGCGGCCCGAGGGCTTCCTCGACCGGCAGCTGCGCCGCTGGGGCAAGCAGCTCGCGGCCTCGCGGGGCCGCGAGCTGCCCGGGATCGACGAGCTGCACGGATCGCTGGGCCGGGCGCTGCCCGACTCCCCCGCCCCGACCGTGGTGCACGGGGACTTCCGCCTCGACAACGTCCTGATCGGCGGCCCGGACGACCGGATCCGGGCGGTGCTGGACTGGGAGATGTCCACGCTCGGCGATCCGCTGACCGACCTGGGGCTGCTGGTGATGTACAGCTCCGACCTGGGCCTGACCGACTCCCCCGTCAGCACCACGAGCGGCGCTCCGGGCCATCCGGGCCCCGCCGAGCTGATCGAGCGGTACGCGGCCCGCTCCGGCCGGGACACCGGCGCCATCGCCTGGTACACGGCCTTCGCCTGGTTCAAGCTCGCGGTGATCCTCGAGGGCATCCACTACCGCTTCACGCTCGGGCAGACCGTCGGCGCCGGCTTCGACCGCATCGGCGAGCTGGTGCCCGTCTTCATCGAGCACGGACTGACCACTCTTCAGGAACCGCAGGAAGGCTGAGGCATCCCACCCATGGACTTCGCATTCGACACCCGGACCGAGGAACTCCGCGAGCGGCTGCTCGCGTTCATGGAGGAGTACGTCTACCCGGCGGAACCCGTCGCCGCCGAGCAGCGCGCACGGCTGGCCTCACCCTGGGACACCCCGGCCGTCTTCGGTGAACTGAAGGCCGAGGCGCGCCGCCAGGGGTTGTGGAACCTCTTCCTGCCGGACGCCGAGCACGGCGCCGGGCTGACCAACCTCCAGTACGCCCCGCTGGCGGAGATCACCGGCCGCAGTCCGCACCTGGCCCCGACGGCGACCAACTGCGCGGCCCCGGACACCGGGAACATGGAGCTGCTCGCCCAGTTCGGGGACGAGCAGCAGAAGAAGCAGTGGCTGCAACCGCTGCTGGCGGGCGGGATCCGCTCCGCGTTCGCGATGACCGAGCCCGAGGTGGCCTCCTCGGACGCGACGAACATCGAGACCCGGATCGAGCGGTCCGCCGACGGGTCCGCGTACGTGGTCACCGGGCGCAAGTGGTTCATCTCCGGCGCCATGAACCCGGACTGCAAGGTCTTCATCGTGATGGGCAAGACGGACCCGCACGGCGCCGATCCGCGCCGCCAGCAGTCGATGGTCCTGGTCCCCCGGGACACCCCCGGGGTCGAGGTGCGCCGGGCCATGACCGTGTACGGGTACGAGGACCACGACCACGGCGGGCACGCCGAGGTGGTCTTCGACGGTGCGCGGGTCCCGGCCGGGAACCTGATCGGCGGGGAGGGGGACGGTTTCGCCATCGCCCAGGCCCGGCTCGGCCCGGGGCGGATCCACCACTGCATGCGGCTGATCGGCATGGCGGAGCGGGCCGTCGAGCTGATGTGCCGGCGGGCGGTGGAGCGTACGGCCTTCGGCAAGCCGCTGGCCGCGCAGGGCGTCGTGCAGAACTGGATCGCGGACGCCCGGGTGACCGTCGAGCAGCTCCGGCTGCTGGTGCTGAAGACGGCCTGGCTGATGGACACCGTGGGCAACCGGGGTGCGCACACGGAGATCCAGGCCATCAAGATCGCCACTCCGCGGGCGGTGGTGCGGATCCTGGACGACGCGGTGCAGCTGCACGGCGCGGGCGGGGTGAGCCAGGACTTCCCCCTCGCCGAGCTGTGGGCGGCGGCGCGGACGCTGCGCCTGGCGGACGGGCCGGACGAGGTCCACCAGCGCTCGCTGGCGCGGCGGGAGCTGAAGCGCTACATGTAGCGGCGGGGCCCTCGCGGCCCGCAGGTCCAGCCCCCGGCCCTTCGGGGCCCCGGGGCGCAGGGGCGGGCCGCGGGGGCGGGGCGAGACCACAGGGTGCGGGTCGCCGACCCCGGACCCCTCGGTCCGACCGCGTCCGCCCTGACCACCTTCGTGCTCAGCGCCGGCGCTGACCTTCTTCTTCCTGGCGCTGGGCTACCTCTCCCACGTCACCGCCCTCGGCCGGCTGAGCGCGGGCATCACCTGGTGCGTCTCCTTCGCCGTGGTCCCCGAGAAGACCTGGGGCCGCAAGTTCCTTCCCCGGGGCTGAGGACCGTACGGGGGCGCCGCCCGGGTGCCCGCTAGGGGCGCAGGGCGCGCAGCAGCAGGTCGGCCAGGTGGTCGGCGACCTGCTGCGGCGTGAGCGGGCCGTCCGCGCGGTACCAGGTGGACAGGTGGTGCACGGACCCGAAGTGGTAGTCCACCACCAGGTCGGCAGGGGTCGCGGTGGAGAACACCCCGCTGCGCTGGCCCTCCTCGACCAGGGCCCGGAACCGCTCGTGGTAGCGCCGGCGTTCGGCACGGACCTGCTTGAACTTCTCCGGGCTGAGCTGGTGCATCGACCGGAAGAAGATCATCGCGTCGTCGAGGTTCTCGATGGTGGTGACGACCACGTCCGCGGCCGCCGTGCGCAGCCGCTCCTCCACGGGCGCGTCGGAGTCGGCCACCGCGTCCAGGCGCTGCTGCTGGAGGCGCAGCATGCGCGCGTACACCTCGTGCAGCAGGTCGTCCTTGGACCCGAAGTAGTGGTAGAGCGCGCCCTTGGTGACCCCGGCCGCCTCGACGATCTCCTGGACCGAGGTGCGGTCGTAGCCCCGCTCGGCGAACAGCCGGGTGGCCACGGCCAGCAGCCGCTGCGGTACCGGGGCTTCCTGCGTGGTTTCGGTCGCCGTGGTTCTGGCCGCCATCGCGCTGACCTTCCCTTCCTTGTCGCCGGCCGTACGTCCGTCCGACTGTTTTCAGCCGCGGTCGCGCAGCTCCCGTCGGAGGATCTTGCCACTGGTCGTCTGCGGAAGGACAGGCAGGATCTCCACCTGTCGCGGGTACTTGTACGCGGCGATGCGCGCGGCGCAGTACGCGGACAGCTCCGCCGGGTCCGCCGAGGCGCCGGGGCGGAGGCTGACGTACGCCTTCACGCTCTCCCCCCGGTACGGGTCGGGCACGCCCACCACGGCCGCCTCGCGGACCGCGGGGTGGGTGTAGAGCACGTCCTCGACCTCCCGCGGCCACACCTTGAAGCCGGACGCGTTGATCATGTCCTTCTTGCGGTCGACGACGTAGAGCCAGCCTTCCGCGTCCATGAACCCGACGTCGCCGGTGCGCAGCTCGCCGTCGGGGAAGGCCTCGGCCGTCTCGGCCGGCAGGCCCCAGTAGCCGGGTACCACCTGGGGGCCGCGTACCGCTATCTCGCCGGTCTCGCCGAAGGGGAGCTCGGCGCCGTGCTCGTCGAGGATGCGCACGACGGTCTCGGCGCCGGGGACGCCGACGGAGAGGGTGCCGGAGACGGGGTCGACGGGTGCTTCGAGGTGGGCGGGGACGGAGGCGCAGGGGGCGGTGCACTCGGTCAGGCCGTAGCCGTTGCGCAGGTAGAAGCCGAAGGCGGCCCGGAGGCGTTCGACGAGCGCGGGCGGGAGCGGGGCGCCGCCGGAGGAGAGCACCTGGAAGGAGGCGAAGTGGTCCGGGGTGGCCCCGGGGTGTGCGGCGAGGGCCATGAAGGCGGTGGCCGGGCCGATGGCGTAGGCGGGACGGTGTTCGAGGAAGGCGTCGAGGACGACTCCGGCGTCGAACCGGTGGGCGAGGGCGAGGGTGCCGGCGTTGACGAAGCAGGCGGTGAGCTCGCAGACCATGCCGGTGATGTGGAAGAGCGGGGCGAGGGCGAAGTACGTGGCGCCCTCGGGGAGGGGGTGGCCGGCGACCTGGCGGGCGGCGTTGTAGGTGAGCGCGCCGTGCGGGTTCATCGCGCCCTTGGGGGTGCCGCTGGTGCCGGAGGTGTAGCTGATGAGTGCGGTGTCGGCGGCGGTGAGACGGGGATCCGCGGGGGCCGGGTCGCCGCGGCGGGCCACGGCGGTGAGCGCGGCAACGACGGGCCGCGGCACGGACCCGGGCACGGGCCCGGCTGCGGCTGCGGGCACGGGGGCGACCTCGGCTGTCGGCGCGGCCCCAGGCACGGGCTCGGGCACGGGCTCGGCTGCGGGTGCCGGGGCGGTGGCGAGGAGGCGGGGGTCGTTGCGGCTCTGGAAGTCCAGGGCGGAGGCCGTCAGCACGGTCCGTACGGCGCTGTCGTGCGCGGCCCCGCGCAGGTACGCCGTCCAGGCGCGGCCCTCGCAGACCAGCGCGGCGGCGCCGGAGTCGCGCAGGACGTGCCGGGCCTCGGCCGCCTTGTACATCGGGTTGAGCGGGACGACCACCGCCCCCGCCTTCCAGGCACCCAGCACGGCGAGCACGAACTGCGGGGTGTTCTGCAGCATGACGGCGACCCGGTCCCCGCGGCGGATCCCGTGCGCGGCCAGGTGCCCGGCGACCGAGTCGGAGAGGGCGTCGGCCTCGGCGTAGGAGAGCCGGCCGTCGAAGTAGGCCAGGGCCGTGCGGCCGGGTGCCCGGGCCACGGCCGCACGGAAGGCGTGCAGCACCGAGGGCGGCGGCGCGACGGGCGCCCGCTGGGCCGGGCTGAGCCGCCCGAGCCAGGGCCGGGCGGCGTACCGGGAACCCGCGGGAGCGGCCTCGGCGGAGGTCACCTGGTCTCCCACTTCTGCTGGAGGTGGTTCATACCGCTCAGCCAGCGGTCCGGCGCGGTGGCACGGGCGGCGTAGAAGTCCGCGACCTCGGGGTGCGGGAGGATCAAGAAGCGGCCCTTCTCCATGCCGTCGAACAGGGCGTCCGCGACCGCGTCCGGCTCGATCGCGGTCGGCGCCAGGACGAGTTCGCCCGCCGAGCCCGCGGCGGTCAGCATGTCGGTGCGCACCCCCTGCGGACAGATGGCGTGCACCTGGACCCCGCGGTGGCGGTAGGTCAGCGAGAGCCACTCCGCGAAGGCGAGCGCACCGTGCTTGGTGACACTGTACGGGGCTGCTCCGATCATCGTCAGCAGCCCGGCGGCGGAGACGGTGGACACGAAGCGGCCGCTCCCCCGCTCCAGCCAGTCGGGGAGCAGCAGCCGGGCCGCCCGTACGTGGGCCATCACGTTGGTGTCCCAGGCCGCCTCCCAGACGGCCTCGTCGGCGAACGCGTCGCCGCCGGAGGCGAGTCCGGCGTTGGCGCAGTAGACGTCGATCCTGCCGCCCAGCGCTTCCAGCGCCTCCGGGGCGATCTCGGAGGCGTCGCCCGGCAGCGGGATCGCCCGGGCGCCGATGGCGCCCGCCACCGCGGCGGCCTTGGCGGCGTCGCGGTCGTTGACCACCACCGTGGCCCCCTCGGCGGCGAACCGCTGCGCGAGGGCGGCGCCGATGCCACCGCCCGCGCCGGTGACGACGACTCGCTGGTCCTGGTACGCGCTCACGGGGATCACCTTTCGTGGCCGGACTCCGGCTGGGATCCCTGCCGGTGCCGGGCAGACTAACCAGTCGGTATGTCCGGACGGAAGGGGGCTGCCCCCTAGCGTGGCCGGATGACTCTGTCGCGACGCGGGCTGCTGGGACTGGCGGGGGCCACGGGGATTGCGGGTGCCGTGGGAGCGGTGGGGGCGCCCGGGACGGCGGCGGCCGCCGGGGCGGCGCCGCGCGCGGCGCAGGTGCGTACGGGCTTCGAGCAGCTCGCCGCGGACGGGTACGGGGTGCTGGCCGGGCAGAAGGTCGGGGTGGTCACCAACCCCACCGGCATCACCGCCGAGGCCCGGCACCTGGTCGACGTCCTGCACGCGGACGAACGGGTCGACCTGGTCGCGGTGTTCGGGCCCGAGCACGGGTTCCGCGGGACGGCCCAGGCGGGGGACTCCGAGGGCGCCTCCCGGGATCCGGCCACCGGCCTGCCCGTGTACGACACGTACGACAAGAGCGGTCAGCGCCTCGCGGACGTGTTCACGGCGGCCGGGATCGACACCGTCGTCTTCGACATCCAGGACGTCGGGGCGCGTTTCTACACATACATCTGGACCCTCTACGACTGCATGCGCGCGGCCTCCCTCGCCGGCAAGGCGGTGGTGGTGCTGGACCGGCCGAACCCGGTCGGTGGCCGCCGGGCGGCCGGGCCGGTCCTGGAGCGGGCGTACGCGAGCTTCGTGGGCCGGGAGCCGATCGCCCTCGCGCACGGGATGACGGCCGCCGAGCTGGCCCGGCTCTTCAACGGCGAGTTCCTGACCGACGGGTCGCTGCCCGGGGGGCCGGTCAGGCTGCGGACCGTGGCGATGAGCGGGTGGCGGCGGGAGTCGTTCTTCGGGGAGACCGGGCTGCCCTGGGTGCCGCCGAGCCCGAACATGCCGACCCCGGACACGGCCCTCGCGTACGCGGGCACCTGCCTCTTCGAGGGGACGAACCTGTCGGAGGGACGCGGTACGACCACGCCCTTCGAGGTGGTCGGCGCGGAGGGGATCGACCGGAAGTGGGCGGAGGCCGCGAACGCGCTGGAGCTGCCCGGGGTGTGGTTCCGGGAGGCGTACTTCACGCCGACCTTCTCCAAGCACGCGGGAAAGGTCTGCGGCGGGGTCCGGCTGATCGTGCACGACCGCGAGGCCTTCGATCCGGTGCGGGCCGGAATCGGGCTGCTGGTGACGGCGCGGCGGACCTGGAGCGGCTTCGGCTGGCGCACGGACCACTGGATCGACCGGCTGACCGGCTCGGACCGGGTGCGGCGGATGGTCGACGCGGGGGCGGGGGTGGAGGAGGTCGTGGGCGACTGGACGGCCGGACTGGCCCGTTTCGCAGCGGTACGGGAGCAGTACCTGCTGTACCGGTGACACCACGGGACGGTAGAGGGCGGCACCCCCGGGGCACTAGCCGGAAGGACGCGGCAGCAGGATGCTGGACCGCACCGGAGGCGGGGCGTGGAGGGGTACGTCATGACGGACAGGGGTGCCGGGAACGGAACGGGACGCGGGATCGGGGTCGGTCCCTACGCGGAACTGGTCTTCGACGCGCAGGGGGACGCGGACCCGGCCGGACAGGGCGCGGTGGCCCGGATGGAGGCCACCGACCTGCTGGTCTTCGCCCACGGGTGGAACAGCGACCGCGGCACGTCCCTGCGGCTGTACGACCGGTTCTTCGCCCCGTTCCCCGGGCTGGTGGGGCCGGGGATACGGCTGGGTTACGTGGGCGTGGTGTGGCCCTCGATACGGTTCGCGGACGAGCCGATCCCGGACTTCGGGCCGGGGGTCCTCGCCGGGCCCGGTTCCGGGGTGGCGCTGGACCCCGCCACCCGGCGGGCGCTCGGTGAGTTCTGGCCGGGGCGTGAGGCGGAGCTGGACCGGGTGGCCGAACTGCTCGAGGACCGGCCGGATTCGACGGCCGCCTTCATCGAGTTCGGGGCACTGGTACGGGAGTTGGCCGGGGTGAACTCGGTCACCGCAGTGGCGCCCCCGGCGGTGCCGCTGATCTTCACGGAGGACGTGCTGGAGGTGTGCCGCGCCTTCACCCTCCGGCTCGCCGGGACGGGTGCCCCACTGCCCGCAAGCGCCGGTGTGCCGAGCACCGGTGCAGCGGGCGCCGGCCCCCGAGGCGACGGCGTGCGGAGTCCTGCGCCGCCGCCGGCGGCCGGGCTGGCGGGCGGGCCGGGCGACTTGTGGGGCGGCGCCAAGGAGCTGCTCCGGCAGGCGACGTACTACCGGATGAAGAAGCGGGCGGGGGTGGTCGGTGAGCGCGGCCTCGGTCCGGCGCTGGCGGAGCTGGCGCGCGTCCGCCCGGCGCTGCGCGTCCATCTGATCGGGCACAGCTTCGGGGCCCGGGTGGTGTCCTTCTCGCTGCGCGCGGTACCGGACCGGGCCCGGTACGTGAAGTCGCTGACGTTGCTCCAGGGCGCCTTCTCCCACTACGCGTTCGCCGACCGCCTGCCCCACGACAAGAGCCGGGGCGGAGCCCTGCGCGGTCTCCAGCGCCGGGTCGACGGGCCGGTGGTGGCCTGCCACTCGCCGCACGACTCGGCCCTGAAGGTCTTCTATCCGCTGGCCTCCCGGATGGCGGGGGATTCGGCCGGACTGATGGGCTTCGACGAGCGGTGGGGCGCGATCGGGCACGGCGGGGTGCGGGCCGTCCCGGGCGCGCCGCGGCTGACCCTGGACGCGGCCCTGCGCGGGGGGCTCCCTCCGGCGGGATGCGTCAGCGTGGACGCGGGATCCGTGGTGCGGCGCGGCGGCGCGCCCTCGGGGGCGCACAGCGACATCTGCCACGAGGAGCTGGCCCGGGTGGTGGTTTCCGCGGGACGCCTGGGGCGCTGACTTCCGGCCACGTGCCACCCGTACGCCTCGACCGCCCCCGCATGCGCCCGGGCCGGGCCGGGCATGTTGGGCACATCGGCGGAGGTGACATGTCATGGCGGGATTCCGGAGTCTGGCCTACCAGGTGCGCGATGCGCGCAACGACCGGGCCCTGCGGCGCCACTCGCTGCGCCGCTGCCTGGAGCGGTTCGCCCCCTACGGGCACCGGGCCACGTGGTGGCATCTGTGCGACCGGCACGGGATCGCGCCCGAGGACCGGGGGGCGGACCCGCTGCGGCTGGTCGCCGCGCTGGAGGAGCTGGAGGAGGCGCGGGCGGTCTGGCTGGAGTACGAGCGCCAGTTCGCGGAGCGGCGGCGGCGCGAGAAGCACCACGGGCTGCGGCGGCCGGAGTGGGCGTGGGGCGGGAGCGGGGACGCGGTGGTGCGATGTGCGGATCCCGGGGTCCGGCCCGAGGGCGCGCTCGACGAAGTGCTGCGACGGCTCGTGAAGGCGCTGGAATCGGAACCGGGGACGGCGTGCCCGGTCTGCGGGGACCGGGAACTGCACTGGCCGGCCCCGCCGGCCGGCCCGCGGCCCGTCCCCGTGCCGCGGGCCGGGGCGGGGCCCGTGCAGGGGACGGGCCCCGACGCGCCCGGGGCCGGACCCGTTCACCGGGTGGCCGGGTCCGGCGGGCCCGGGTCCGGCGGGCCCGGGGCGGGGCGGCTTCCGGGGCGGCGGGCGGGGTCGGGCCCGCGGGTGCCGGGCCCCTGGGAGGGGGCGTGGGCCTGGGACGGGCCGCTCTGCGCGGGCTGCGGGATCGTGGTGCCCAGACCGGCGCTGGTGGACACGCCCGCGGCGGGGGCGGCATGAACCCACAGGTGTCGCTGGTGCCACAGGTCTCGCAGGTGTCGCTGAACGGCTCGCGGACCGCCGCCGACGGCACGGCCGTGCCCCTGTCCCCCGGCGCCCTGGCGGACGCGGCGCTCGCCGCGGTGGACGCCGGGGCGCAGGAGGTGCTGGTCCACCCGCGGACCCCGTGCGGACGCGAGAGCCTCTCCCCCCGGGTGGTGGGCCCGCTGCTGGAGGCGGTGCGGGGCGCGGGAGTCGGCGTACCCCTGGCCGTGTGTGCGAGCCCCGGCGCCGAACCCGGGCCGGCGGAGCGGCTGGAGCGGGTGCGGTCCTGGACGGCGCTGCCGGACCGGGCCGCGGTGCACTTCGCCGAAGCGGGCGCCGAGGACCTGGCGCAGGCCCTGCTGGAGCGCGGCATCGCCGTGGACGCCGTGGTTCCGGTGGGCGGGCGGGCCGGGGCGGAGCCCATGGCCCGGTTCCTGGCCTGGCCCCTCCGCACCCCCGGGCGTGTCCGGCTCGTGGCCGAGCTCGCCTCGGCGGATCCGGCGCTGGTGGCCGGGCTGCGCGGGCTGCCGCCGGTGGCGGTGCTGCTGTACGGGCGCGGGAGCGCCGCCTGGCCGGTGCTGCGGCTGGCCGCGCGGTGCGGCACGGGCACGCGGATCGGCGTAGGGGACGTGCTGCACCTGCCGGACGGGCGTCCGGCGGCCTCGAACGCCGAACTGGTGCTGGCGGCGCGGACGGTGGGGGCGCCGGCGGCGCCTTCCAGCTCCGCTACAGCCGCGAGCCGGTGAGCTTCTCGCCGAAGACGTCGTCCGGATTGGACAGCGCGCAGTTCTCCAGCGAGAGGCAGCCGCAGCCGATGCAGTCCGTCAGATGATCGCGCAGGCGCCCGAGTTGGCGGATCCGCTGGTCGAGTTCGGTGCGCCAGGTCTCGGAGAGCCGGGCCCAGTCCTCGCGGGTGGGGGTGCGTTCCTCGGGGAGCTGGGCGAGCGCTTCGCGGATGCTGGCCAGCGGGATGCCCACCCGCTGCGCGGCGCGCACGAAGGCCACCCGGCGCAGCGCGTCCCGGCTGAAGCGGCGCTGGTTGCCGGAGGTTCGGCGGCTGCTGATCAGGCCCTTGGCCTCGTAGAAGTGGAGGGCGGAGACGGCGGCGCCGCTTCGGGCGGACAGCTGGCCGACGGTGAGTTCGTTGACGTTCTCGGGAATCTGCGGCACCAGGCCGAGGGTAGTCGGAGGTCCGTTGACATACACATGCGGTCCCAGCATGCTGAGCAAGCGCTTATTCGTTCCGCGGTCGTTCGTCAGCGCTCCGTCAGTCGTTCGTCAGCGGTCCGTCAGTCATCCGTCAGTCATCCGCGAGAAGCAGGAGCAGGGCATGGCCGAGCCGAGGGTGTTCACGTCCGCAGGGGAACTGCACGCCGGGATCGGCGAGCCGCTCGGGCCCAGCGGCTGGCTGGAGGTGGACCAGAAGCGGATCGACCTCTTCGCGGACGCCACCGGTGACCACCAGTGGATCCACGTCGACCCGGAAAGGGCCGCTGACGGACCCTTCGGTTCCACGATCGCCCACGGCTATCTGACCCTGTCGTTGCTGCCCAGTCTGGTACCGCAGGTCATGCGGGTCGAAGGCATGAAGATGGGCATCAACTACGGGGCGAACAAGGTCCGGTTCCCGGCTCCGGTGCCGGTCGGGTCGCGGCTGCGAGCCACCGCCGTGATCACCGAGGTGACCGAGGCGGGCGGCGGCGTACAGGTCACGGCGACCGTCACAGTCGAGCGCGAGGGCGGCGACAAGCCGGTGTGTGTGGCGGAGTCGGTCTCCCGCTACTACTTCTGACCCGCGACCGGGACAGGGCGGGTCGGGGCGGGAGGGAGCCCTATCGCTACCGGGCCGCGCCCGTGGCACCCGTCGCGCCCACCATGCGGAGCACGAGGTCGGCGTAGAGCGCGCCGACCTCGTCGGGCGTGCGCTGCCCGGCCACGTTGAACCAGCGGGCCACGTCGATGCACAGGGACAGGACGGCGAGGGTGGTGCCGGGGACGTCGGGGACGTCGAACTCCCCGGCGGCGACCCCGTCGGCCAGGATGCCGCGCACGGCCGCGTCGCTCTGCCGGCGCAGTGCCACGATTTCGGAGCGGTGCTCCGGGGCGAGGGCATCGAGCTCGTACTGGACCACCCGCGCGGTGGTGTGATGGGCCGCGTGCCACCGTACGAAGGACCGCACGGCGGCATCGAGCCGCTCGGCCGCGGATCCGGGGCCGTCGGCCGCCGAGGACAGGATCTTCAGCGCCTTGTCGTGGCCGATCCGGCTGATCCGGTGGAGCAGCTCTTCCTTGGTCTTGTAGTGGATGTAGAGCGCGGCCGGGCTCATCCCGGCGCGCCCTGCGATGTCACGCGTGGTGGTGGCGTGGTACCCGCGCTCCGCGAAGGCCTCGACGGCGGCGACCAGCAGTCGCCGCGCCGCGTCGGGGATCACCTCCGACCAGGGCTGATAGCCGCCGGCCGTCTCCTCCGCGCTGTCCATCGCTCACTCACCTCTTCACCGTGTGGGAGTGACACCCTACCGGAGGGTGAGCAAGCGCTTAGGACGCGCTGGGCCGAGCGGGCTTCTTCGGGGCGTAGGGGTCGTAGTCCGCCATCATCTTCTCCATCCGGGCCTGGTCCACCCGGCTGACGATCTGGGTGACCTCCTGGCGGTCGCGGATGACCTTGGCGAGGGTGAAGGCCGAGGTCGTGAGGTACAGGACCGCGATGCCGAGGAAGGCCCGGACCCAGCCGTCGACCTCCAGGTTGTAGATCCCGAGGGCCACGGAGCCGAGGGCGATGCCGAAGGCGGCAACGGCCTGGCCGTAGTACGCCCCTGTGTTCTGCTGCTTGACCGGTGTCTCGTTCATGACACCAGCATCGGGCGCAGTGACCGGCGCCACATCCGCTCGCGTACTCATGCGCGTACTCAGCCCGGCCTCAGAAGGCCGAAACCCCGGTACGGGCCCGCCCGATGAGCAGCTTCTGGATCTGGCTGGTGCCCTCGTACAGGGTCATCACCCGGGCGTCGCGCAGCAGCTTGCCGGCCGGGTACTCGTCGATGTAGCCGTAACCGCCGTGCACCTGGAGGGCGTTGCTCGCGGCGCGCACGGCGGCCTCCGAGGCGAAGAGCTTGGCGGTGGAGGACTCGGTGGCGAAGGACTTGCCGCGGTCGATGAGGTCGGCGACCCGCCAGGTCAGCAGCCGGGCGGCGTCCACGTCCACGGAGATGTCCGCGATCAGCTCCTGGACCAGCTGGTGGTGGGCGATGGGCCTGCCGAACTGCTCGCGGTCCGCGGCGTACGAGACGGCCGCGTCCAGGGCGGCCTGGGCGATGCCGACGCAGCCCGCGGCGACCGACATGCGGCCCTTGGCCAGGGCGGACATGGCCACCGAGAAGCCCTTGCCCTCGGGGCCGAGCATCGCGGAGGCGGGGACGCGGACACCGTCGAGGACCAGTTCGGCGGTGGCCTGGCCGCGCAGGCCGAGTTTGCCGTGGATCTCGCGGCGGGTGAGACCGGGCGCGTCGGTGGGGACGAGGAAGGCGGAGACCCCGCGATGGCCGGGCTCCGCGCCCGTGCGGGCGAAGAGGAGCACCACGTCGGCCCAGGTGCCGTTGGTGATGAACATCTTGCTGCCGTCGAGGACGTATGCGTCCCCCTCGCGCACGGCGCGGGTGGTCAGGTTGCCCGCGTCGGAGCCGGTGCCCGGTTCGGTCAGGCCGAAGCATCCGAGTGCGTCGCCGGAGCACAGGCGGGGCAGCCAGGCACGCTTCTGGTCCTCGGTGCCCCAGGCCGCGATGGTCTTGGCGACGAGGCCGAGGGAGACGGAGACGATGCCGCGGACAGCGGAGTCGCCGCGGCCGAGCTCCTCGGTGACCAGGACGTAGGAGAGGTGGTCACCGCCCGAGCCGCCGTACTCCTCGGGGACGGTCAGGCCGAGGAAACCCAGTGCGCCCAGCTTCTTGACGATGCCCCGGTCCACGCTCTCGGCGCGGTCCCATGCGGCGGCGTGGGGGGTGACCTCGCGGTCGGCGAACTCGCGGGCGAGCCGGCGGACGGCGTCCTGTTCCTCGCTCAGCTCCAGATCCACCGGGCACCTCCGAGGTCGCGTGACAGGGTCCGGCACCAGTTAACTAGCACCGGTAGTTTATTGAGGGCAGGCTCTACTATGTGGCGCATGGCCAGACCGCGCAAGCCCCTCCTCAGCCGCGCCCTCATCGTCGAGGCGGCGGGGGCCCTGGTGGACGCCGAGGGGCTGGACGCGGTGTCGACGCGGAGGCTGGCGGCGGCGCTCGGGGTCAGCGGGCCTTCGCTGTACAACCACTTCCGCACCAAGGACGAGATCCTGGACGCGGTGGCGGACGCGGTGAGCGCACGGGTCGACCTGTCGATGTTCGAGGCGCCGCGGTTCACGTCGGCGGCCGGGGCGTCCGGGGCGGGGGCGCCCGATTCCGGGGCGGGGGCAGGGCCGGGCGCAGGCGCAGAGGCGGATGCAGGGACAGGGGCGGGTGCAGGGACAGGGCCCGGCGCAGGCGCAGGGGCGGGTGCTGACTGGCGTACCGCGCTCCACGACTGGGCCCACTCCTACCGGGCGGCCCTGTCCGACCATCCGAACATCGTGCCCGTACTGGCCCGGGGGCCGGGGCGCAGGCCGGCCGGACTGAGGGTGGCGGACGCGGTGTTCGGTGCGATGACGGCGGCCGGGTGGCCGCCCGCCCACGCGACGCGGATCGGCGCGCTGATGCGCTACTTCATCCTGGGCTCGGCAGTGGCTTCCTTCGCGGGGGGCTTCGTCGACGACGAGACGGCCTACGACCCGTCGGCCTACCCCCACCTGGGCCAGGCCCACCTGCTGGCCGAGCGCCGGCGCGAGGTGGACGACGGCGCCTTCGAGACGGGGTTGAAGGCGCTCCTGGACGGCCTGGCCCTTCAGTACGAGGCCCTGCGCGGGCCCGCGTGACCGGTCGGGCCGGGCCGGGCGGGGGCGCTGCTCAGAACACGATGAGCGAGCGGCCTCCCTTGCCCGCCAGCATGGCGTCGAAGGCGGCCGGGATGCCGTCGAGGGTGATGCGGTCGGTGACCAGGGCCCCGAGGTCGAGGCGGCCGGCCCGGACGTGCCCGGCGATGACCGGGAGGTCCCGGGCGGGATCGCTGTTGCCGTAGACGCAGCCGGTGAGGGTGCGGGCGAAGTGGAAGATCTCCAGGGCGTGGAAGCTCACCTGCTGGTCCTTGCCGCCGATGCCCACGACCGTGGTGCGGCCGCCGCGCCGGGTGGACTCCCAGGCCGTGCGGATGGTCTCGGCCCGGCCGACGCATTCGACGGCGACGTCCGCACCCTGTCCGCCGGTGAGCGCGCGGATCTGCTGGGCGGTGGTGTCGGAGGCGAGCACGAAGTCGGTGGCCCCGGCCGCCCTGGCCAGTTCCTCCTTGGCCGGGGAGACGTCGACGGCCACGAGGGGGCCCGCCTGCGCGATGCGGGCGGCCTGGAGGGCCGCGAGGCCGACCCCGCCGACGCCGAAGACCGCCACGGACTCGCCCGGGCGGACCTGGGCGCTGTGGTGGACGGCTCCGTAGCCGGTGAGGACGGCGCAGCCGAGCAGGGCCGCCTCGGCGAGCGGGATCCCGTCGGGCGCGGGCAGCACGCAGTGGGCCGCGACGACGGTCTCCTCCGCGAAGGCCGCGACATTGAGCCCGGGGTGCAGGGCGGTGCCCTCGGCGTCGTGGGCGTAGACGGCCCCGACGCCGGTGAGGGCCTTGGCGCAGAGCCATACCTCGCCGATGGTGCAGTGGTGGCACTCTCCACAGGACGGGGCCCAGTTGAGCACCACCGGGTCGCCGGGGGCGACGTGGGTGACGCCCTCCCCGACGGCCAGGACCGTGCCCGCGCCCTCGTGGCCGAGGACGGCGGGGACGGGGACCTTCATGGTGCCGTTGGTGAGGGAGAGGTCGGAGTGGCAGACCCCGGCGGCGGCGAGCCGTACCCGGACCTGCCCGGGGCCGGGATCGGGCAGCACGATCTCCCGTATCTCCAGCGGGGCTCCGACGGCGGGCAGGATGGCGGCGCGGACCATGGTCGTCGTCTCCGTTTTCCGGTGCTGAGGCGGGGTGCGGGGCAGGCGGGGCGGGGAGCCCGGGGTGGGCGCGGCCCGGGGGCTGCGGGCCCCCGGAGCCGCCGGGTTCAGAACTGCAGGGACTTGGTCTGGAGGTACTCGGCCAGGCCGTGCGGGCCCAGCTCGCGGCCCACGCCCGACTGCTTGTAACCGCCGAAGGGTGCGAGCACGTTGAAGCGGCCGCCGTTGATGTCCACCTGCCCGGTGTCCATACGGCGGGCGAAGGCCGCGGCCGTCTCGTCGTCCGCCGCCCAGACGGCGCCGCCCAGGCCGTAGACGGTGCCGTTGGCGATGCGCAGGGCCTCCTCCTCGTCCTCGTACCGGATGATCGACAGCACCGGGCCGAAGATCTCCTCCTGCGCGATGGTCATGTCGGGCGTGACGTCGGCGAACACGGTCGGGGCGATGAAGTACCCGCGCTCGTGCGGCGCGTCGGGGCCGCCCGCGACCAGGCGCGCACCCTCCTCGATGCCCTTGGTGATGTATCCGCGCACGCGGTCGCGCTGTTTGGCGTTGACCACCGGGCCGATGCGGGTGCCCGGGTCGGTGGGGTCGCCGCTGGGGTAGGCGGCGACGGCCGCGGCCGCGAGGGAGACGGCCTCCTCGTACTGGTCCCGGTGGACGAGCATGCGCGTCAGCGCGTTGCAGCTCTGGCCGGAGTTGTTCATGACGTGGCCCACGCCTGCCTTGACGGCCTTGGCGAGGTCGGCGCCGGGCAGGATGACATTGGCCGATTTGCCGCCCAGTTCGAGGGCGACCCGCTTGACGGCGGCGCCGGCGGTGGCGCCGATCTGCCTGCCGACGGCGGTCGAGCCGGTGAAGGAGACGAGGTCGACCCCTTCGTGCGCGGCCAGGGCCTGGCCGGCGACCGGGCCGGTCCCGGTCACCAGGTTGAAGACCCCGGCCGGGATGCCCGCCTCGTGCACGGCTTCGGCGAAGAGCTGTGCGGTCAGCGGGGTGTCCTCGGCCGGCTTGAGGACGAGGGTGCAGCCGGCGGCGAGAGCGGGCGCCACCTTTGCAACGACCTGGTGCAGCGGGTAGTTCCAGGGCGTGATGGCCGCGACCACGCCGACCGGCTCCAGCAGCACGGTGGAGTTGCCGATCCGCTCCTCGAAGGCGTACGAGGCCGCCAGCTCGGCGTAGGAGGAGGCCACCGCGACCGGCGACCCGACGTGGACCATCTCCGAGAAGCCCAGCGGGGAGCCGAGTTCGGCGGTGACGGTCTCGGCGATCTCGCCCTTGCGGGCGGCCAGCACGTCGCGCAGGGCGCGGATCAGGGCCCCCCGCTCCGCCGGGGGCACGGCCGCCCAGCCGGGAAGGGCCGCACGGGCCGCGCGTACGGCCGCATCCACGTCCTCCGCGGTGCCCGCCGGGACGCCCGCGATGACCTGCTCGTCCGCCGGGTTCACCACCTCTATGCGCTCGCGTCCGGCGGCGGGCCGCCATGCGCCGTCGATGTACATCCCGTCGTGGGCCTTCATGGCATTCCTCCCGAGCACGCACCGGCGCGTAGACCTGACCTCGCGGACACCCTACAAACTAGCGCCGGTAGTTTTCTGCGCGCCAGGGCTGCGGCGATCAGATGATGCCGAAAAGCATCCCTGCGCCCAGTACCACCAGGGAGGTGAGGGCCGCCCATTTCACCGTGAAGCGGGTGTGGTCGCCGAACTCGACCTTGGCCATGCCGACGAGGACGTAGACGGCCGGAACCAGCGGACTGGACATGTGCAGGGCCTGGCCGACGAGGGAGGCGCGGGCGATCTCCAGCGGGGAGACCCCGTGCGCAGCGCCGGCCTCGGCCAGGACGGGCAGCACGCCGAAGTAGAAGCCGTCGTTCGACATGAAGTAGGTGAGCGGCAGGCTCAGCAGGCCGGTGACGAGCGCCATGTGCGGGCCCATGCCCTCGGGGATCGCCCCGACGAGCCAGTCGGCCATGTGCTTGACCATGCCGGTGCCGGAGAGGACCCCCGTGAAGACGGCAGCGGCGAAGACCATGCCGGCGACGTTGAGGACGTTGTCGGCGTGGGCGGCGATCCTGGCCTTCTGGTCGGGCATGTGGGGGTAGTTCACGGTGAGGGCGAGGGCGGCTCCGAGCAGGAACAGCACCGGGATGGGCAGCAGCTCCATGATCATCGCAGTGAGGAGGGCGACGGTGAGGCCCGCGTTGAACCAGTAGAGGCGGGGACGCAGGGTGGGCCGGTCCGGGTCGAGGCCCTGGAAGCCGTCCTCGGCGTACGCGGGGGTGGTGTCCGTTCCGCCGGGGGCGCCGGTGGCAGCGCCGTGAGCCGCCCCGGGGCCGCCGGGGGCGGGGGCGGGGGCGGGGCCGGGAAGCCCGCCGCCGACCGCACTTGCACCGGCACCGGCACCGGCACCGGCACCGGCACCGGCCACAGTCCCGGACCCGGCCGCGACCAGGCGCTCCTCGGCGGCGGGCGCCTCCGCCGCGCCCCGGTGCGTGCCGTTCGCCGCGTCCGCTCCGGCGTCCTTCCCGGCCTCCGCGTCCTCCCCGGTCCCGGGCAGCGCCAGGACGCCGACCCGGCGGCGTTCCTTCAGGCCGAGGACGTAGGCGAGCAGGAAGACGAAGAGCAGACCCGCCGCGAGGGCCGGGATCATCGGGACGAAGATGTCGGCGGCGTCCAGCTCGAGGGCGGTGGCGGCCCGGGCCGTGGGACCGCCCCAGGGCAGCGTGTTCATGACGCCGTTGGCGGTGGCGGCGACACCCGTCATCACCACCAGGCTCAGGCCGAGCCGCTTGTACAGCGGGTACATGGCCGAAACCGTGATCATGAAGGTGGTCGACCCGTCCCCGTCCAGCGAGACGATCGCGGCCAGGACGGCGGTGCCGACCACGACGCGCATCGGGTCGGCCTTGCAGAAGCGCAGGATGCCCCGCACGATCGGGTCGAAGAGGCCGACATCGATCATCACGCCGAAGTAGACGATGGCGAACATCAGCATGGCGGCGGTCGGGGCGAGCTTGCCGACGCCGTCGATGACGTAGTCGCCGAGGTGCGCCCCCTTCCCGGCGAACACGCAGAAGAGTGCGGGGATCAGGACGAGCGCCGCGATGGGCGACATTTTCTTCATCATGATCAGGACCAGGAAGGTCGCGATCATGGCGAAGCCGAGGAAGGTCAGCATGCAGGGAACGTAGGTGCCTCCTCCGGGGCCCAACAAGACGTCGACGCGTGAGCAATACGAGCAAAACCCCAGCTCAGGGCAGGGGTGTCAGATCCACGGGGAATCCGTTGAGCACCGCCGTGCCGGAGAGCGGGTCGAGCCGGGTGCCGTCGAGCAGCTGGTTGACGTTGACGCCGGGCTCGGCCGAGGCCACGGAGAGCCGGGACCCGGCGCGGTCGTGGCCCCAGCCGTGCGGGAGGCTCACCACGCCCGCGCGGACGGCGTCGGTGACCTCCACGGGTACGTCCAGGCTGCCGCCGTCCGCGGTGACGCGGGCACGGCCGCCGTCGGCGAGGCCCAGCCGGCGGGCGTCCTCCGGGTGGACCTGGAGGGTGCACCGGTTGGAGCCTCCGACGAGGGCCGGGACGTTGTGCAGCCAGCTGTTGTTGGACCGCAGATGGCGGCGGCCCACGAGCACCAGGGCGGCGGGGCGGTCGGTGAGCGCCGCGCGCAGCCTGGGGAGCTCGGCCGCGATCGGGTCCGGGAGCAGCTCGATCCTGCCGCTGCGGGTCCTCAGCACGCCCGGGAGCCGCGGCCGCAGCGGGCCCAGGTCGATCCCGTGCGGGTGCGCCAGCAGCCGCTCCAGGCTGAGACCCGGCTCAGCCTCCGGCTCCGTTCCGGCCTCGGGGCGTGCGGGCGTGCGGGCCTCGGGGCGTGCGGGCGTGCCGGCTTCGGCGAGGCCGAACCGGTCTCCGTACGGTCCGAGCCGGAGCATCAGGTCGAGCCGGCGCTCCGGGCCGTTCTCGCCGGTCAGCAGGGCGGCGAGCTGCGCCGGGTCCCGGCCGTGCAGCGGGGAGTCCGGGTCGGCGGTCTCCCTCGCGAGGGCGGCCTTGACGGCCAGTTCGTCCACGGCTTCGGGACCTGCCGATCCGTGCATGCCGGAGACGGCGAGGACGAGGCGTGCGTGGATCTCGCACTCGTCGGGCAGGCCCGCCTCCGGCGGGACGGCGGGGCGGGTGTAGCGCACCTGGTCGCGGACTGCGAAGGCGTTGAAGGCGAAGTCGAAGTGCGCGCTCCGCGAGGGCGGTGGCGGGGGCAGCACGACGTGGGCGTGGCGCGAGGTCTCGTTGAGGTACGGGTCGACGCTGACCATGAAGTCGAGCCCGGCCAGGGCCGCGTCGAGGCGCCGGCCGTCGGGCGCGGACAGCACGGGGTTCGCGGCGATGGCGATCACCGCGCGGATCCGCCCCTCACCCGGGGTCTCGATCTCCTCGGCCAGGGCGGCGGTGGGCAGCTCGCTCTTGACCTCGGGATGGCCGCTGACCCGGCTGTGCCAGCGCCCGAGGGCGAAGCCCTTGCCGGGCCCGGCCGGGCGGGGCCGGGAACCGGTGGCCGAGAGCGGGAAGAGGGCTCCGCCGGGCCGGTCGAGATTTCCGGTGAGGACGTTCAGTACGTCGACCAGCCAGCTGGCGATCGTGCCGAACTCGACGGTGCAGCTGCCGATGCGCCCGTAGACGGCGGCGGTGGGCGCGGCCGCGAGCTCGCGGGCGAGGGAGCGGATCTCGTCGGCCGGGAGGTCGCAGGCGGGGGCTACGGCCTCGGGGGTGAAACTCCCGAGGGCGGCGGCGAGTTCCCCGAGCCCTTCGCTCCGTTCCTCGAGTACGCCGGGCGCGGCGAGCTTCTCGGCGAGCAGGGTGTGCGCGAGGGCGGCGAGGAGCAGCGCGTCGCTCCCGGGCCGCGGGGCGAGGTGGCGGTCCGCGAGCCGGGCGGTGCGGGTGCGGCGCGGGTCGACGACGACCAGGGTGCCGCCGCGGGCGCGCAGGGCCTTGAGCCGGCCGGGGAAGTCGGGGGCGGTGCACAAGGAGCCGTTGGACTCCACCGGGTTGGCTCCGACGAGGAGCAGGAAGTCGGTGCGGTCCAGGTCGGGCACGGCGATGGCGAAGGGGTCGCCGAAGAGCAGCCCACTGGAGACGTGCTTGGGCATCTGGTCGAGCGTGCTGGCGGTGAAGAGGTTGCGGGTGCCGAGGGCCTTGAGGAGCAGGGGCGGGTAGAGGGCGCCGGCCATGGTGTGGACGTTCGGGTTCCCGAGGACGACACCGACCGACTGGGCCCCGTACTCCCGGACGAGGGCGGGGACCGCGGCGGCGACGGCCTCGTACGCCTCCTCCCAGGTGGCCTCCTGGAGTCGGCCGTTGCGCCGGACGAGTGGCGTGCGCAGCCGGTCGGGGTCGGCGTCGAGTGCGCCGAAGGCGGCGCCCTTGGGGCAGATGAAACCGCGGCTGAAGACGTCCTCGCGGTCACCGCGCGCTCCGGTGACCGTGGTGCCCTCGATGGTGAGGGTGAGGCCGCAGGTGGCCTCGCAGAGGGGGCAGATGCGCAGGGCGGTGCGGGGCATGGGGCCCTCCAGGACGGCGGCAGGCTGCGGCACGGGCTTGCGGGGACCATCAGCATACCGACCGGTAGGCACGTCGGGGAGGGCCGTGCGCGACCCGATGCGACCCTCCCGCCGGCCGCCGGCCTAGTACTCCAGCGGTGGATCGTGATGACGGAGCGCTTCAGTTGGCAGGTGCACCGAGGGGAGTTGGCCTGTTGGGTCTCTGTACCTGTGCTTTTCGTGCGACAGGGTCTCCGCTCGCGATATGCCGCGACTGTCGGACGGCCCGGCAGGCAGACTGCTCACATGCAGCTCCCCGCCGAAGCCGTTGCCGCCACCGCGCTGATCGAGGTCGTCAGGATCTCCGCCCTCCCGACCAAGCGGGGCGTTCCATACCCCGGCAGGGCAGTCGCCCACTGGATCGGGAGCGAGGCCACCGACGTCCTGACTTTGATCGAGAATTTGCCCGGCAGCGAACAGCACCGCTGCGGCTTTTCGCCCGGCTGGAGCGTCCGGGCATACGAGGACTCTCTGGGTCTGGCGCTGTTCGAGGCGGCGTTCTGTTTCAGCTGCCACGAGATCCGCATGCACGGTCGGGCCGTGCCACCCGCGCTGGCCACACAGTTCTTCGACGCGGACACCACGCCGGCGCAGGCCCTCCTGGCCCTCTTTCGCGCGGCGGCCCCGTAGTCGGCTGGGCGATCAGGACAAGATCGAGCGGAGCCCCGAGGCCGTTGCCTCCCGGCGTCTCTGCAGTTCAAAGGCCGTCGAAACTCAGCACGCTGGTTGGCCGGACGGGCCGACCCAAGCACTCAGTCACAGGAGGCTGTGGCCTGGCGTCGATAGTGGCCGGCTCGGGATTGTGCCTGGTGGCGGCGTCTCCGGTGGGACCAGTGGAGTTGGTGCGCGGCGCCCTGGACGACGCGTTTGGGTGGTGTGCGTGATGAACAGGCGCGCGATTTCGTTGCAGGTGAGCTGGATCAGGCGGTCCGGGGCGGGATGCCGGAGGTGTTCGTCTGCGGGGACCACGGCCAGGAAGGCATGGGCAGGCATGGCGAGGGTGCCCCAGCGGGACCGGGACGTATAGCGGCGGACCTGGTGCTCGTCCAGCCCGGCCAGACCTCTGGCGGACTGGAAGGTCTCTTCGACTCGCCCTCTGGATCCCGCGACGCGAACCAGAACGGTCAGCGGCACTGGCCGGGGTGAGTAGCAGAGGTAGTAGGCGAGTTCCCCGGTGGTGTGGTTGCGGCGGATCAGCAGGTGGCGGTGGCCAAGCCCGGGGTCGGGCAGGTCGACGACGGACCAGGGACCTGCTTGACGAGGGTGTCTGCGCGGAACTTCCCTGCTCTCGTGCGTGCGTGTTTCGTGGGTGGGGGCGACCGCGAGTACATATCCGGTGGCGCGGTGTTCCAGGGCCGTGCGGAGTTTCGGGTTGCCGCCGTAGACCTCGTCGCCGGCCACCCAGTGGGCGTGATGAGCGGCGTCGAGGAACCTCGCGATCATTCGGGTGGCCAGTTCCGGTTTCGTGGCAAAGACGGTGTCCGGCTCAAGCCCGGCCGCGTCGCAGCGCTCGGGCCGGTCGGTCCATGAGCGGGGAACGTACAGTTCCCGGTCCACGGCGGCGTGGCCGCGATGACCTGCGTAGACCAAGTAGAGGGGCGACCTGGGAGTTCTCGATGCGGCCTGCGGTGCCGGTGCACTGGCGCTGGACGCCGACAGTGTGGATACCTTTCTTCAGGTCGCCCGTCTCGTCCACGACGAGGACCGCCTGGTCGTCGTACAGGTACTCGGCCACATAGTCGCGCAGGTCGTCGCGCACGCCGGCGGCGTCCCATTTGGCGCGATTCAGCAGGTGCTGCAGCCCGTCCGGTGTTGCGTCACCGGCCCATTCGGCGATGGTCCAGCAGTTCTTGCGCGGCAGATCCGAGAGCAGTCCGAGGACCAACCGCGGTACCCGGCGGCGAGGTTCGACGCGGGGGAATCGACCCGCGATCCTGGCCATCAAGGCCTCGCACCCGTCCTGCCAGGGGCAGGGTCTACGCTGCGACTCGCGGCCACCGCATGATCGCTTGTCAACACACACCGATGATCAACGGTGGCCGCACCCATTTCCGCACCGGCCCCACCAGCATGATCACGATCTACCGCTGGAGTACTAGTCGAGGACGCGGGCGAGGTAGGCCTGCATCATCACGCGGGTCTCGGCGACGATGCGGGGATCGCCCGCCGGGTCGGACCGGAAGGCCAGCTGTATCAGGGCGTCCGTGGCCTCGACCGCGACCAGGACGGCCCGTTCGAGGTCGGCGCCCGGGGTGAGGCCGAGGTGGCCGCACATGAGCTGGGTGAGGCGGGCGGCGACCAGGTGGTTGGGGTCGGCCGCAGGCCCGTCGGGCGGCGGCGCGGGCACACCGAAGTCGACGAGCGCGAAGCCGGGGACGCTGCGCTTCATGGACAGGTACTCGTCCAGCACGGCGTCCACGACGGGCCGCCAGTCACTGGCCGGGAGGCCGGCGAGGCGGACCGCGATGCCGTCGGCGTACCGGTCGAGGTTGCGGTGGGCCAGGGCGACGGCCATGGCCCGCTTGTTGCCGAAGAAGCGGTAGACGGAGCCGATCGGCACCCCGGCGCGCACGGCGACGGCGCGGGTGCTGAGCTTCTCGTACCCGGTCTCGTCCAGCAGCTCGGCGCAGGCGTCGAGGATCCGGGCGAGCCGGTCGGCGCTGCGCTGCTGGACGGGCGTACGGCGCATGGGGTGGGCGGGGGGCACGGGGTCCATCATGCCGCGCTTCGCTTCCGTCGTCGGCGGGAGGCCTCAGTTCAGCAGGAGGCCGAGCCCGCCGATGGTGTAGGTGATCATCAGCGCGAGCAGGGGCAGTTGTCCGGCCACCGCCCGGGCGGGCGGGAAGAGGCGTACGGAGCGGTCGTGCGCCGCGACGACGCCGAGGACGTGGCCGGTGATGACGGCGACGACCTGGAGGGCGGCGAGGGCGCCCGGGCCCAGTGGTGGGGCGGGCGCGGTGGCGTTGTCAGTGCCGAGTGCCATGCTTACCGTGCGTGGTCCTTCGATTACCAGGAGGGAGAAGTAGTGGGCGATGAGATAGCCGAGCGCGATCGGCACCAGTGAGTGCGCGAAGGCGGTGAGCGGGCCGGGATGGGGGCCGCAGACGAGGCGGGTCGCCGCCGCGCACAGGCAGTAGAGGGTGGCGACGAGGGCGACGGAGCCGAGGAGTCCGAGGGTTGCCGTGGGGGTGCGGCCGAGGGGGGAGGTCTGCAGGGCGTTGATCCAGGTGGGGTGGTCGGAGAAACCGTCGTAGGCGGTGGAGCCGAGCAGGACGCAGACGGTGGCGACGAGTCCGGGCCGCTCGGGTGTCGCGTCGAGTCCGTGGAAGGGGTTGCGCAGGACCAGGCAGCCGTCGCTGCGCCGGCCGAGCGGGGCCAGCCGGGCCAGGAGGGCGCTGTACGCCTCGAAGGCATCCCCGTCGGCGAACCAGCGCTCGCCGAACCGGGCGGCGAACAGCAGTTGGGCGGTGGCGTAGAGGGCGAGGGCGATGAGGAGGGTGGTGGTGGATGCGGGATCAGGAGCGGCGAGTTCGAGCCAGGTGAAGCCGAACAGCCCGATGGCGGCGGGCCATTGGCCCAGCCGGGCGGGGAGGGGGCGGTGGGGGCTGCGGCGGGGCAGCGCCCGGGACAGCAGGCGGTGCGTGGTGCGGAGCGGGTTGAGCAGGGCCCAGACGGGGCCGAGGAGGAGGGAGGCGGGGACGAGCCCGACCCAGAAGAGGACGTAGACGGCGCCGGGAGCGGGGTTGCGCGCGGGGTCGTCGGGACCGAGGAGGAGGTGCAGGAGGAGCAGGAGGGCGGCCGCGAGACCGAGCAGGCGCAAGGCGGTGCGGGTGGCGGGCCGGTCGGCGGCCCGCTGGAGGACGGCGGGCAGGGCGATCCCGGAGCGGTCTCCGCGGAAGCGGGAGGCGGACCAGAGGAGGCCGAGGGCGAGGAAGGAGACGAACAGTGCGGTGAAGGCACCGGCGAAGGCGTAGAAGGGAGAGATCGGAAGATCGTGCTGGGACCCGATCCCGTGCGCGAGAGCGGTGAACGGCTCGGCCGGGTACGGGACCACGCCCTGGCCACCGCCATCGCCGCCGCCGCCGGCACCGGTGTCGGGCCCGAGCCCGAGCATGCTCACCACCGGCCCACCGGGGCCGCGGCCCCGCCTCGCCGACGGACCGGCCTCCCGGGCTCGGGCCCGAGCCCGGGGGGTCGCTCGGGGCGGAGTCGGTGGCCGGTTCCGGTGCCGGTTCCGGTGCCGCGCGCGGTGCTCGGGGTCGGGGTCGGAGTCGGGGTCGGGGTCGGGGTCGGGGTCGGGGTCGGGGTCGGGCGAACGGTCGCAGCTGCGGCACCGGGCCGGGCGTTGGGCGGGGTGTGTGCCGGGCCTCTGGCGGTGGCTGCGGCCTGGGGTGCCGGCATGGGCGGGGTCGGTGCCGGGCCGCCTGGGGTGGTGGCTGCGGACCCGGGTGCCGGTACGGGCGGGTGCGGGGTCATCGGACGAGGAGCTGGGTCAGTACGAGGTCGGACTCGTGCGTCTCGACCTCGAAGAGGCCGGTGCGGTCGACCGTGAGGACCAGGGTGGCCTCCTGGCCTGCGGGCAGGGCGAGTTCCTGGTCGTAGCCGTGGACGTGCAGGGTGTCGGCGCGGTCGCTGGTGACGCGCAGGGCGACGCGTTCGCCCCGTTTGAGTTCCGTCCGGGCCGGGGCGGGGCTGACCTTGCCGTCCCGGACGGTGAGGGTGACCGTGCGGTCGGCCTCGCCCTGCCCCTGTGCCTGTCCCTGTCCCTGCTCCGGCGGTTGCGGGGTACTGCCGTGACCGTGGCCGCCGGGAGCGGTGGCCGTGGCCGTGAGCTGGGTCGTGCCCTCGACCGGCTTGCCGGACACCGCCCAGGCGGTGTGGTCGTCGGCGTAGAGGCGGACCGTCAGGGTGTGGGTGCCCTCGGGGACCTGTGCGGCGGGCAGGTGGTGCCAGGGGCCGTACAGCCGGGCGAGTTTGCGGCCGTCGAGCTCCAGGTGCGCGTGGCCGGCGCCGGGCAGGGCTGCGCCGCCGGCACTGTCGGGGGTGAAGCGGAAGTTGTTCACCGTCAGCTGGAGGTTCCAGCCGTCCTCGGAGTCCGGGCGGGCGGCGAGCCGCACCTCGGGCGCGCCGGCGGCGGGGACTTCGCGGAGCCGGTGGCCGGAGCCGTCCTCGGTGGTGAGCAGGGTGCCCACGCTGCCGGAGGCCTGTTCGTGGCTGGTGCCGGGCTTGTGGTGGGTGGTGGCCCGCCCGCCGCAGCCCGTCGCCGCGCTGCCCGCGAGGAGCAGCGCCAGGGCGACCAGTGCGGTGGTCCGGGCGGCCGGTTGCGGCCTGTCCGTGCCGCGCGCCGCGCGGGCCCTTCGGGTCCGGCGGCGGGTGGGCGGAGCGCAGGCATCGCACCGGATGCGTTCCTCGGGCCGGTCGGTCACAGCAGGGCCTCCTGTGGTCGGTGCCGCCTGGACGGCTTCTCTCGTCTGGCTCGCCGGGATCGGCGGGTTCGGCCGAACACGGGCCGGGATCGGCGCGTTGGACCGCACGCGGGCCGGGCCCGGTGGGCCCCCCGCGGCGCGGAACGGGCCCGGCGCGGGACCGCCCGGTGCGCGATGCCCGCCTCCGGGGAGCCACCCCGGCGGGACGGACCCCAGCGGGGCGGGCCTCGTGCCGGGACCGCCCGGTGCGGGATCCCCGCCTCCGGGAGCCCCGCACGGGGGACGGGCCCAGCGAGGCGGCCCCAAGGGAGGCGGGCCCGGTGCCGGATCCACCCGGTGCGGATGCCCTCCCTGGGAGCCCCGCGGCGGGACGGGCCCGCGGTACGGGCCCGGTGCGGGACCGCCCGGTGCGCGATGCCCGCCTCCGGGAGCCCCGCGGCGGGACGGGCCCAGCGGGGCAGGCCCAGCGAGGCGACCCCATGGGGGACGGGCCCGGTGCGGAATCGCCCCATGCGGGACCGCACGCTGCGGGACGGCCGCCTCGCACGGGACCGCCCGATGCGGGGTGCCCGCCTCACACGGCCCCGCCTTCGCGCGGGCCACCCCGCGGGCCAGCCCCCGCTCGGGCCACCCCGCGGGCCCGCCTCCCCGCGGGCCAGCCTCCGCGCGGGCCTCCCCGCCGGGGCCAGCCGCCCGTGAGGTCGCCCCGGTGGTCGGGCGGCGACCAGGGGCGGTCAAGGGGTCGGGGTGGGTACGGGTGGGGCGGGGGGTGTCGTGGGGGTGGGGGTGGGCTGGGGCTGGGGGGTCGGGCGGGCCGAGGCGATGACGGCCCAGAGGACCCAGACGAGGGCCACGAGCGCCCGTACCCAGGCGGGGCTCAGCGGGGTCCAGGGGATCATCAGGACGGCTTTGTCGAAGGCGTCGAGCAGGGTGAGGCCGGCCAGCAGCAGGCTCAGGCGTGCGAACCAGGGGCGGCTCGGGCGCAGGGCGAGGCCGACGCCCGTCCACCACACGCCCAGCAGGAGCAGGGCCAGTGCGGGGACGGCCGTCGCGGTCAGGGGGGTCGTGGAGCCCGCCACGTCGAGGGCCAGCCCCGCCAGGCCCAGCACGGAGGCGGCCGTGCCCAGGCGGGAGCCGCGCAGGCGGCGCGCCCACAGGACGCCGCCGACCAGGAGCAGGACCGCGGCGACGGCCAGCGCGATCTGGGTCTCGACCCGCTCCAGGCCCCGGGCCCCGTACCAGTCGCAGCCGGCCGGGAGCTTGCGCGCCTGCACGCTGTAGTCGGCGCAGACCAGGAGCTGGACGAGCTTCACCGGTTCGCCGACCAGGCGGGCCGACGCCCCGGAGACCGCGCCGCGGCGCTCGCCGCACTGCGGCAGCGTGCCGGGGCTGGAGCCGCCGGGCCCGTCCTGCCAGCAGTTTCCGCGGCCCTGTCCGTCCCACCACACGTCCATGCCGTTCGGCCGGGACGCGCCGGACCTGTCCTTGCCCATGACGTTCCCGGCGTACCGGTTGTGGTGGGAGGTGTCCGCCTGCTTCGACCAGGCCTCCTCGCCGCGGATGAAGGCGGGGACGGCGCTGAGGTAGAAGCCGGCGCGCCGGTGCCCGTACACCCAGTTGTCCTCGTACAGGTTCCAGTTGCCGCCCGCGGTGATGATGCCGGTGCCCGGCGGCATGGAGATCTGCGGGCAGACGACGCCCCGCTCGTAGCCCCGCTCGACGGGCGGCTTGGCGCAGGTGCCGTCGGCGACGTACTTGTAGTAGTCCTGGTTGTTGTCGTGGATCAGGTTCCGTTCGAACTTGGCGTGGTTCTGCGGGAGCCCGGGATGTCCCGGGAAGGCGCTGTCCATCGAGGCGCCGCCCATGTTCTGGTCGAACTCGTTGTCGTGCACCCACACCGAGTCGCCCGCGGTGCCGGAGTAGCCGACCATGTTGTGGTGGCTGCGGCAGCCGGTGATCTCGATGGAGTAGCGCGGGACCTCGTAGCCGCGGCCGTTGTTGATGTCGGAGGCGCTGCCGGGGTAGATGCCGGAGTCGCCGTTCCCGTACGACTCGCAGTTCTTGTACAGGCCGTGGTCGCTGGCGAAGGTCAGGAAGCCGTACTCGTCGTTCCACCGGGTCAGTACGTCGTCGATGACGAAGCCGTCGCCCGCCAGGACGTACAGGGAGTTGAAGGTGGTGCGCTGCGCGGTGAAGTTGCGGAAGTAGATGCCGTTCGACCGGTCGGCGCGGATGCCGTTCAGCTTCTGGTACTTGGCGTCGACGACCACGTCCTGCCTGCTGGCTCCGGTGCCCTCGATCTGCAGGTTCGTCTTGCCGAGGATCGCGACGAGGTTCTGGTTGTGGCGGCACTGGACCTGCTGCTCGTAGCTGAGGATCTGGTAGCCCAGCGAGGAGCTGGGGGCCTTCAGCGACGCGCACTCCCCCGCCGGGGGCGGCAGCGAGGGCTCTTCCTCGTACAGGCCGGGGAGGATCGCGATGTTCATCCCGGGACGGTCGACGGCGTCGACGGCCTCCTGGAGGTGGCGGTAGCCGCTCTTCTCGCACCGCTCGTACAGGGCGAGGTTGCGCTGCCTGAGGTCGTCCGGGAAAGCGGATATCCGGCGTTCGAAGGCGGCCCGGTCGGTCTTGCAGACCACGAGGTCGGGCTCCCCGGTGCGGTACTCGGGCACGGATCCGGAGCCGTCCGGGAAGGTGACGGGGCGCTCCTCGTGCGCGCGGGCGGCGGGCGCGGCGGCGAGGAGGGACAGGAGGGCTAGCAGGGCGGCGAGGAGCGCCACCCCCAGGATTCGTCCGGGGGTACTCCCGGGCACGGCAGGGAACCTGCGGGTCCACGACATGCGCGAGAGAGTAGAGCAATGTTCATCTTTTGTGATCCCCCTCTGCACGAATCCGCGCCGGCCCCGCCCACCGACCGCCGGGCAGCCCGCCCGGACAGCCCGCGCGGCCGGCCCGCCCGGCCCGCGAAATCGGCCAGGCGGCCGGGAGCGGCCGTTGACGCGAGGGGCCGCGGAATCCTACTGTCAGCCATAGGATTCCTTCGACGGAGCGGGAGCAGCGATGAGCGAGCAGCAGGCCGACGGCATCGAGCAGGCCAGGAAGACGGCGGAGGCACTGGAGTACCTCACCGGCTTCGGCAACGAGCACAGCTCGGAGGCCGTCCCTGGTGCACTGCCGCTCGGCCGGAACTCGCCCCAGCGCGCCCCCCTCGGCCTCTACGCCGAGCAGCTGAGCGGCAGCGCCTTCACCGAGCCCCGCAGCCGCAACCGCCGCTCCTGGCTCTACCGGATCCACCCCTCCGCCGCGCACCCGCCCTTCACCCGGACGGACAACGGGAACCTGCGCACCGCGCCCTTCACCGAAGTCCCCGCCGACCCGAACCGGCTGCGCTGGAACCCGCTGCCCGACCCCGCCCCCGGCACCGACTTCCTGGCCGGCCTGTGGACCCTCGGCGGCAACGGCGACGCGGCGCAGCGCACCGGCATGGCCATCCACCTCTACGCCGCCAATGCCCCGATGACGGACCGGGTGTTCAGTGACTCCGACGGCGAGCTGCTGATCGTCCCCGAGCGCGGCGGACTGCTCCTGCGCACCGAGCTCGGCCTCCTCGCCGCCCGCCCGGGCGAGGTGGCGCTGATCCCCCGCGGCGTCCGCTTCCGCGTGGAGCTCCTCGACGCCGACGCCCGCGGCTACGTCTGCGAGAACTACGGCCAGCCCTTCGAGCTGCCCGACCTGGGTCCGATCGGCGCCAACGGCCTCGCCGCCGCGCGGGACTTCCAGGCCCCGGTGGCTGCGTACGAGGACCCGGGCGCGGACGGACGGCCGACCGAGGTGGTCAACAAGTTCTGCGGCAACCTCTGGTCCGCCACCTACGACCACAGCCCGCTCGACGTGGTCGCCTGGCACGGCAGCCACGTGCCGTACGTCTACGACATGCGGCGCTTCAACGTGCTGGGCAGCATCAGCTACGACCACCCCGACCCGTCGATCTTCACCGTGCTGACCTCGCCCTCCGACACCCCGGGGCTGGCGGGCGTGGACTTCGTGGTCTTCGCCCCGCGCTGGCTGGTCGGCGAGGACACCTTCCGCCCGCCGTACTTCCACCGCAACGTCATGAGCGAGTACATGGGCCTGATCGAAGGGGCCTACGACGCCAAGGCGGAGGGCTTCGTCCCCGGCGGCGGCTCGCTGCACAACATGATGTCCGCGCACGGCCCGGACCGGGAGACCTTCGACCGGGCGAGCGCCGCCGAGCTGAAGCCACAGAAGATCGACGACGGCCTGGCCTTCATGTTCGAGACGCGGTGGCCGATCACCGCCACCGCCCAGGCCGCCGCGGCGGACCACCTCCAGCAGGCGTACGACGATGTCTGGCAGGGGCTCGAGCGCCATTTCCGCCCCTGACCTGCGCCGCGTACGCGGCTACGCTGCGTGCGACGCCGCACGTCGTCCCCGTCCAGCCGTTCGGAGAACCCAGCCGTGACCGCCTTCGCCCCCGATTCCCTGGTGCTGAACCGGAAGCTGCCGCTCTGGTACCAGGTGTCGCAGTCGCTGCGCGCCTCGATACTCGGGCGCACTCCGGACGCCTCGCTGCGCCTGCCCACCGAGGAGCAGCTCGCCGAGCACTACGGGGTCAGCGTGCTGACCATGCGGCAGGCGCTGAAGGAGCTGGAGGGCGAGGGGCTGATCAGCCGGCACCGTCGGCGCGGCACCTTCATCGAGCCGGGGGCGCGGCGCGGCACCCCGGTCCGGCTGCTGGGCTCGGTCGACGCGATCGTGGCCCAGCAGTCGGGCGACCGTACGACGGTTCTCGGGCGTGCGCGGACGACCGTGGCCGGGGAGCTGCTGGAGCACTTCCCGGACACGTCCGAAGTGGTCACGTACCGGCGGCTCCGGCACGACCGGGAGAGCGGCGAGCCGACCAACTGGGCCGAGAACGCGGTGCTTCCCGAGTTCGCCGACTCGGTGGACCTGGCCGATCTCGAACGGTGGCCGATGACCAAGGTGCTGCGGGACGTCGTGGGGGTGCGGATCAGCCGGATCACGGACACGGTGGAGGCCAGGCTCGCCGACCCGGAGACGGCCGAGCTGCTCCGGGTCCCCCTGCTCAGCCCGATCCTCCACTACACGGGCGTGACCTACGACGAGGACGGGAGGGTGGTGGACGTGGCGCGGATCCGCTATCGCGGAGACCGGTTCTCCTTCACGGTGACCGTCGAAGCCCACTGACGGACGCCGAAGCCCGCCGACGGACGCCGAAGCTCGCCGACGACGCCGACGCCCGCTGACGGCCACAGCGGCGGGCCGGGCCGCCCGCGGCCGTGGCGGTGACGGGCACGGTGACGGCCCCGCCGCGGTTCGGGGCTACTTCTTGCCCTCCTCCTCCGCGCCGCGCTCGCCTTCCGCCTGGGAGGGGGTGGTCCGCATCGTCTGGGGGTGCGTCTGCTTCTTCTGGACCTCGTCCATGTCCTCGTCGAGCCGCTCGCCCTCGGCCTGCGACGGAGTCGAGTATTCGTCGTACTGACTCATGGCCGTCTCCTCGGTCGATGGTACGTATGCGTACATAAGGAGCGTAGCCCTTCGGCCTGTGCGCAGCCCGGCCACCCGGGCCCGTCGCTACCATCTGCCGGGTGAGCGCTGACACGCCGATGCCGGACCTGCTGCTGGACGATCTGATGCCCTGGGCCGTGGGCGGGCTGCGCCTGGGCCGCGACTGGGTGGCCGCGCCCGATCCGGCCGCCCTGCGCGCCCGCTGGGCGGCCCTGACCGCCGCCGAAGGGGCCGAGCGGGAGCGGCTGTTCCGCCCGAGCCGGAGCCGTACGCCCGCCGCCGGGGCGGCGGCGCTGCCGGGCCAGCGCTCGGGTACGGCCCGGTTCGCCGACGAGCCGGGCCCCTGCCCCGATCCCGTACGGGTGCTCCGCGAACCCTTCGACGAGCAGTGGCTGCTGCCGGACCAGCGGCTCATCGACAGCGCCCGCCCGGAGCTGTGGCGGGTGCGGGACGAGCACCAGCTGTTCCTGGTCGAGACGCCGGACCTGCTGGTCACCGCACACCTGCCGGCCGGGCGGCTGGGCCGGGTCCGCCCGCTGCACCGGCGCCCCGGGGGCGCCGAGCCGAACCTCGCGCCCGGCCTGCTGACGCTGCTGGGCGAGCGCTACGGCGGCTGGGTCACCCCCGAGGACGTGCTGTGCTGGGTCCTCGCGGCGGGCCGCCCGGGGCCGCGGGGCCACGAGGTCCCCCTCACCGCCGATCCGGGGCGCTGGCGGGCCGGGCTGGAGCTGGGGCACCGCCTGCTCACCGTGCAGGTGCGCGGGGGCCGCGGGGGTGAGCCGCCGCGGCTGCCCGGCGGGCGCCGCCCGTACGTGCGGTCGGCGGTCCCGGCGTGGCCGCACGAGCTGTCGTACGACGCCGGGACCGAGTCGCTGCACCTCGGCGGCGGGACCCTCTCCCCCGTCCCGGCCGGCGCCTGGGAGTTCGAGGTGCAGGGCGTGAGGGTGCTCGACGCCTGGTTCGCCGCCCGCACCGCGCACCGCCGGCCCGGGACGGACGGGCTGGAGGCGCTGGGCCCGGCTGCATGGCCGCAGGGCTGGACCTCGGAGCTGCTGGCCCTGGTCACGACCCTGGCGCTGCTGGCGGACCTGGCCCCGGAGCGGGCCGCGTTCGAGCCGGGCCCGCTCCTGCCGGGGGCGGAGCTGCGCGCGGCCGGGGTGCTGCCGGCGCCGCGCTGGGCCCGCCGCCCGGCTTCGGTGCTGGACCACCAGGAGGAGGGCCCGGGCGGGCAGTTCGCGCTCCTCTGAGCCGCCGGGCGACGCGGGGTCCGGCCCGGCCCGGCGGCCACCCCCGGCACGGCACGGCCGGCGCCACGTGTCCTACGCGCCCCAGGCTCCCAGCAGCCGGGCCATCGAGCGGTCGAAGGCCGCGGCCAGTTCCGGCCCCGCCTCGGTGATCGGGGCGGGGCCGCCCGTCAGGGCCGCCGTCAGCAGCGGGTACTGCCCGGTGGCCAGCTGCGACCCGATCCATGCCGCCCGTACGCCCCGTTCCTGGGCCGCGGACCAGGGCAGCGCCCGGGCGCGCTCGGCGAGGGCCAGCTCGCCCGACACGTAGGTCGCCACCGCGCCGTTGACCGCGGCGACCAGCTCCAGTTTCTCGCCGTCGGGCACGTCCAGCGGCAGCAGGCAGTCCAGGCTGTGCTCCAGATAGCGCAGGGCGTTGGGGCCGAAGCCGTAGACGGGGCTCAGCAGCCGGGGCAGCCAGGGGTGGCGGTGCATCAGCTCCCGCGTCTGGTGGGCGAGGGCGAGCAGGTCGGCGCGCCAGTCGCCGGTCGGCGGGGTCAGCTCGTACTCCCCGCTGACCGCGTCGACCATCAGCTCGTACAGGTCCTCCTTGCGCGGGACGTAGTTGTACAGGGACATCGTCCCGGCGCCGATCCCGGCCGCGACCCTCCGCATGGAGGCGGCCTCGATCCCCTCCGCGTCGGCGATCCGCACCGCCTCGGCGGCGATCGACTCGCGGCTGTGCGCGGGCCGGGGTCCGCGTCCGGCCCGGTGCGGGCGGGCCCAGATCACTTCGGGTTCAGCGGGGCGCCCGCTGGGTGTCATCGCTCATCACCTCGTCCGTCTTGCCTCCATCCTAGTTACGTACACCGTACGTAGTGAGGTAGGGTGCCGCTCATGACTACTACGTACGCTGTACTTAGTGAAGGTCTGGAGAAGACCTACGGGGAGGTCCACGCACTGCGGGGCCTCGACCTCGCCGTTCCCGAGGGCACGGTCTGCGGGCTCCTCGGCCCCAACGGCGCGGGCAAGACCACCGCCGTCCGGATCTTCACCACCCTCGCCACCCCCACCGGCGGCCGCGCCCTCGTGAGCGGGCACGACGTCACCCGGGAACCGGCGGTCGTCCGCCGGGCCATCGGCGCCACCGGCCAGTACGCCTCCGTCGACGGGGACCTGACCGGCCGTGAGAACCTCCGGCTCTTCGCCCGCCTCTCCGGGCTGCGCGGCGCCGCGGGCCGGGCCCGCGCCGACGAACTGCTGGAGCGGTTCGGGCTCGCCGAGGCCGCCGACCGGGTGGCCTCGACCTGGTCGGGCGGTATGCGCCGGCGCCTCGACCTGGCCGCCGGACTGACCACCCGCCCCCGCGTGCTGTTCCTCGACGAGCCCACCACCGGGCTCGACCCGGCGGCCCGCGAGCACATCTGGACGGCGGTGCGCGCACTCGCCGAGGAGGGCACCACCGTGCTGCTCACCACCCAGTACCTGGAGGAGGCCGACCGGCTCGCCGACGAGATCGTGGTGGTGGACGGCGGCCGGGCCGCCGCCACCGGCACCCCGGCCGAGCTGAAGGCCCGGATCGGCGCCCGCGCCGAGGTCGCCGTCGCCGGACGCGAAGCCCTCGCGGGCGCCGCCGTGGTGCTCGACCGGCTCACCGGGGGCCGGCCGGCCCTGGACGAGGACGCGCTCACCGTGGCCGTGACCGTGCTCGACGCCGGGCTCACCCTGCCCCGGATCATCCGCGAGCTCGACACCCACGGGGTCCCGGTCACCGACGCGAGCCTGCGCCCGCCGACCCTCGACGAGGTGTTCCTCCGCCTCACCCGGGTCGGCCGGGCCGGTCCCGACGACAAGGAGTTCGCCGCATGAACACCCTGCTGTACGACGGAGGAGCGGTCTTCACCCGCCAGCTCCAGAAGGCCCGGCACGCTCCGGCCCTGCTGATCCTCACCCAGACCATGCCGATCATGATGCTGCTGTTCTTCGGCTACGTGTTCGGCAGTGCGCTCGCCATGCCGGGCTCGCAGTACCGCGAGTTCCTCGTCCCCGGGCTGCTCGCCGCCACCGCCGCGAACGGCCTGATGACCGGCCTGTTCACCGCCGCACAGGACGCCCACCGCGGGGTCATGGACCGCTTCCGGACCCTGCCGATGAGCCGGACCGCGGTCCCGCTGGGGCAGACCGCGGCCGACCTGCTGACCACGTCCCTGTCGATGGTGCCGCTGATGCTGGTGGGGCTGGCCATGGGCTGGCGGATCGAGAACGGGCTGCCCGGGGCGCTGGGCGCGCTCGGCGTGCTGCTGCTGTTCCGCTTCGCCACCGCCTGGGTGGGCACCTACCTCGGCCTGCTGAGCCGGAGCGAGGAGGCGGCGGGCCAGCTGGGCGGCGCCACCTTCGTCCTGCCGATGCTGTCCAGCGCGTACCTGCCGACGGCCGGGCTGCCCGGGTGGCTGCGTACGGTCGCCGAGTGGAACCCGATCAGTGCCGTCGCCACCGCGGTCCGCGAGCTGTGCGGGAACGCCGGGGCCGAAGCGGCGGCGGGGGCCGCCTGGCCCGCCGCGCACCCGGTCGCGGGGGCGCTGCTCTGGTCGGTGCTCCTCCTCGCGCTCTTCGTTCCGCTGGCCACCCACAGGTTCGCGCGCGGCCAGGACTGAGCGGGGCCGGGACCGCACCCGGGGGACGTCCGCGGCCCCGGGGTGGTGACAGAACGGGGTCCGAGCAGGTAGGCACGCGTCATGAACCACGACGCGCACCAGCCCGAACCCCTCCCGCTCGCCGGCATCACGGTCGTCTCCGTCGAACAGGCCGTCTCGGCCCCCTTCGCCACCCGTCAGCTCGCCGACCTCGGCGCTCGGGTGATCAAGGTCGAGCGGCCGGACGGGGGCGACTTCGCGCGCGCCTACGACACCGCCGCGCAGGGTCTCGCCTCGCATTTCGTGTGGGCCAACCGCGGCAAGGAGTCGATCGCGCTCGACCTGAAGGACCCGCGCGGCCGGGAGGTCCTGCACGGTCTGCTGGCGGACGCCGACGTCTTCGTCCAGAACCTCGCGCACGGCGCCGCCGCCCGTCTGGGCCTCGACTCGGCCGTGCTGTGCGGGCGTTACCCGCGGCTGATCGCCGTGGACGTCTCCGGCTACGGCCCCGAGGGCCCGTACGCCCACAAGCGCGCGTACGACATGCTCGTCCAGTGCGAGGCCGGGCTGGTCTCGGTCACCGGGACGCCCGACGAGCCCGTCAAGGCCGGCATCCCGGCCGCGGACATCGCGGCCGCCATGTACGCCTTCTCGGGGGTCCTCGCGGCCCTGCTGCGGCGCGGTACGACCGGGCGCGGGGGCAGGGTGGAGGTGTCCATGCTGGACGCGCTCGCCGAGTGGATGGGCCATCCGCTGCACCACACGATGCACGGGGGCGAACAGCCCGCGCGCACCGGTCTCGCCCACGCCGTCATCGCGCCCTACGACGCCTACGCGACGGCCGACGGGGACCGGGTGCTGCTGTCCGTGCAGAACGACCGCGAGTGGCGGCGGCTGGCGGAGCGGGTGCTGGAACGGCCGGAGCTGGCCGGTGACCCCGCGTACGGGACGAACGCCGCGCGCACCGCCCACCGGGAGCAGACCGACGCGGTGGTCGCGGAGGCGCTGGGCGGGCTGACGGCGGACGAGGCGATCGGGAGGCTGGAGCAGGCGGGCATCGCCTGCGCCCGGCTGAACCCGGTGAGCCGGCTGGCCGGACATCCGCAGCTGGCGGCCCGGGACCGCTGGCGGGAGGTGGGTTCACCGGTGGGTCCGCTGCGGGCCCTGCTGCCGCCGATCGGGCTGCCGGGTGGTGCGGCACCGCGGATGGGTGCGGTGCCGGCACTCGGGGAACACACCGAGGCCCTGCTGCGCGCCCTGGGGATGACGGGCGCGCAGATCGCGGACCTGCGCCGGGACGGTGTCGTCGCGTAGAGGGTGCCGGAGGGCGGACGGTCGCGGTACGGGGGACGGTTACGAGCGGCGGCTGCCGAAGAGCGTGCGACGCAGACGCCGCAGCGGCGCGAAGAGCGATACGCGCGCGCTCCGGCTCCGCAGACGGTGCGTGTGGTCGCGGGAGGTCAGCTCGCGCATCAGCAGCGTCGCCTCGGCGGTCTCGCCGTGCGGCAGGGCGGGACCGCCCAGCACGGCGAGGTGGCGGTCGAGGCGCGAGCTGGTCGCACTGCTTCCGCACGTGATGGCAGGCACGCGAGGCGGCCTGCTGCGCATTGCTATCTGTTCCATGTTCTCTCCCCACCCGTACGAGGGCACCCGGCCCGGGCAGGTTAACCCTATCGCCCCCGCGTCGCGCTCGGGTATCCCGGTGGTGTGAATTACCCCTGTGGCGACGGGGGTTGACGATTACTCAGCGGAGTCGACCGTCACTCTCCGCACAGATGGGCCGCGTTCGGGGGCCTTCATGCCGAGTCGTGTCGCACCAGGGGTCACTTCGCACGCACTGCGCTAACTTGAAGTGATCGCCCGGTAACACAAGGACGCACAGGGGGGTCGCGTGAGTGGGAACGCGGGTGGCGGGGGCGGGAATTCAAGCGCCGGTCATGTCATCTCGGGCCGTTACCGGCTGCTGGAGCCGATCGGACGCGGCGGCATGGGCATCGTGTGGCGCGCCCGGGACGAGGTGCTGGCCCGCGAGGTGGCCGTGAAGGAGGTACGGGCGCCCGCCGGCCTGGAGGCCGCCGAACTGCAGCGGCTGTACCGGCGGCTGGAGCGCGAGGCCTGGGCTGCGGCCCGGGTCTCGCACCGCGGGGTCGTCACGGTCTACGACGTGGCCTCCGAGGACGGCCGGCCCTGGATCGTGATGGAGCTGGTCCGGGGGCTCTCGCTGGCCGACGTCCTGGAGGCCGAGGGGCGGCTCAGCCCGCAGCGGGCCGCACACCTCGGGGAGCAGGTGCTGGCCGCGCTGCGGTCGGCGCACGAGGCGGGGGTGCTGCACCGGGACGTCAAGCCGGGCAACGTGCTGATCGCCAACGACGGACGGGTGGTGCTGAGCGACTTCGGGATCGCGAGCCTGGAGGGTTCCTCGGCGATCACCATGACGGGCGAGGTGCTCGGCTCCCCCGAATTCCTGGCGCCGGAGCAGGCATGGGGACAGGAACCGGGGGCCGGGTCGGACCTGTGGGCGCTCGGGGTGATGCTGTACGCGGCCGTCGAGGGGAGCACGCCCTTCCGCCGGGACACCCCGCTGGCCACGCTGCGGGCGGTGATGGAAGCGGAGCTGCCCCGCCCGCGCCGGGCCGGGCCGCTGGAACCGGTCCTGGAGGGCCTGCTGCGCAAGGACCCGGCCGAGCGGCTGCCCGCGGCGGAGGCGGCCCGGATGCTGCGGGTGATCGGCGCGGGCGGGACGGCGCGGGCCCCGGGCGGCGAGGGGGTGCCGGGCCCGGACACGACAGCGGTGACGGCGCGCCACGGACACGGGCCGCGCGACGGGGCGGCGCGCGCCGGGGCGGGAGCACGGGGGGCGCACGGGTCTCCGTACGGGGAGCCCGCTCCGCCGCGGCCGGTGCCTGCGCGGGGGCGGGCCGGGCTGGTGCTGACGGCCGGGATCGTCTTCCTGCTGCTGGCCCTGGCCGCGCTGGCCTGGCTGCTGCTCAAGGACCGCGGGGCCGGGGACGACGGCCGCGGCGGCGGCCCGGCGGGGACGGCGACGGACTCCCGGACGGCGGGCTCCACGGGTCCGGGCCCGTCCGCCTCGGGCCCGGCGCCGGGGCAGGGGACGCCGTCGGCTGCTCCCGGGCAGCAGGTCCTCGCGTACGTGGATGCCGTACGGACCTCCTACACCGGGATCTGCCCGCCGCCCCCGGAGCGGGCGCCGGCCTTCACGGCCACCGTCGAGGTGGAGCGGGTCCCGGCCGTGCTGGAGTACCGCTGGGCCACCCGGAGCGGGAAGACCTCCGGACCCGGCTGGCAGTCCGTCACCTACGGGACGGGCGGGCCGCGGAGCCGGCGGCTGGAGCACACGGAGCTGACGCACGTCCCGGAGCGGGCCTTCGACGACGCGGTCCGGCTGGAGGTGCGGGGTCCGGCGGAGGTGGCCACCCAGTGGGTCGGGATCTCCGTGACCTGCGAGGAGGAGACCCCGACGGGCGGGGCCTCCTCCCCCGGTGCGAGTACGTCCGCGAGCGCCTCGCCCGGCACGTCCGCGAGCGTGTCCCCGGACGCGTCGCCCGGCGCGTCCCCGGGCGAGTCGCCGGACCCGCCGCCGGCGGGTCCGGCGGGGGCCGCCTGACGGCCCCCGCCGGTGCGTCCCCCGGAACGGTCGGGCCGGTCAGGCGGCGTTGGTGAAGGCCGGCAGGTAGCCGCCGGACTGTCCGGCGGCGGTCGGGTGGTAGGACTCGCCGATGTTGAGCCAGTTGACGCTGTGCAGCCACGGGGCGCCGGAGCAGATCTCGTGCCCCGTGAAGGCACCGGCGACCGAGGCGAAGGTGAAGCCGTGGTCGGCGGCGCGCTTGGCGATGGCGGTGTTGAGGTGGTCGGCGGCGCCGTTGATGGCGGCGCGCTCCCCCTCGGTCAGGCCGGTGGTGCAGGTGCCGTTCAGCTTGTAGAAGCGGGGATAGCCGATGACGACGACGCGGGCGTTGGGCGACCGGCTGTCGATGGCGTCGTAGACCTGGTCGAGCCGGCCGGGGAGGGTCGTGTCGACGTAGGCCTTGGCCTGGTTGACGCGGTTGACGCAGGTGGACTCGGACTGGAGCACACAGGTCGTCATGACGTCGGCGAAACCGGCGTCGTTGCCGCCGACGGTGATGCTGACCAGGTCGGTGCCGGAGTTCAGCGGGCCGAGCTGGCCGGAGAGGACATCACCGGTACGGGCGCCCGAGCAGGCGGTGAAGGAGAAGGTCTGCGGGGAGTGTGCGGCGGCCCACAGGGCCGGGTACGCGCGGCTGGTGCGTTTGCAGTTGCCGCTCGCGCTGTCGTAGTTGCCGGCGCCGACGCCGGAGGAGTACGAGTCACCGAGGGCGACGTAGCCGAAGTCGGCCTGGGCGGCGGCCGCCTGACCGGCGCCGAACAGGGCGGCGCCCGCGGCGAGTAACAGGGAGGAGGTCAAAGCTGCGAAGCGCGACAGTCTCATGCTCATGTGTGCGGCTCCTTGTGGGGGTTACTCCTGAGTCCGTGGTACAAGCAGCCGGGCCTGGCCGGAAGTGTCCATGCCAAGAATGTTCCGGGCAGATCACCGCGGGAATCTTCACGACCAGTGCGTTTGAAGGGGGAAACACGGGCATCCGATCCGGCGAAACACGGGTGCGTCGGGGCATTGCGTGCCGGATCATGGGCGCCATGCCAGCCAACCCGCATGACGCGCTGCCGATCCGGCTCAACGTCGACGACAGCGACTCACCGTCGGACGTCGTCGACGCGCTGTTCCTCGGCCGGTTCGCGTCCGGCGAACAGCCGTACTCGCACAGCGTGACCATCGAGCGGGTGAAGCCGGAGTCGACCCTCCTGCCGCCCGGATCCACCGTGCTGCGCTCCGCGCGCGACACCGACCGCAGCGCCACCCTGGCCGAGGGCGAGGGCTGGACGATGCTCGTCTCCCGGTGGAACCGGGGCGCCGATGTCACCGTGACGGCGGTGAGCGACGAACTCGCCGCCGAGGTCCTCGGCCGGGCCACGGAGGGGGTGCAGGACGAACCCGAACCCCAGCCGGAGAACGTCACGATGGGCTTCTGGTACGTCTCCCCGCGCCGCGGCCCGTACCGGACGACCCGCCAGATCGCGGCGGGCACCTGGCCGGAGGTGCGGCCCAACTACACCGCGCCGGTGGCCGGGGCGATGGACCGGCTGATGAAGGTGACGCCCGACGACATCGCGGGACGGCTGCTCCTGCTGCACGGCCCGCCCGGTACGGGGAAGACCTCCGCCCTGCGCACGCTGGCCCGGTCCTGGCGGAACTGGTGCCAGGTGGACTGCGTACTGGACCCGGAGCGGCTGTTCAACGACGTGGGCTACCTGATGGACATCGCGATCGGCGAGGACGAGGGCACGGCTAAGGGCCGCTGGCGGCTGCTGCTGCTGGAGGACTGCGACGAGCTCATCCGCGGCGAGGCCCGCCACACGGCCGGGCAGGCGCTGTCCCGGCTGCTGAACCTGACGGACGGTCTGCTCGGACAGGGCCGCAACGTCCTGGTCGGCGTCACGACCAACGAGGACCTGGAGCGCCTGCACCCGGCGGTGGTCCGGCCGGGCCGCTGCCTGGCCCGCATCGAGGTCGGCCGGCTCACGCACCCCGAGGCGGTGGACTGGCTGGGCACGGACGAGGGCGTCCCCCGCGAGGGGGCCACCCTGGCGGAGCTGTTCGCCCTGCGCCGCGGCACGGGCCCGGCGGCGGTCCTCCCGCTCCAGCCGCACTCTCCCGAGGCGGGTCTCTACCTGTAACTGCCGGGCCGGACCCGGGGGTGGCGGCCGGGGCCGCGGGCCCGGCGCCCGGGCCGGGCAGCCCGGGCGCCGGCCGGACCCGCGGTGGCTGGTGCCGCGCGGTGCCGACCGGCCGCGGGGGCTACTCGGCGGCGTACCGGGCCCGGAGTGCTTCGGTGGCGGCGGCAAGGGCCTCGGCCTGCGTCAGGCCCAGCCGGCGGGCCCGCTCCGCGAACGCCTGTGCGGCGGAGGCCGCTTCGCGAGCCGGGCCCTCGCCGGTCGCCGCGACGAACGTCCCGTGCCGGCCCCGCGTCTCGATCACCCCGTCGCCCTCCAGCGCCCGGTAGGCCTTCGCGACGGTGTTGGCCGCGAGCCCCAGTTCCTCCGCCAGCCCGCGTACCGTGGGCAGTTTGAAGCCCGCGGGCAGCTTCCCCGACCGGGCCCGGTCCGCGATCTGCGCGCGCAGCTGTTCGTACGGGGCGGCCGAACCGGCCGAGCCGTCGATGGTGATCTTCAGGTTCGTCGAGGTCACCTGGCCGATTGTCCCCCATCGCCGTCAATCGGGAGGCGCCCGGACCGGTCCCGCCCGTAGCGTCGCCCCCATGCCCCTTCTCGTTCGCGAGCTGCGCCCGGGCGACCCTCCAGACACGGAGGCCGTCGTACGGGTGCGCCGCGCCGCACTCCCCTTCATGAGCGCCACCTCCCGGGGGGGCCTTCGCGCCGGCGGCCTGCTGCCGGCCGCGGCCGAGGAGCACCCCGCCGGTCCGCGCACAGCGGGTTCGGCTACGAGATCTGCGCGACCGGGACGCGCTGCACGAAGAAACCGGAGGCAGTGTGAACGGCTCACCCCTGACCGTCGTCCTGACCAAGGCGGGACGCACGAAGATCCGGTACCCGGCGGTGCAGGTGGCCGACGACGGCGACCGGATCTCCGTACGCGCCCCCTGGGCGGCCGAGGGCGTACGGGACTTCGGCTTCGTGCGCTTCGAGCCGGGCGACGTGTTCGTCGAGCACTTCTGGCGGACCCGCTGGTACGCGGTCAAGGAGGTGTGGACCGGCGACGGCGTCCTGAAGGGCTGGTACTGCGACGTGACCCGACCCGCGGTGGTACGGGCCGGGGAGATCCTGGTGGAGGACCTGGACCTCGACCTGTGGGTGTCGGCGGACGGCACCTCCGTACTGCGGCTGGACGAGGACGAGTTCGCCGCGAGCGGCCTCGCCACCAGCGACCCGGAGGCCGCCGGCCAGGCCGTACGCGCCCTCGACGCCCTGGACGAACAGGCCCACACGCCGGCCGGCCTGTCCGCGCTGCTGCCCTGAACCCTCTGCCGGTCCCTCACCAGGAGCCCGCACCGGAGCCCGGGGAGCCGTTCTGCCTGTGGGCCCGCTTAGCGCTTCCTTAAGCGGAGCCTAAAGATCCCTTCCTGGGGGCCGAACCCGGTGGGACGGGGGGTCCGGGCGGTTAGCTTGGCGGGGCCAGGGAGGGCCGGAGGCGGCGCCGGAGCCCACGGGGGGCGGCGCTGCACAGCCCGGTTCCACTGGCGCAACCCTGCCTTGCGCCCGAAGGAGATCCACCCATGCCCGCACGCAGCACCGCCACCGCCCGTACCCTGACCCGGATCGCCGCCGCCGGCCTCGCCCCGCTCGCGGTGGCCGCGTACGCAGCCGTTCCCGCGGCCGCCCACGGTTCGATGACGGACCCGGTCAGCCGGGTGGCGGCGTGCTACGCGGAAGGGCCGGAGTCCCCGCAGTCGGCGGCCTGCAAGGCGGCGGTGAAGGAGAGCGGGTCGCAGGCGTTCTACGACTGGAACGCGGTGAACATCGCCAACGCGGCCGGCAACCACCGGGCGCTCATCCCCAACGGCCAGCTCTGCTCGGCGGGCAACGACAAGTACCGCGGCCTCGACCTGGCCCGCGGCGACTGGCCGGCCAGCCCGATGACGGCGGGCGCACACACCTTCCGCTACAAGGGGACCGCACCCCACAAGGGGTCCTTCGAGCTGTACGTGACGAAGGACGGCTACGACCCGGCGAAGCCGCTGAAGTGGTCGGACCTGGAGCCCGCACCGTTCGCGAAGGCCACCGACCCGGGCATGCAGGGCGGTGACTACGTCTTCTCCGGCACGGTCCCGAACAAGTCGGGCCGCCACCTCATCTACAGCATCTGGCAGCGCTCGGACAGCCCGGAGGCCTTCTACACCTGCTCGGACGTGGTCTTCGGCAAGGACAGCGGCAGCGGCGGAAGCGGGAACGGGAGCGGCGGCGGGACGGGCGCCGAGCCGAGCACCGGCACCGGCACCGGTGCCACGCCCGGGGCGAAGCCGTCCGGGAAGCCCTCCGCGAAGCCGTCCGAGAAGCCCGCCGCGCCGCCGGCCAAGGTCCCGACGGACCAGCAGATCGCCGACGGTGCGGACAAGTCCAGCGTGGAGCACAACGGCCACGGCGACAACGACCCGAAGACGAACGGCGCCTCCGGCGCTCCGGTCCCCGTCGCGGCAGCCCCCTCGGGCTCGTCCGACCCGTCGGACAACCTGGCGCAGACGGGCGGCAGCGGCGCCACCCCGGCGATCGCGATCACCGGAGCGGGCGCCCTGGCCGTCGGCGCGGCGGTGCTGTTCGGCATCGCCCGCCGCCGTGCGACCGGGGGCGCTTCCCGGCGGTAGGCGGGAAGCGCCGCCGCGGGCGCCGGCCCGACGGCCCCGGACCGCCTGCGCGTCAGTCGAAGACGGATGCGCAGGTGGTCCGTTCGGCGTGCGCCGGGTCGAGGGCGTTGAGCGCCTCGTGCCAGGCGATCCGGTCGGTGAGCCCGATGGCCACGTGCTCGGAGAAGTCCAGGACGCACAGGTCCTGGAGGACGACGTTGCGTACGTCGGGTCCGCTGAGGAACTGGCTCTGGTACGGCGTGACCACTTGGTCGTACCTGGTCGCGATCACCGTGTACTTCACGCCGGGCACGGTGTCCCCGCCCGCGTTCAGTTTGTTCTGGAAGGCGGATCCGGCGATCTGGTCGGCGAGGCCCGGGGTCGCGGTGCTGATCAGGTGCTCGGCTCCGGGGAAGTACGGGAGGAGCTTGGTGAAACCGAGCAGGTCGGTGCCGTGGTTGTCGGGGGCGAGTCCGATCAGGGCGTTGACCTTGGGGGCGCCGCCGAGGAACTTCAGGTAGTAGCGCGGCATCATGCCGCCCTGGGAGTGCCCGATGATGTCGGTCTCGGCCGAGCCGGTGGCGGCGAGCACCTTGTCCACGAAGACGTCGAGCTGTTCGGCGGACTTGTCGATGGGGCCGAGCCCGTGGAAGAAGGGCACGCCGGGCAGTTGCCCGTAGTCGAGCGAGTAGACGCAGTACCCGCGGTGCACGAGGTACGGCGCGAGGCCGAGCCAGTTGTCCACGGAGTTCCCGAAGGTGCCGTGCACGAGGACGACGGGCCTCGGGTGTGCGGCGGACGGTTTGCAGGACCAGTTGTTCCAGCCGCTGCTGGGTGCGGACGCGGCCTGCGCGGTGCCGGTGGGGGCGACGAGCGCGGCGGCGGTGAGGGCGAGGACGGCCAGCTGGCGGAGCAGGCGTCTCCAGGGCAGCATCGTGTGATCTCCTTGCGGTTGCGACTCAAGGGGATGGAGCGTGGGGGTTTCATCCCGTGATCCGGATCACAAGGGGTGCTGCTGCCGCTAAATTACGGGTGAGTAGTAAGTCTGGGAAGTTACGCGTCGGTAAAAAACTCACGTGTCGACCGGGACCCTGCTACGCCGCGAGCGTGCCGCGGGCGATGACGTGGGGTCCGAAGCGTGCGCGGACCCGGTCCGTCACGGCCTCCAGGCGGCGGGCCTTCTCGTCCTCCGGGTCGAAGCTGAGCTGCCGGACCGCCCGGTCGGCCGCGGTCAGGTCCTCGGCCCGCAAGGACAGCGCACGGACCCGGGCCCGCTGGAGTCCCAGCCCGGCGTAGAGGGCGTAGGCCGTGGCGGTCAACGCGGCGGAGTGCGCGGTGGGTTCGGGCAGGGTGCGGGTCCGGGTGAGCGTGGTGCGGTCGGCGCAGCGGACGGTGAGCGAGAGGGCGCGGCAGACCTGCCCCGGCCCCGACCCCGGCGTACGGAGCCTCGCGCCGAGCTCCTCGGTCAGCGAGAGCAGGGCCCGCCGGTGCTGTACGGGGTCCAGCTCGTCCCGGTCGAAGGGCCGCTCGGCGGCGATGGACCGGGCGGCCGCGCCCGGCTGGACGGGGGTCCGGTCGATGCCCAGGGCGCGTTCGTGCACCTCGCGGCCGAGCCGGGCGCCGAGGATCCGGCGCAGGGCGGCGGGCGGGGCGGCGGCGACCTTGCCGACGGAGTCGAGGCCGTACGAGCACAGGGTGCGGGCGGCCTTGGGGCCGACGCCGTCGAGGGCGCCGACGGGCCTGCGCGCCAGGAACTCGCGTACGGCGGCGGGCTCGTCGGGCACCACCAGGGTGCCCCCGGGCCGGGCCGTGCGGGCGGCCGCCCGGGCCAGCATGGGGTTGCCCGCGACGCCGACGGTGCAGTCGACGCCGTACAGGGCAAGGGCCCGGACCCGGACCACGGCGGCCAGCCGGGCTGCATCGCACCCGAAGTACCGCAGTGCGCCGCGGACTTCGGCGAGGGCGGTCTCGGGCGGCAGGGCCTGCACGGCCGGCGTGAGTCCGCCGAGCAGCGCGAGCACCCCGGCGTACTGCTCCGCGCCGAGCGGTCCGCCGTCCGCGGGGTGCATCCGCAGACAGGCCACGACCCGCTCCGGCCCACCCGCCCCCGCAACCGGGAGCAGACCCGACACCGGAGCCGGAGCCGGGGCCGGAGCCGGTCCCGTCGCCGTTTTCCCGGCGGAGGTCATCCCGCGCTCCCCGGGCTGGAGTGCCACAGCTTGCGGCCGGTCGCGGGGCCCTCGCCCGGCGGCTGCAGGTCGGCCCAGGGGTTCAGCTCGTACCCCGTGGAGAGGCGGATCCGGCGGCCGGCCCCCGCCGCGCCGGCGTCGGCCCCGGCCCCGCCGGCGTCCCCGCCTCCGTTCCGGGCCGCCCCGGCACCGCCGCCGCCGGAGGCCAGCCGGGAGGCGACCGCGTCCAGGCCGCCCGACGCCCGCAGTTCCACCAGTTCCGCCAGGTTCCAGGCCGCCGCCCCGACCACGCTCAGGCTCTGCGGGCCCCGCCGCTGCACGACTCCCCGTACCAGCAGCAGGAAGGAGTGGAAGACGGTGTGCGCGCAGGCCTCGTGGCTGTCGTCGAAGAAGGCGAGGTCGACCAGGCCCGTCCCGTCGTCCAGCGTGGTGAAGACGACCCGCTTCCCGGAGCGGATCGGCGGGGTCTGGGTGGCCGCCTTGGCGCCCGCGACCAGCACCGTCCGCCCGTGCTCGACGTCCCGCAGCCGCCGCGCCGGGATCACCCCCAGCTCGGCCAGGAAGGCGTGGTGGTCCTCCATCAGGTGTCGTGAGGTGTCCATCCCGAGCACCCCCAGTTCGGCGCTGAGCCGTTCCGTGTCGGTCAGGTCGGGCAGCCCGACGGGAGCCGTGGAACGGCCTCCCTCCAGGGGGAGTTGGGCGGCGCCGCGCACCCCGGCGGCCCGCTGCGCGCCGTGCAGTTCCGTCAGGTGCAGGAGCAGGTCGCGCCGGTTGGCGCCGAAGGCGTCCAGCGCCCCCACCTGGGCGAGGCGTTCGGCCACCGGCCGGCCCGGGTGCGCACGGTCCCAGAAGTCGCGCAGGGACGCGTACGGCCGTCCGGCCTCGATCCGGCCCGCCTCGGCCTCGCTGATGCCGTGGACGTCGGACAGCCCCAGGCGCAGGCCCCACACCCGAGGTGCATCGGACACCAGTTCGATACGATGGTCCGCCGCCGACCGGTTCACGTCCAGCGGGAGCACCGGGACGCCCCGCCTCCGCGCGTCCGCCAGCAGCAGCCGCTTGGGGTACATCCCCGGGTCGTGGGTGAGCAGGCCGGCGTAGAAGGCCGCCGGGTGGTGCGCCTTCAGCCACGCCGACTGGTACGTCGGCACCGCGAAGGCCACCGCGTGCGCCTTGCAGAAGCCGTAGCTGCCGAAGGCCTCCACGATCTCCCAGGTCCGGCCGATCACCTCCAGCGGATAGCCGCGCTCGCCCGCCTTCGCCGCGAACCAGACCTTGATCCGTCCCTGCGACTGCGGGTCGGACAGTCCGCGCCGCACCCGGTCCGCCTCGTCCCGCCCGCAGCCGGTCATGACGTTCACGATCTCGATGATCTGCTCGTGGAAGACCACCACCCCGTACGTCTCGCGCAGCGCGTCGGCCAGGTCCGGGTGCGGGAAGCGCACCGGCGCCCGCCCGTGCCGGGCCTCGATGAAGGGCCGCACCATGTCGGCGGCCACCGGCCCCGGCCGGAACAGTGAGATGTCGACGACCAGGTCGTCGAAGGTCGACGGCTGGAGCCGTCCCACCAGGTCGCGCTGGCCCGGCGACTCGATCTGGAAGCAGCCCAGCGTCTCGGCGGAGCGGATCAGCGCGTACGTGGCCCGGTCGCCCGGCGGCACCTGCGCCGGGTCGTCCAGGTCGAGCTCCTCCCCCGTACCGCGCCGGATCTCCGCGACCGCGTGCGCCATCGCGGACTGCATGCGCACGCCCAGCACGTCGAGTTTGAGCAATCCGAGCTCCTCCACGTCGTCCTTGTCGAACTGGGACATGGGGAAGCCCTCGCCACTGGTGGGCACCACCGGCGTACGGGCGAGCAGCGAGGCGTCGGAGAGCAGCACCCCGCACGGGTGCATGGCGGTACCGCGCGGCAGCGCGTCCAGCGCCTCGACGAGCTCCCACAGCCTCCCGTACGACTCCCCCCGTACGTCGCGCAGTTCGGGCAGCTCCTCCAGCGCGGCGCGGGCGTCGCGGGCCCGGATGTGCGGGAAGGCCTTGGCGAGCCGGTCGACGGCGGCCGGGTCCATGGACAGGGCTGCGCCGGCGTCGCGGATGGCGTGCCGGACCCGGTAGGTCTCGGGCATGGACACGGTGGCGACGCGCTCGGCCCCGAACCGGCCGATGATCCGCCGGTAGACCTCCAGGCGCCGGGCGGACTCCACGTCGATGTCGATGTCGGGCAGGACGTGCCGGCGCTTGGACAGGAAGCGCTCCATCAGCAGGCCGTGCGCGACGGGGTCGGCGTGCGCGATGCCGAGCAGGTGGTTGACGAGGGAGCCCGCCCCGGAGCCGCGGGCGGCCACCCGGATCCCCATCTCCCGTACGTCGTCCACTACTTGAGCTACCGTCAGGAAGTATGAGGCGTAGCCGTGGTAGGCGATGATGTCGAGCTCGTGGTGCATCCGCTCCCAGTACGCCCGGTCGTCCGCGTAGCCGCGCAGCACCATGCCCGCCGAGGCGCGGGAGGCGAGGACGCGCTGGGCGCTGCGGTGGGCGGCGCCGACGAGTCGGGCCTCGGGGAAGTGCACGGAGCCCATGCCGAGGTCGTCCTCGGGGTCCACCGCGCAGGCCTCGGCCGTACGCCGGGTCTCCGCGAGGAGCCGGCGGGCGTCGGCGGGCCGCTGCCCTGCCGCCCGGGCGATCCGGTCGGCGGCCTCGGCCATGGCTCCGGGGTCCTTGAGCCAGCGTTCGCCGCTGTCGAGGGGGCCGCGGGGGTCGATGGGGACCAGGCGGCGGGCCGCGTCGAGGATGTCGGCGACCGGGCCCTGCCCGGGGTCGGCGTACCGGACGGCGTTGGTCAGCACGGCCGGGACGCCCTGCTCGGCGGCGAAGCCGACGGTGCGGGCGGCCAGTCGGAGCGAGCCGGGGCCGGTGCCGGTCCGGCCGTGGTGGACGGCCTCCAGGCGCAGGGATGCACCGAAGACCTCCCGCCAGGGCGCGAGCAGCCGGGCGGCCCGGTCGGGGCGGCCCGCGGCGAGCGCCCGGACCGGCTCGGAGCCCGGCCCGAGCAGGACGAAGACGCCCTCTCCGCGCAGGTCGCCCCAGGACAGCACGGGCTGCCCGGACCCGGACCCGGACCCGGCGTGGGCGGCGGTGACCATCCGGCACAGCTCGGCCCATCCCGCGGCCCCGTCGCGGGCCAGGAAGACGGCGCGCGGGGCGGACTCGTCGATGAAGGCCCCGCCCTTGACGGGGCTGCGCCGCCGGTACGAGGCCTCGGCGGAACCGCCGGGACCGGAGACGGACCCCGCCGGACCGGACCCTGCCGGACCGGATCCTGCGGAACCGGGGCCGGGGCCGGTGCTCCCCGGACCTGCCGAGTCCGCCGCGGACGGCACGGCCAGGTCCACCCCGAACAGCGGCCTGATCCCGGCCTCCGCACACGCCTTCGCGAACCGCACCGCGCCCGCCAGGGTGTCGCGGTCGGTCAGGGCGAGGGCGTCCATGCCCCGCTCCGCGGCGCGCTCCGCCAGCCGTTCCGGGTGCGAGCCTCCGTAGCGCACGGAGAACCCCGAAACGGTGTGCAGATGCGTAAAACCAGGCACCCGCGGCCTCCTGCTTCGCTCGATGAACCTCCCCCCGTCATCCACCATAGAGCAATTCGAATATCCGTGCGAAACACCAGTTCGACTGCTCTTGGCTCGCAGGTCATCCATTCGGCCCGTCCCTGCTGCGGCTCCCCGCCCCCGCGCCGAGCGTGGGGGCATGACCCAGCCCACCCAGAGCAACGACGCAGGTCCGTCCGGCGGGTTCCTCGCCGAGATCAAGGACGCCGTGACCACCCGGGCCGCGCTGCTGGTCCTGGGGGTGCTGGCGCTCCAGCTCGCCTTCATCACCTCGTACGTCGGCGCGTTCCACCACCCCCGGCCCAGCGAGATCCCGGTCGCCGTGGCCGCACCCACCCCCCGGGCCGCCGAGGAGTACGCACGGCAGCTCGGCGCCCTGGAGGGCAGGCCGCTCGACCCGCGCGCGGTCGAGGACGAGGGCACGGCGCGCGCCCAGGTCAGGAACCGGGAGGTGGACGGCGCCCTGATCGTCGACCCGGCCGGGCGGACCGACCGGCTGCTGGTCGCGGGCGGCGCGGGGGCCTCGCTCGCCCAGGCCATCGAGGAGGTCGTCCTCAAGGTCGGGGAGAGCCAGGGCCGCTCCGTCCGGGTCACCGACGTGGCCCCGGTCGCCGCGGGCGACGCGCGCGGCCTCAGTTCCTTCTACCTGGTCGTGGGCTGGTGCGTGGGCGGCTACCTGTGCGCCGCGATCCTCGCGATCAGCGCCGGCGCCCGGCCCGCGAACGCCGCCCGGGCGGTCATCCGGCTCGGCGCGCTGCTCGTGTACGCCCTGGCCGCGGGGCTGCTCGGCGCGGTCATCGCGGGCCCGGTCCTGGACGCCCTGCCCGGATCCCTCGTGGCCCTGTGGGGGCTGGGCGCCCTGGTCGTCTTCGCGGTCGGTGCGATCACCCTGGCCTTCCAGGGGCTGGCGGGCGTGGTCGGCATCGGCCTCGCGATCCTGCTGGTGGTGGTGTTCGGCAACCCGAGTGCGGGCGGCGCCTACCCCTACCCGCTGCTGCCGCCGTTCTGGAGCACCATCGGCCCGGCCCTGCCGCCGGGCGCCGGTACGTACGCCGCGCGCTCCATCGCGTACTTCAGGGGCAACGGCGCGGGCGGACCCGTGCTGGTGCTGGCCTGCTGGGCGGTACTGGGCTCCGCGGTCACCCTGCTCTGCGCGCGGTCCCGCAAGGGACGGGCCGGGGCCGCCGTGGGCAGCGGGCTCCCCGACGACGCGCCCTCCGTCCCGCGGTTCGCCGCCACCGGCGGCCCCGAGGAGACGGACGCCCGGTGAACGACCCCGTCCTCCGCAACCGTCAGGGGCCGGCCGAACAGGCCGGCCCCTCGGGCGGACGGAACCCGGCGCCCGGGCCCGGCCGGGCGCGCCCGGGCTCACCGGCTTCAGCGTGGTCACCCTCACCCGTGGGCCGCTTCCTCGCCCCCGAGGAACACCCCGAGACATGACCTCCCCGTGATCACGACCCGGGCGGTCGAGAACTACCGCTCCCTGCGCGGACTGGTCGTCCCGCTGGCCCGGCTCACCGTCGTCACGGGCGCGAACGGGACCGGGAAGTCCAGCCTCCACCGCGCTGCGCCTGCTCGCCGGCTCCGCCCGGGGCGGGGCGGGCCGTCGCCGCGCCGGCCCGGGAGGGCGGGCTGCCGTCCACCCTGTGGGCGGGCCCGGAGAAGCTCGCCCGGGCCGTCCGCGAGGGGACCCAGCCGCTCCGGGGACGGTCCGCACCGAGCCGGTCAGCCTGCGGCTGGGCTTCGCGGGCGGAGGGTTCGGGTACGCGGTGGACTTCGGCCACCCGGCGCCCGTCCCGGGCTCCCTCTTCGCCCGCGGATCGGCACCCGTACGCCGGTGCTCGCCTCCGACGGCTCAGACCTGCCCGCGGCGCTCCAGGCGATCCGGGAGACCGGCGACCACGCCGCGCTGGACGCCGCCGTCGACGCGGCCTTCCCCGGGACCCGGGTCTCGGTCACCGACCTCGACGGCCGGTTCGGGCTGGAACTCCACCAGCACGGCCTGCTGCGGCCACCGGGCGCGGCCGAACTCTCCGACGGCACCCTGCGCCACCTGCTGTGGACGGCGGCCCTGCTGGCCCCGCGCCCGCCCGCCCTGATGGTCCTCAACGAGCCGGAGACCAGCCTCCACCCGGACCTGCTGGCCCCCTCGCCGACCTGGTCCTCATGGCGAGCCGGGACACCCGGACGGTGGTGGTCACCCACGCCTCCCCCTTGGCCGAGGCCCTGGCCGCGGGTGCCCGGCGCCACCGGGTGCACCTGCGGACGGTGGAGCTGGTCAAGGAGTACGGCCGCACGGAGGTCGCAGACCGCGAGGGCCCCCTGGACGAGCCGCTCTGGTACTGGCCCCAGCGCTGAACCGGGGCCCGCACCCGCCCTGGCTCAGGCGCAGTCGGCCGGGTCCGGGACGGCCAGGAGACGGTGACCCCCCGGACAAGCGCTGCCCCTGCGGGGAACGGCCCCGCCCTACGAGCGGAATCCCCGCGTCAGCAGCCGGCCCGGTGGACCACCTCGCCCGCGACCACCACCGTCTCCGCGACCGTGCCCGGGATCTGCTCCGCCGGGACGGCGAGGATGTCGCGGGACAGGACCACGAAGTCGGCGGCCTTGCCCACGGTGAGCGAACCCCGGTCCGCCTCCAGGAAGTTGGCGTGGGCCGAGCCCATCGTGTAGCCGTGCACGGCCGTCTCCACGTCCACCGTCTCGGCCGGCTGCCACGCGGGGCCCCCGCCGGACAGCCGGCGGCGCGTGACCGCCGTGTAGATGCCGACCATGGGGTCCATCTCGGCCACGTTCCAGTCGCTGGAGAAGGCCAGTACGGCCCCGGCCTCGTGCAGGCTCCGCATGGGCCAGGCCTTGTGCCAGCGGTCCTCGCCGACGTTCTCGGCCCAGTCCTGGCCGGGACCGGCGATCTCAGGCGCGCAGTGCCTCGGCTGCATGCAGGCGACCACGCCCAGCTCCCGGAAGCGCGGGACGTCCGCCGGGTCCAGGCACTCCACGTGGACGACCTGGTGGCGGGCGTCGCGGGGGCCGTTGACCGCCCGGGCGTGCTCCACGGCGTCCAGGACGGTCCGGATGCCGCGGTCGCCGGTGGCGTGCACGAAGCACTGGAAGCCCCGCGCGTCGAGCCCCGCGAGCAGTTCCGCGAACTCCTCGGCCGGGTAGAACGTCTCGCCCCGGTGGTGGCCGCAGCCCGCGTACGGCTCCAGCAGCGCGGCCGTACGCGGCTCCACCACGTCGTCGATGTAGAGCTTGAGCGGTCCCACCCGCAGCCGGTCCCCCGCGTACCGGCGGGCGGCCGCGGCGAAGGCGTCCAGCTCCGCCTCCGTGGTGCCCCGCGGGTGGAACAGCGCGGCGACGATCCGCGAGCGCAGCCGCCCCTCCGCACGGGCCCGCTCGAAGAGCTCCAGGTCGTCGAGGGAGTTCTGCGGCTCCACCACCGTGGTGATGCCGAAGCCGATCGCGTCGTCGAGGCTCTTGGCGAGCCGCCCGTACTGCCGGTCCGGCGAGGCCCACGGCACGCCCAGGTCGCGCAGGGCGCGGTGGCCGTCGCGCGAGAGCCCCTTGACGGCGAAGTCCTTGACGAACCCGGTGGGCTCGCCGGTCTCCGGGTCCGTCGCGGCGGTGCCGAAGGGGAGGTCGGTGCGGTCCCGGGTGACGCCGAGGCGACGCATGGCCGCCGTGTTCAGCCAGGCCGTGTGGACGTCGTACGAGAGCACGATCGCGGGGGTGCCCCCGGTGACGGGGTCCAGGTCGGCCGCGGTCGGCATCCGGCCGCCGGGGATGGCCGAGTAGTCGAAGGCCTCGGCCTCGATCCACTCGGCGTCCGGGTGCTCCACGTGCCAGGCCCGGATCGCCCCGTGGATGCCTTCCAGGGTGCGTACCCCGGCGAGCTGCACGCAGGCCCCGTCGGAGCCGAGCCGGACGTGGTTGTGCGCGTCGATGAAGCCGGGCAGCACCAGCTTCCCGCCCGCGTCGATCCGCTCGGTGTCCGGTCCGGACCAGGCCGCGGCCCCGGCGGCCGGGCCGACCCAGACGATGCGGCCGTCGTGCACGGCGAGGGCCTCGGCCTCCGGCAGGTCCGGGTCCACGGTGTGGATGCGGGCTCCGGTGAGCAGCAGGTCGGCGGGGAAGGGCTGTGCAGTGCCAGGCATGGGGTGGTGCTCCTGTGCAGAGGGGTGGGGTGCGGGGGGGGGAGGTCAGGCGGCCGCGGCGTACGCGGGGACGCGCCGCGCCAGGGCCCAGTAGGCGAGCCCCGAGACGACCGCGCCGAGCAGGGTGAGGTCGGCGCCGCCGAGCGGGGCCACCAGAGGCCCGGTCCACAGGGCGGAGTCGCAGGTCAGGGCGGCGAAGACCATGCCGACGAGGAGGGCGGCCAGGCCGGCCGGGTGGTAGCCGGCCCGGTACCAGTAGGCGCCCGCGCGGCCGGCGTGCAGCGCGTCGGCGTCGTAGCGGCAGCGGCGCAGCAGCATGTCGGCGAGGAAGACGCCGCCCCAGGGGGCGAACACGATGATCAGCAGGGAGAGGAAGGAGAGCAGCGAGGTGGTGAAGTCGGTGAGGAAGAGGGCGGCCAGCGAGCCCGCGGCGGTGACGGCGGCGCTGATCACGATGGCGCGGGCGCGGCTCCAGGGGATGCCGAGGACCTGGAGGTTCAGGCTGGAGGAGTAGAGGGTGATGATCGAGTTGGTGACGGAGCCGCCGAGCACGAGGGCCAGGAACAGCGGCTGGAACCAGCCGGGCAGCAGGCTCCCGGCCCCGGCGACGGCGTCGGTCATGTCGGTCTGGGTGGCGGCGGCGACGCCCGCGACGCCGAGGGCCACGGAGGAGAGGAATCCGCCCAGCGCGCCGCTCCAGGTGATCGACTTGAGCGTGGTGGTGCGGGGCAGGTAGCGCGTGTAGTCGGCGGGCATCGGCAGGTACGAGAACGGTCCGGCGAGCATGACCACGAAGGCGAGGCTCCAGCCGGACAGCCCGGGGGCGGCGGCCGGGGCGGCGGTGTCGGCGCCGGGCAGGACGAAGACGAGCAGGACGCCGAAGCCGGCGGCGAGGACGTAGGCCATCCAGCGCTCGGCGAACTGCACAGTGGCGTGTCCCCACAGGGCGACGGCGAAGGTCAGCGCGAGGGTGACGGCGAGCGACAGGGCGCGTACCGCGGTCCCGCTGCCGAGGCCGACGCCGGCGAGGAAGACCTCCAGGGCGAGCGTCCCGACCACGGTGTTGACGATGGTGTAGCCGATGCTCACCACCCAGTTCAGGACGCCTGCCGGAAGGTTTCCGCGGACCCCGAAGGCGGCGCGCGAGATGACCAGGGTGGCGGTACCGGTGCGGATGCCGCTGAGGCCGGCGGCGCTGACGGCGAAGAAGGACAGCCCGCTGATCACGACCACGGCGGTGGCCTGCCAGAAGGAGAGCCCGAAGGCCACGGCGAGGGCCCCGTTGATCACGTAGGTGAAGGTGAGGTTGGAGCCGAACCAGAGCCAGAAGAGGTCCTTGGCGCTGCCGTGGCGCTCGGCGTCGGGGATGGGGTCGATGCCGTGGGTCTCGACCCGGAACACCTCGTCGGCGTCGACGGTCTCCTGCTGTCTCAGCTGCTGTCCCATGGCGGGCCCCTGACCTTGGCTGCGAACCTTGAATGACGTTCTAAGTTCTTGAATGGCATTCAAGATGCGCGCTGGACCGCGGCCCGTCAAGACCCTGTCCGGGATAAGGTCGGGCCAGGAAGATCAGGAGGGTGGGGCCGGTGGCGGGAACGGCGCGGCGGCGCGACGGGCAGATCGCCCAGGAGCGGATGCTGGAGGAGGCCATGGCGGCGATCGCCGAGGACGGGCTGGCCTCGCTCACGATGTCCGCGCTCGCCGAGCGCCTCGGCACCAGCGGCGGCCACATCCTGTACTACTTCGGCAGCAAGGACCGGCTCCTGCTGGAGGCCCTGCGCTGGAGCGAGGCCCGACTGAGCGCCGAGCGGGCGGAACTGATGGGCCGTCGGGTCACCGCGCAGCGCAAGCTGGCGCTCTTCGTCGAGCTGTACCTGCCGCACGGCCCCCGCGACCCCCGCTGGACCCTGTGGATCGAACTGTGGGCCCGTACGGCCTCCAACGAACCGCTGCGCGCCGCCCAGCAGGAGATCGACGCCGGCTGGCAGCGCGACCTGGAGGCCCTGCTGGTCAAGGGCGTGGACCAGGGCCGCTTCGCCGCGATGGACGTGCCCGGCCGGGCCTCCGAGCTGCTCGCCCTGCTGGACGGCCTGAGCACCCGCGTGGTGCTGGGCCAGCGCGGCGCGGACCGGTCCGCCGCCCTGGAACGGGCCCGCTCGGCCGCCGCGGCCCTCGTCCCCCACCTCTGACCGGCAGGACGGGAGCCCGCCCGGGGCCCGGGGTCCCGGGCGGGCTCCGGGGTCCCGGCCGGAGGCCGGGGTCGGGGGTCAGGGGCGGTGGCCGGGCACCGGGCGGAAGTCAGGGTCGGGGTGGGGGTCGGGCGCCGGAGGTCGGACGTCAGCCCTCCTCGGCAGCGGCCTCCCCGGCCGGGACGCCCTCCGCGGTGCCGCAGTGCGCCGGGTGGACGAGCGGACCTTCCTCGGCGCCCCGGCCGGCCCAGGCCGTGAACGCCCACGCCGACCAGTGCGCCCCCGCCCACTGGCGGATGCCGATGACCGACGACATGCGGCGGCTCTTGCGCCAGTTCCTGACGATGCGGCCCGCCCGCTCCTGATCGGGCGGCTCGAACCGGTCCAGCACCGTGAGCGCCGCCTGGACCAGCCCGTCCGCCCTCTCGTCGGCCCGCACGACAGGAACTCCTTCATTTCGACCCGGACCGAACCGGCGACCCGCCTTTTCCCGACGGCTCGACCTGCCACCTCAATTCGACATCCAAAAGCGGAAGCTGCCGCGCCGAAAAGGCCCTTTCCGGGGAGGACGAAGTACCGTTCACCCTCCCCCACCCTCCTCGACTCCCCGGCCATACCCATGGTGACCTGCATGAACAGGGAAGGGCCAAAGACCCCTGAGAGCTTGTGAATGTCTTCACAATAATTTGCGCGAAGTGCGCCCTACCGCGCTCCTCCCCCAGCGCGCACAATCACCGTGACGACCCACTTCGACTGCGAGGGAGGGAACGCGTGCGCAATCAGGTGCGCGCCGCGGACGGACGCGCTCTGACGGTGGAGCGCTGGGGCGATCCGGACGGCAAACCGGTCTTCCTGCTCCACGGCATGCCGGGCAGCCGCCTGGGCCCGGCCCCCCGGGGCATGGTCCTCTACCAGCGCCGGATGCAGCTCATCGCCTACGACCGGCCCGGATACGGCGGCTCGGACCGCCATCCGGGCCGCAGCGTCGCCGACGTGGCCGAGGACGTGGCCGCCATCGCCGACGCCCTCGGTCTGGAGACCTTCGCGGTGGCCGGCCGGTCCGGCGGCGCCCCCGGCGCCCTGGCCTGCGCCGCCCTGCTCCCGGACCGGGTCACCCGGACCGCGGCGATGGTGGGCCTGGCCCCCCGGGACGCCGAGGACCTGGACTGGTTCGCCGGCATGGCCGCCTCCAACGTGCGGGAGTACACCGCCGCCTCCGACGACCCGGAGGGCCTGGAGGCCCGGCTGATCCCGCGCGCCGCCGGCATCCGCAAGGACCCCGGCCGGCTCCTGGACGAGCTGCGCCGGGAGCTGACCGCCAACGACCGCCTGATCGTCTCCGACGCCGGTCTGCGGTCGATGCTGCTGCGCAACTACAGCGAGGGGCTGCGCCATTCGGCGTACGGCTGGATCGACGACGTCCTGACCTTCAGCCGCCCCTGGGGTTTCGACCCGGCCGACATCCGCTGCCCCGTGCTGATCTGGCACGGCGAGCTCGACGTGTTCTCCCCCGTGGGCCACTCCCGCTGGCTGGCCCGCCGCATCCCGGGTGCCACCACCACCATCGACCCGGCCGCCGCCCACTTCGCCGCCCTGCGCGCCCTGCCCGACGTACTGACCTGGCTGCTCCGTGACCTGCCCGCACCCCCGCTCACCGAACAGCAGCCGGCCTAGCCGCGGCCTGCGAGCGGGCCGGACACGCCCGACGGGGCCGGACAATGAAATGGATCTTGCCGTCCGGCAAACGGCCGAATCCATCATCTCTGGAAATCCCCCAGGCTTTGCCTAGAACGCTTGACCAGGCGTCATGTCTCAGTTGCCAATGGGGTGTGGCCGAGTAAAGTCCACGCTTGACAGCAGCGCACCGTTGTTGTCATTCACATGCCCATTCCACATGGCCCCCTCAAGGACGGTGTCGTGAACACTTCCGCAGCCCCCGCGACCAGCACGGTCAAGGCCCGCCGGACCCCGCTCGCCCAGATCGACGTCCACAGCGCCTCCGCGGCGGCCAAGCTCGGCCGCGTGCTGCCGGCAGAATCCAGCCGTCCGGTTCAGTCACCGATCTTCAACTCTGCGCTCTGACACCGAAGTACGCGCTCTAGACTGGTGGAATGACCGGCCTGATCGCTTTTCGTGAGATCGTCCTGAAAGTCCACAGCAGATGCGATCTTGCGTGTGATCATTGCTATGTCTACGAACATGCAGATCAGAGCTGGCGAGCCCGGCCGAAAGTGATCTCCCCCGAGGTCATTTCCCGCACCGCGTCGCGGCTCGCCGAACATGCCCGTGACCATGCCCTCCCCTCTGTCACGGTGATTCTTCACGGAGGGGAACCCCTGCTGGCGGGCACCTCCCGGCTCCGGACGGTGTGCGAGGAGTTCAGCCGCGCCCTCGCCGGGACCGCCACCCTCGACCTGCGGATCCACACCAACGGCCTGCAGCTGAGCCCCCGTCACCTGGACCTCTTCGACGAGTTCGGCGTCCGGGTCGGCATCTCCCTCGACGGGGACCGCGCGGCCAACGACCGCCACCGCCGCTTCGCGGACGGCCGTACGAGCCACCCCCTGGTCCTGGCCGCCGTGGCCCTGCTCCGCTCCGCGCCCTACCGCCACCTCTACCAGGGCCTGCTGTGCACCGTGGACGTGGCCAACGACCCCGTCGCCGTCCTGGACGCGCTCGTCGAACTGGAGCCGCCCCTGGTGGACTTCCTCCTCCCCCACGCCACCTGGGAGACGCCCCCGGTCCGGCCCGACGGCGCCCCCGACGCGTACGCGCGCTGGCTGCTGCGGGTCTACGACCACTGGGAGCGCCGGGAGCGGCCCGTGCCCGTACGGCTCTTCGAGTCCCTGCACTCCACCCTGCGCGGAGGGCCCAGCCTCACCGAGTCCCTGGGCCTCGCCCCCACGGACCTGGTCGTCGTGGAGACCGACGGGACCCTGGAGCAGGTGGACTCGCTCAAGAGCGCCTTCGACGGAGCCGCGGCCACCGGCTTCAACGTCTTCGACCACGCCTTGGACGAGGTCGCGGCCCATCCGGGGGTACGGGCCCGGCAGCTGGGCCTGGCCGGGGTCAGCGACCCGTGCCGCCGGTGCCCCGTCGTACGTTCGTGCGGGGGCGGGCTCTACACCCACCGCTACCGGGCCGCGAACGGCTTCGACAACCCCTCCGTGTACTGCGCCGACCTGCGCGAGCTCGTGGACGGGGTCGAGGGCCGGGCCGGGCTCCGCGAGACCGCCCCGGAACTCTCCGACCCGGCCGAACTCGCCCGCAGTCAGGAGGAGCTGACGCGGGTGCTGCTGGCCCGGCTCCACGAGGACCTCGCCGGGGAGCCCGCGTGGGCCCGGGCCTGGGAGCTGCTGGGCGAGGTGGAGCGGGCCGGCCGGGCCGGGGAGGCCGCGCTGGACGCCGTACTGGGCCACCCCTTCACCCGGACCTGGGTGCTGGCCGCCCTGGACGGCGTACGGGTGGGGCCGCGGGCCGGCGGCACCGGGGGCCCGGACGCGGCGCGCCGGCTGACCGCGCTGGCCGCCGCCGCCGTCCTGCGGGGCCGGCTGGAGCTGCCGGCCGAGGTGGCCTACCGGGACGGCCAGGTGTACCTGCCGACGCTGGGCCTGCTGCGGCTCGGGGAGCCGGGCACGGACGGCCGGGCCGCGCTCCGCGCCACCGGTGACGGGTACGCCGTCCGGGACGGCCGGACCGAGCACCGCTTCGGGCCCGCTGCGGGGGACGCCCGCTGGCAGCCCGTACGGAGCTGGTCGCCCGGGCCGGGCGCGCCCCCGGTGGCCCTGGAGGACCTCGACCCGGACCGCAGCTGCTTCGCCCGGCCGCCCCGGCTGCGGCTGGGCGCCGGCGAGGCCGGGGAGTGGCGGGCCAGGCTGGACGGGGCCTGGGCCCTGCTGCACGGGGCGGTGCCGGAGTTCGCCCGGGCGGCAGCCGCCGGGCTGACCACGCTGACCCCGCTCGCGGGCGGACCCCGGGCCGGCAGCTGGGGCGAGGCCGGGAGGCACGGCCCTGGCGCACTGGGGGTGCCGTACGCGGCGGGGGTGCCCGAGACCGCGCTGGCCCTGCTGACCGGGGGGCGGCGGGCCCGGCTGCGGGCACTGACCGAGGTGGCCGACCTGTACGCCCTCGACGGCGAGTGGCAGCACCCGTCGCCGTGGCGGCAGCGCCCGGTTCCCGTGTCGCGGCTGCTGGCCGACGTGTACGAACGGGTGGCGGTGGAGGCGTACCGGCGGGCCACGGGCACCCCGGGGCCGTCCGGGTCGGAACCGATCCACCAGGCCCTGGACCGGCTCTCGGGGGCGGCCGAGCTGACGAGCACCGGCAAGCGCCTGGTGGCGGAGCTGCGCTGGGAGCTGAAGGCGGTCGACGCGTGACGCCCCCCGCCCCGCCGGGCCCCCGTCCGGTACCGCCCCGCCGCGGGCCGGGTGCCCTCGCGCTGGCCGTGCACCTGCGGCTGCTCGGTGTGCGTCCCGGCATGCGCCTCATGGTGCACGCCTCGCTGGCGGGCACCGGCCTGGCCCCCGCGAGCGTGCGCGACGCCCTGACGGGCGTGCTCGGCCCGGGCGGCACCCTGGTGGTCCCGGCCTTCACCCCGGAGAACTCCCGGAGCTCCCGCGCCCATCTGGAGCGGATCGCCGGCCTGGACGCGTCCGGGGCGGCGGCCTTCCGCGACCGGATGCCGCCCTTCGACCCGGCGAGCACCCCCAGTCAGGGCATGGGTGCCCTCGCCGAGGCCGTCCGTACCGCCCCCGGCGCCGCGCGCAGCGCCCATCCGCAGACTTCTTTCGCGGCCCTCGGCAAGGACGCCGAGCGGCTCTGCTCGGGGCACCGCGTCGAAAGCCATCTCGGCGAGGAGACGCCCCTGGGAAAGCTGTGCTGGGAGGGGGGCCAGGTACTCATGATCAATGTGGGTTTCTCGGTCTGCACCGCTTTCCATCTCGCGGAGTATCGAATTCCGAAGCCCCCCTTGCGCATGTACGAGTGTGTGGTGAAGGTGAACCTTCCGGAGGGGCGGCAAGGACGCCGCCAGGAGGGGGAGTGGACCGCATACGAGGACGTCGCGCTGGACGACAGCGATTTCGCGGAGATCGGCCGGACGTTCCCGGATTCGCGGGTGCGCAGGGGGCGGGTGGGAGGGGCAGCGGCCATGCTCTTCTCGATTCCGGATGCCGTCGATCACGCCGTGGAATGGATGACCGAAAACAGACGCTGATTGACTGAACGATGAGGGGATGCGGCGAAGCAGCTCCGGAATGATGTTTCTTCGCTCGCATCTTCGGGACGGGGGTCGTGTGCCCGCATCAGGGGAGCCGTACTTTTTTCTCAGTTACGCACATACACCGAGGTTCGGGCCCGGGGGACCCGATCCGGACATGTGGGTCGAGCGTCTCTTCCGCGATCTCTGCGGTCACGTCATGGCGCTCACGGACCTGCGCGCCGGGTACGACGTCGGGTTCATGGACCGGGAGATACGCAGCGGTGAGGGCTGGTCCGAACGGCTCGCGCGGGCACTCGCCAACTGCCGGGTGTTCGTCCCCCTGTTCTCGCCGCGGTACTTCGCCAGCGAGATGTGCGGCAAGGAGTGGTTCGCCTTCGCGCAGCGCGCCGTCCAGCACGGCGCGGTCAACAACAAGCAGGCCGAGGCCATCGTGCCCGCGCTGTGGGTGCCGGTGCCGCCGGAGCAGCTCCCCGGCCCCGCCGAACGGCTTCAGTTCAACCACAACACCTTCGGGGAGCGCTACGTCACCGACGGCCTGTACGGGCTGATCAAGCTGCGCGGTTACGCCGAGCAGTACGAGCAGGCCGTGTACGAGCTCGCCCGACGCATCGTCCAGGTCGCCGCGACCGCCCACCTCGAACCCATCCGTCCGCTGGACTACCGGAACGTGCCGAGCGCCTTCGGCACCAGCGGCAGTCCCGCCCGCACCCTGCACGTGACCGTGGCCGCCGCCTCCCGGCACGACCTGCCCGAGGGCCGCAGCCCCGAGTACTACGGGGACACCGCACTGGAGTGGAACCCGTATCATCCGGACGCCCAGCGGCCCATCGCCTACGTGGCCGAGGACCTGGTCAAGAACCTCAACTACCAGACCACCATGTCCTCCTTCGACGACGAGGCCGGGCACGTCGACCCCAAGCAGCTGCCGACCCGGCCGGAGATCCTGATCGTGGACCGCTGGGCGGTGGAGGACGAGGAGCGGCGCCGGCGTCTGGCCGCCTTCGACAAGGACCCCAGACCGTGGATCCACGTGGTCGTGCCGTGGAACCGCTACGACCATCAGAGCCGGTCGAAGGAGGGCGAGCTGGCCGACCGGCTGGAGGACACCATGCCGAAGACCATGGGCCAGGGCCGGGCCGCCTGCCGGGCCGCCGCCAACGGGGTGGCCAACGTGGAGACGCTCGGCCAGATACTGCCGCAGGTGGTCGAGGCCGCCGCACAGCAGTTCCTCAGACACGCCCACCCGAACCCGCCGAAGGGCGACGCCTCCATCAAACGGCCCCGGCTGCTCGGGCCGATGGGGATGAACGGGCCGCCCGGGCCGCCACCGCCCCGCGTCCCCTTCCCGCCCGACACGGACCGGGAACGGGCCGGCTTCGAGGAGACCGGCCTCCAGGACGGCGGCCTCCAAGGCGCGGGCCTTCACGACGACGACAACGACACCGACCGGGGGGACGCGGATGACAACAAGTCGTGACAGTGACAGCCGTGACGGACGCATCGTCACCTTCTATTCGTACAAGGGCGGTACCGGCCGCACCATGGCCCTGGCCAACACCGCCTGGATCCTCGCCGCCAACGGCAAGCGGGTCCTCGCCGTGGACTGGGACCTGGAGGCGCCGGGCCTGCACCGCTTCTTCCACCCCTTCCTGGACCCCTCCACCCTCGGGGCCACCACCGGGGTCATCGACCTGATCAGCGAGTACGCCTGGGCCGCGACCAGCCCGGTGCAGCGCGCCGACGACTGGCACAAGGACTACGCGCGGATACAGCCGCACGCCGTCTCGCTCACCCCGGAGACCCTCGGCTGGGAGTTCCCGGACGGCGGCACCCTCGACTTCGTCTCGGCGGGCCGGCAGAACCGCGAGTACTCCGCGACCGTCTCCACCTTCGACTGGGACAACTTCTACGACCGGCTCGGCGGCGGGCTCTTCTTCGACGCCTTACGCGCGGACATGAAGCAGAACTACGACTACGTCCTGATCGACAGCCGCACCGGCCTGTCCGACATCGCCGACATCTGCACCGTGCACCTGCCCGACGTCCTCGTCGACTGCTTCACCCTCTCCGACCAGTCCATCGACGGCGCCGCCTCGGTCGCCCGGCAGATCGACGAGCGGTTCAACGACCGCGGCATCAAGATCTACCCGGTCCCGATGCGGATCGACGAGGGCGAGAAGGAGAAGGCCGACGCCGGCCGGGCGCTGGCCCGGATCAAGTTCGACCGCTTCCCGGGCGGCCTGGTCGGAGACGAACTCACCTCCTACTGGGGCGCGGTGGAGATCCCGTACCGTCCCTACTACGCCTACGAGGAGACCCTGGCCACCTTCGGGGACGAGGCCGGGCTCACCAACTCGCTGCTCTCCGCCTTCGAACGGCTCACGACCGTGGTCACCGAGGGCGAGATCACCTCCATGCCGGTGATCGGCGAGGAGGTCCGGCTGCGCATCCGGGACGCCTTCACCCGGCGCCGCCCGGCGCTGCCCGCCGACCTGTTCCTCTCCTACGTCGCCGAGAACCGGATGTGGGCCGACTGGATCGAGTCGGTCCTCACCCGGGCCGGCTTCCGGGTCGTCCCCAAGGACGTCTCCTCCGAGCAGACCCCGCCGGACTCCGCGGGGGACACCCTCGGCGGCGCGGGCATCAGCGTGGACACCGCCGCCCGCACCGTGGTGCTGCTGTCCAGCGCCTACCTCAAGTCCGCGCGGGCCGTGGACGTGTGGAACCGGGCGGCTGCCGAGGACCCGACCGGCGGCCGGCGCCAGCTGGTGCCGCTGAGGGTGGGCGACGTCCGGCTGGCCACCCCCTACATCGACCGCAACCCGGTGGACCTGTTCCGGCTCGACGAGGTGCACGCCACCACCGCCCTGCTGCGTGCGGTGGAGCGGCCGATGGCCCTGCCCGACAGCGTCAGCAGTGCCTCCCAGCCAGGGCCCCGCTTCCCGGGGACCGTCCCGAAGATCTGGAACGCGCCGCCCCGCAACCCCGGGTTCACCGGGCGCAGCATCGTGCTGGAGCGGATGCGCGACCAGCTCGGCGGCGGCATGGCCGTGGTGCTGCCCCAGCCGCAGACGCTGTACGGCCTCGGCGGCGTCGGCAAGACCCAGGTGGCGCTGGAGTACGTGCACCGGTTCATGGCCGACTACGACCTGGTGTGGTGGATCTCCTCGGAGCAGACCGACGACGTGGTCGCGGCCCTCGCGGAGCTGGCCGTACGGCTGGGCGCGCAGACCGGTGAGGACATGTCGGCGGCCTCGCAGGAGGCGATCGACCTGCTGCGGCGGGGGGTTCCTTCGTCGCGGTGGCTGCTGGTCTTCGACAACGCCGACGATCCGGAGGCCCTCAAGCGGTTCTTCCCGCCGGGTGGACCGGGCCACGTGCTGGTGACCTCCCGCAACCAGTCCTGGTCCCAGTACGGTGACGCGCTGCCGGTGGACGTGTTCCTGCGGGAGGAGTCGATCGAGCACCTCCAGCGCCGGGCCCCCGGACTGGACAAGGAGGATGCCGAGCAGGTGGCCGTCGCGGTGGGCGACCTGCCGCTGGCGGTGGAGCAGGCGGGCGCCTGGATCGCGGAGACCGCGACGCCCGTGTCCGCGTACATCGAGCAGCTGGCGCAGCAGGCCGCGCGGGTGCTGGCGCTGAACCAGCCGCCCGGCTACCCGCAGCCGGTGGCCGCCACCTGGAACGTGTCCATAGAACGGCTGCAGTCCCGCTCCCCCGCTGCCGTGCGGCTGCTGCAGCTGTGCGCCTTCTTCGCGCCCGAGCCGATCTCGGCGAACCTCCTGTACAGCAAGGAGATGATCGACGCGCTCAAGCCGTACGACTCCTCGCTGCAGGAGAAGCTGGTGCTGGGCCGGGTGATCCGGGAGATCGGCCGCTTCGCGCTGGCCAAGGTCGACCAGGTCAGCAACAGCATCCAGGTCCACCGCCTGGTGCAGGCGGTGATCCGGGCGCAGCTGTCGGAGGAGGAGCAGAGCCAGGCCCGGCACGCCGTGCACCGGATCCTGGCGGGTGCCAGGCCGGACGACGACGAGCCGATAGACAACCCGGAGACCTGGCCGCGGTTCAACACGATCTGGCCGCACCTGAGTCCGTCCGAGGCCCGGTACTGCAAGGAGCCGGAGACGCGCCGGCTCCTGATCGACCGGGTCCGCTACCTGTGGAAGCGCGGTGACTTCAAGGCCGCGTACGCGCTGGGCGAGGAGCTGCGCGCGGTCTGGAAGGAGACCCTGGGCGACCACGACCTGCAGTACCTGTACCTGCGGTTCCACCTCTCCAACATCCTGCGTTCGCAGGGCCGGTTCGTGGAGGCGATGGAGCTGGACGAGGGCACCCTGGAGCGGCAGCGCAACGCGCTCGGGCCCTCGCACCCGCACACGTACATGACGACGAGCGGTCTGGCGATGGACCTCGGCGCGCTCGGCCGCTACGGCGAGGCGATGGAGCTGGCCACGGCCGCGCACGAGGGCTTCGGGCAGATCTTCCACGAGGCGCATCCGCGCACCCTGGCCGCGGCGAACAACCTGGCGCTGAACCTGCGCATGATCGGCCAGTACGCGCGGGCCCGGGAGATCGACCAGGAGGTCTTCGACCGGCGTACGGAGGTCCTCGGCCCGGACCACCCGTACACCCTGTCCTCGGCGCAGAACCTCGCCCGCGACCTGCGCGAGGTGGGCCGGTACGACGACTCGGTGCAGCTGCTGAGCCGGGCGTACGAGACCTACAAGCGGCAGCTGGGCCGGGCCTTTCCGGGCACGCTGTCGGCGGCGAAGAACCTCGCGGTGTCGCTGCGGCGGGCCGGTGACCTGGAGGACGCACTGCGGCTGACGACGGCGACCCGCAACCGCTACCGGGCCAAGTACACCTCGGTCAATCCGGACCTGCTGGCGTGCGAGCTGAACCTGGCGGCGGACCTGTTCGCGACGGGGGACCCGGCGGCGGCGCGGGACCTGGCGCAGGAGGTGGTGGACGAGTACATGAAGGTCCCGGGCGAGCGGCACCCGTACACCCTGGCCGCGCTGAACAACCTGGCGGTCTTCCACTGGGGCACGGGGGCGGCCGACACGGCGGATCCGATGCTGCGGCAGGTGATCCTGCTGATGCGGGACGTGCTGGGCGACAACCATCCGCACACGATCTTCGCGCACCTCAACCTGGCCAACGCCCGGGCCGACCTGGGCGATCCGGAAGGGGCGCTGGAGCTGGAGCGGGTCGCCGTCCGGCGGCTGCGCGAGGCCTTGGGGGCGCACCACCCCGAGACCCTGGCCAGTTCGTCCAACATGGCGGTCAGCCTGGACATGATGGGCCGCAAGGAGGACGCGGCCCGGGTGCGGGCCGAGGCGGTGTCCGAGCTGACCCGGCTGCTCGGTGAGGACCACGGGCTGACCCGCTACGCCCGCGACGAGCGGCGGGTCCATCGTGACCTGGAGCCCCTCGCCGTGTGATCCGACGGCGGACGGCGGGCCCGGCCACAGCGGGGTCCCGCCGCCCGTCACCCGACAGCAGGGGGCGCCGTGACCGACAGCATGACCTTTCGCAACGAGGACCTGCCGGCCCTCTTCCACCACACCGACCAGGCGGCGGTCTCCCGGCAGCGGGAGTCCACCCAGGCCACGCGCGCGCAGCTGGTGCTGCTGGTCGCGGCCGCGGCGGCCGCCGCGCTGCCGTCGGGGCCGCAGCTGGGCCCGCTGCGGCTGTTCGGGCTGTTCAGCGTGCTCGCGTACACCGGGGTCCTGGGGGTGGGCGTACGGGCGACGCGGCGCCGGGCCCGCCCGCAGTGGCAGCTGAACCGCAGTGCGGCGGAGTTCATCAAGTCGCTGGCCTGGCGGTACGCCGTCCACGGCGCGCCCTTCGGCAGCGATGCGGACGGGGTGGAGTCGACGTACCGCACGCGTTTGGAGGCGGGGCTGGACGAGCTGCGCAAGATGGGCTGGGAGGATCCGCGGGCCGCCGGGCAGGTGCCGCAGGGCGGGGAGATCACCGGGGCGATGCAGCGGCTGCGCGGGCTGGACTACCAGGTGCGGCGGGAGACGTACGTCCGGGACCGGCTGATCGAGCAGCGCAACTGGTACCGGCGGCGGACGGAGGTGTCCCGGCGGGCGACCACCGTGTGGTCGTGGACGATCGTGCTGCTGACCTGTCTGGCCCTGCTGTTCGCCCTGTTCGGGACGTTCGGCTCGGGTCCGGGGGCGGGGCTGCCGGGTCTGCTGAGCGCGGCGGCCGCGGCCGGCATCGCCTGGAACGAGGTGCGCCGCCACCATCCGCTGATCGAGGCGCACACGCTGATCGAGCAGGACCTGGCCGCCATGATGGTGGTGATGCAGACGACGATCACCGAGGCGCAGTGGCCGTCGGCGGTCTACGAGACGGAGCGGTACGTGTCACCGCAGCACACGGACTGGCTGGCCCGGCACAGCAGTTGACGGCACCTCAGGGCCGAAGTGCGGTGCGGGTGCGTGGTCCGGGTGCGGTGGTTCAGTCCCGGGTCACGCCCTCGCGCCAGATGACGGTGACCGGTTTCCCGAGCGCCCGGGCGTAGGCGACGATCTCGGCGGTGCCGCCGTGTCCGCGGGCGGGCCGGCCGTCCCAGACGGCGACGAGGCGGTCGCAGGAGTCGGCGATGTAGGTGCCGGCGGCGTAGTAGGCCTCGTCCGTCGAGCGGGCGAAGTCCATCCGGACCTCCTGGGCGGCCCGGAGCCTGAGCCCCCGGTAGCGGGCCAGGGCCTCGGCGTCCTCGAAGCCGTCCTCGTAGTCCCCGCTGGGGATCACCACGGTGAGGTCGGCGCCGTACTCCAGCGCGATGACGGCGAACAGCTGGTCCGCCCCCTCGGCGAGGCTGGAGAAGGCCTCCAGGGGCCCCTGGTGGCCGCCCAGGACGGCCCGCAGGGAGTCCTCCACATGGCCGAGCACCTCGCCCGGGATGACCCGGTGCCCGGTCACGCCGATCCGCTTCATCCGGAAACCTGCCTCCCCCGTGGACACGGTCACCCTGGACATCCTCCCAGAAGGCGGGAGGACGTCCAGGGGTACGGCGGGGGCGCGTGGGTCACGGTCAGTAGACGCTGACCCCGTACGCGTTGAGCGCTTCGACGACGGGCTGGAAGAAGGTGGTGCCGCCCGAGGAGCAGTTGCCGCTGCCGCCGGAGGTGAGGCCGACCGCGCGGGTGCCGGAGTAGAGCGGGCCTCCGCTGTCGCCGGGCTCGGCGCAGACGTTGGTGCGGATCATGCCGTAGACGACGTCGCCGCCGCCGTAGTTGACGGTGGCGTTGAGGCCGGTGACCCGGCCGCTGTGGGTTCCGGTGGTGGAGCCGCGGCGGGTCACGGACATGTTGACCGTCGCGTTCACGGCGCTGGTGATGTCCTGGCCGCCGACGGTGCCCGGTGGGACCGGGGTGTTGCTGGCGTACTTGATCAGGCCGTAGTCGTTGGTCGGGAAGCTGGATCCGGTGGTGGAGCCGAGCACGGTGGTGCGGGCGGAGTTGGTCCACCAGGTGCCGGCGCCCTCGGTGCAGTGCCCGGCGGTCAGCGCGTAGTAGTTGCTGCCGCTGCGCACGTTGAAGCCGAGCGAGCAGCGCCAGCTGTTCGCGTAGATGGCGTCACCACCGGAGGCCAGCTTGGTGAGCTTGCCCGGGATGCGCTCGATGCGCAGCGCTCCGGCATCGGCTCCGGCCTCGCGCTTGATTCTCGCGATGCCGGCGGCGGAGACGGTGGAGTCGGCGGAGACCACGAGGGTCCCGTTGGCGGGGTCGGTGTGCCAGGCGGTACCGGCGACGTCGGCGCGCAGGACGGACGCTCCGGCCGAGGCGAGGCGGTCGGCACTGATCGCCGTGTCCTCGCCGTCCCGGCTCGTGTCCGCGCTCGCCGCGGTGGGCGCGGCAAGTGCTGCGACGGCGGCCAGGCCGGTGGCCGCCGCGAGCAGCCTGGTACGGGTGATGCGCTTGATCCTCACTTCTCATCCTCCTGGAGAGGGTCTGGGGCCCGGCGGACGTGGGGGTGCCGCGGCCCGTGAGGCGCAGCCGGGGGCATGACCGGCGCATGAGTTTTGGCCGTGCCCCTGACAAGCGCTGTCGGGAGTGTCCTGTTGTCAGATACCGGTCGCAAGGGCGTCTTTCAGCCGTCGCTCGCCCGCCGCCACCTCGAAGGGCAGCGTGTTGCCGGGCGGCGGGAAGGGGCAGATGAAATGGTCCGCGAAGGCGCAGGGGGGCAGCAGGGCCCGGTTGAAGTCCACGCCGACGGCGCCCGACGCGTCCGGGGCGCCGGGCCGCAGGAAACGGAACCGGTAGCTGGAACGCCCGCCGGTGGCATCGCCGAAGACGGCCCAGAGGCTGCCGTCCTCCTCGTCGACGGCGGCCTGGAGGGTGAACTCGACCCCCTCGAAGCGGAAGCCCAGCTCTCCGCCGAGACCGAGGCCGCGCGCCCGTCCGTCCGCGTTCTCCACCTGGACGGTCCGGTCCTCGTCGTACGGGCGGAACTGCCCCGGCAGCACGAAGGCGGGATCGTACGGGGTCGCCTCGATGCCGGTGAAGGCGGCGCGGGCCTTGGAATCCGGGTCGAAGACGCGTACCGCCCATTCGCCCTCGCGCCGGATCAGCACGAGCCGCGTCTGCCCGGCGCTCAGCCGGGAATGCGCGGGCGGGGCCCCGTCGGTGGCGAGTACCGTCTCACCGGCGAAGGGCTCGCCGTCGAGGCGGATGCCCTCCTCGGCGTCCGCGGAGAGGGCCACCCCGCCCCCGGCCGGGCGCCAGAGCCCCGGAACGGCCGGAATTCGACCTTCCGGGTAATCGGCCAGCCAGTGGGTGCCGGTCAGCGCCAGAGGGCCGTACGGGGCGGACACGGCCGCCACCCGGTGCTCGTGCCATTTCCGCCAGGCGGCGGGGGGATCGTCTGCGTCATCGCTCATGCCGCTCACCCCTTCCACACCGGTCCGGACGGGAATCCCGGTGTACGCCGTCCGGACCTGCGGAATCTGAAAGGGCCTCAGCAGTCGCAGCCGCAGCAGTTGCAGTCGCAGCAGCCGTCGCCACCGCCACCGCCCCCGCCACCGCCGCCGCCGCCACCGCCCCCGCCGCTGCCACCGGCCGAGGAGGAGTTCGGCCCGCAGCAGTTGCAGCACTCACAGGCCTCGCACCACGCGTCGCGCTTCTGGCGGGACCAGGGCCCCTCGTAGTCGGTGCAGCAGATCTGGCAGGTGCAGAAGAGGCCGATGGCCACCGCACAGCCGGCCAGCAGGCCGCGGCGCGGCCTGGGCCCGCCGGGCCCGTGCCCGTGACCACCGCCCTGACCGCCGCCGCCGTGCCCTCCGCCGCCCCAGGGCCCGCCCGGGCCCGCGGGCGGCGGACCCGCCGGGCCGCCGGGGGCGGGCTGCCCGTACGGGTTGCCGCCGTAGGGACCGCCCTGGCCGTACGGGGCGCCCTGGCCGTAGGGACCGCCCTGGCCGTAGGGGGCGCCGTTGCCGTAGGGGTTGGCGTGCGGGTCGTACCCCTGGGGCCCCTGGGGCTGTCCCACGCCCTGGCCGGCGGCGTTCGACACGCCGTGCCGGCAGGTGCCCGTCCCGAAGGCCCGGTCCACCGAGGTGCGCAGCTCGTGCACCAGCAGCCGGTGGGCGAGGCCCGCGTCCGCGAACTCCACCTCGGCCAGCGCCAGCCTGATGCCCTGGAGGGCGTCGTCGCACAGCCTCCTGGCCTCGGTGAGGGAGGTGCCGGTGGCGGTGAGCGGGTTCCAGGCGCCGGCCGCGGCGTCCTCGGCCTGGTCCTCCACGGCGTCCAGCAGGTGGGCGAGCCGGCCGAAGTACCGGCCGGCCTCCGCCAGCGCGGGGGCGTTGCCCGGCCGTCCCGCGAGGACCGAGGTATGCGCGAAGGCGGCCGCGGTCGCCGTCTCGGTCGGCTCGGTGACCACGAGCACGGGCGTGCCGGGACCGGCCAGTGTCTCGATGCCCGTCTGACGGTCGACGGCGTCGACGAGCACCGCCGTGTCGAAGCCGAGCGAGGCGCCCGTCCGGGCACCGGCCCGGTCCCAGCCGCGCGCCACCTTGCGGGCCGCCAGGGCGATGGGGGCGCGGGCCAACAGCCCGTCCCGGTCGGCGACGTGGTCCCGCACCTTCGCGGAGGCCAGGACGAGGGAGACGGCGGCGGCGAGCCGCGCGCCCTCGCCGTTGGCCACGGGTGCGGTGCGCATGCCGCGCAGCGGGCAGGGCCCGGCGGTGCGGCGGGAGCCGGGGGCGGGGCCGGACTGAGCTTCCGTCAGGACGGAGACGAGCAGACCATCATAGTTCGTGACGATCCGGGCGAACTGTCCGTGGTCGCCCCGAAGTGCCAGGCACAGCCCGCACAGATGGGCCATCCACTCGGCTTTGAACCGCTCTCCCAGCCGGTGCGTACAAGGTCTGACTATGCCGAACAAGCTGCTTCCCCCGTGTGTCGTGCGCGTGCCTGCCGGGCATCGTACCGAGCCCCGCTCCTCACCCGTACGCCCCCGGCGGTCACCCGTACGGAGGCGGCGGTCGTATTTTCACTCAGTCAGCAGTGGTAGCTGCCAGGACCCTTGACCGTGCAACGGATGTTCTGCACCAGTACCGTCACGAAACCCCTGCGCGGCGACTATCCACTTGGCGCGTTGTCAGCATCATGGACGACCATAGGGGCAGCGGAGAGAAGACAGACTGACCGCGGTGAAAGGAGGCGTCCATGGGTTCGGTGCGCAAGGCGAGTGCCTGGCTGGGTCTCGTGGAAGACAGCGACGACGAGCGTTACTACGACGACGACTACGCGGAGGCGGCCCAGGGCTCGGTGACCGGCCCCGGCGACCAGTGGGTCACCGACCCCCGCGTCCGGGTCGCCTCGGAGTCCGCCGTGGAGCAGGGCCGCCGGATCGCCACCGTCACCCCGGACGGCTTCCGTGACGCGCGCGGCATCGGCGAGCTGTTCCGCGAGGGCGTCCCGGTCATCGTGAACCTGTCGTCGATGGACCCGGGCGACGCGAAGCGCGTGGTCGACTTCGCGGCGGGCCTGACCTTCGGGCTGCGCGGCTCGATCGAGCGGGTGGCGACCAGGGTCTTCCTGCTGACCCCGGCCGACACCCAGATCGTGAGCGGCGAGCCCGGCGGCCGCTCGCGCGACTTCTTCAACCAGAGCTGAGCCCCCAGCGGCAGCTGGGGGACGCTCACCGGAAGGCGTCGAGCCCGGTGAGCGCCTTGCCCAGCACCAGTTGGTGCATCTCGACGGTGCCCTCGTAGGTGAGGACCGATTCGAGGTTGGTGGCGTGCCGCATGACGGGGTATTCGAGGGAGATCCCGTTGGCACCCAGGATGGTCCGCGCGGTGCGACAGATCTCGATGGCCTCGCGGACGTTGTTGAGCTTGCCGAAGCTGATCTGCTCCGGGCGCAGGGTGCCCGCGTCCATCCGCCGGCCCAGGTGGTGGGCGAGCAGGATGCCCTTGTGGAGCTCCAGGGCCATGTCGGCCAGTTTGGCCTGGGTGAGCTGGAAGCCGCCGATGGGCCTGCCGAACTGCTCCCGCGTCCTCGCGTAGTCGAGCGCGGACTCGAAACTGGCGCGCGCCGCGCCCATGGACCCCCAGACGATCCCGTACCGCGCGTGGCTGAGGCAGCCGAGCGGCCCCTTCAGCCCGGTGACGCCCGGCAGCACCGCGTCCGCGGGCAGCCGTACGTCGTCCATCACCAGCTCGCTCGTCACGGACGCCCGCAGTGACCACTTGTGCTTGATCTCGGGCGCCGAGAAGCCGGCGCTGTCGGTGGGCACCGCGAACCCGCGGATCCCGTCGTCGGTCTGCGCCCACACGACGGCGACCGAGGCCACCGACCCGTTGGTGATCCACATCTTGCGGCCGTTCAGCACCCAGTCGCCGCCGTCGCGCTTGGCGTACGTGCGCATGGCCGCGGGGTCGGAGCCGACGTCGGGCTCGGTGAGCCCGAAGCAGCCGATGAGCTCGCCGGCCGCCATGCCCGGCAGCCAGCGCTGCTTCTGCTCCTCGGAGCCGTACTTCCAGATCGCGTACATGGCGAGCGATCCCTGCACGGAGACCAGCGAGCGGATGCCGGAGTCGGCGGCCTCCAGCTCCAGGCAGGCCAGGCCGTACTGCACGGCGGTGGCGCCCGCGCACCCGTACCCGGTGAGGGACATCCCGAGGGCTCCGATCGCCCCGAGCTCGCGGGCCAGCTCCCGGATCCCGGGCAGCTCGCCGTTCTCGTACCACTCGGCGACGTGCGGCAGCACCCGGTCGGCGGCCCAGTCGCGGACGGTGTCGCGGATGGCGAGGTCCTCGGGTCCGAGGAGCTCGTCGAGCCCGAGCGGATCGGTGGGGACGAATGACGGCACGAAGGGCCTCCCGGCGGCCTGAGACGGTCGGAGCGGTGCCCTGCCGGGGGCTACGGAGGCGGCCGTGGGGGCCGCCGGGATCGCGGACCCGGCGTCCGTCGGCACGACCGGCCCGGCCGGCAGAACGCGGCAGCGCGGTTCGTGCGCTGCGCCGCCGACGCTAGACGCCGACTTCCCCACCCGTCCACCCCCACGGGATCCAGCCCCGCCGCGAACCCGCGCGGCCCCACCGGAACCAGCCCCGCGAACCCACCAGGCCCCGAAGCCGGGCAGACCCAGCCCGCCGGCCCACGAGGCCCGCAGAACCCAGCCCCGCCGGCGATTGCGGCGGGGCCCGGGGCAGAGCCCCGGCAATGACGCCGCGCAGACGGCCCGGCCACCGGACCTGGGCTCAGCCCGCGTGCTCCACCGGAGACGGAGCCGGGCTGGGCTCCCCGGCATCCCGCCGCCCCACAGCCTGCGCGGGCAGCGCCACCGCGACCGGCGCAGCCTCCCCGTCCCCGCCGCCGGTCACGGCCACGGCCTCGCACTCCATCACCCGCGGAAGCTTCAGCGCCATCACCGCTCCCGCCAGCAACAGCCCCGCGCTGACGACCAGCGTCACGTGCAGCCCGTGCACGAAGGAGTACCGCGCGGCGGCGTAGAGGGACTCCCCCGCCGGCCCGCCGAGCTGCGCGGCGATCTGATAGGCCTCGCCCAGAGAGTTCGCGGCCCCCGCGGAATCGGCCTCCGAGACCCCGGCGACGCGCGCGAGCCCGGGCGCGTACGCGGCGTTCATCACGCTGCCCAGCAGGGCGATGCCCATGCCCGCGCCGAGCTGGTACGAGGTCTCGCCGATCGAGGCGGCCGCACCGGCGGTGGCCGCGGGGGCCTCGCTCAGCATGGACTCGTACGCGGCGAACAGCGTGGTCTGGAGCCCGAACCCGAGCAGGATGAAGCCGACGGTGAGCAGCAGCGGCCGGTCCTCCTGGCCCATGAACGTCAGCAGGAGCACGGCGAACGCGGTGAGCAGGAAGCCGAGCGAGACCATCGTGCGCGGCCCGATCCTGGCCAGGGTGTAGGACCCGGTGGCTCCGGCGGCCATGGCGGCGAAGGTGAGCGGCAGCAGCCGCAGGCCGGTCTCCAGCGGGCTGAGGTGCAGCACCAGCTGGAGGTACTGAACGGCGATCAGCTCCAGGCCGACCAGGGCCAGCATGGCGAGCACGATGCAGCCGACCGACGTCGAGAAGGCGACGCGGGAGAACATCCGCATGTCGATCAGCGGGTGCGCCAGCCGCTTCTGCCGCCGGACGAAGAGGATCAGCAGGGACGCGCCGATCACCAGCGGGACCAGCGCCTCGGCGTCGAACAGCTCCCGCTCGGCGCCCAGCCGCTTGACCCCGAACACCGCACCGAGCACGCCCGCGGCGGCCATCAGCGCGCCGAGCACGTCCCACGGCCCCTCGGGCTTGCCCTTCGACTCGGGCAGCAGCCAGCGGCCCAGCGGCAGGATCAGTGCCATCAGCGGGATGTTGATGAGGAAGACCGAGCCCCACCAGTAGTGCTGGACGAGGAAGCCGCCGAGCACGGGCCCGCTGGCGGCGCCTATCGCGGCGACGGCGGTCCAGATGCCGATGGCGAGGGCGCGCTCGCGCCGGTCGGGGAAGACCTGGCGCAGGATCGACAGGGTGGCGGGCATGATCATCGCGCCGCCGATGCCCAGCAGGGCGCGCGCGGCGATCAGTACCTGGGCGTTGTCGGCGAAGGCCGCGACGGCCGAGGCGATGCCGAAGAGTCCGTAGCCGAGGAGGAGGATCCGGCGGCGGCCGACCCGGTCTCCGAGGGTGCCGAAGAGGATCAGCAGCGCGGCGCAGACCAGCGGGTAGGCGTCGACGATCCACAGGAGCTCGATGGAGCCGGGGCGCAGGTCCTCGGTGACGGAGGGGACCGCCACGTGGAGGATCGTCGCGTCGAGCGCGACGAGGACCAGGCTGACGCAGAGGACCGCCAGGACGACCCAGCGGTTGGCCCCGCCGGAGGCCGCGGAGATCCGCTGCCAGGGGGAAGGGTTCCTGTCGCCGGCCACGTTCGTCCCCGACATGCATGTACCTCCCAGGTGATCCCTCGCACTCGGCGGACCAGCGTCTTGTGGAGCCGCGGGGTGGTGCACTGTGCGGCGTCCTACGGGGTCCGGCATCGACACGCGAGTGAGCGATCAGCGTACGCGAGTTCGTCTGCCCCACGCGTGGTCAAGCTCTCATCCCGGCGGCGGCCGCCGTGTGGTGTGCGCCACTCGTCCCGCCTCTGCCCTCCCCCCGCGTGCACGCACGCTCACGGCGCGTGGTTCCCGGGCCCGGCCCGGCTCCCGCCACCGATAATCATGCCCGTGAAAGATCTTGGATTGCGCCGGGCCGCACCCGCACTGGCCGTCTTCGCGGCGGTCCGGCTGCTCGGGCTGGCCGTGCTCGGCGCGTGGGGGGCGGCGGCGGGCAGCAGCCCGCACACGCTGCTGTCGGCCCGCTGGGACTCGCTCTGGTACGCCCGCATCGCCGCGGAGGGGTACGGGTACGAGGTGGTGCTGCCGAACGGCGACGTCCACTCGAACCTGGCGTTCTTCCCCCTGCTGCCCTGGCTGGAGCGGCTGGTCGCGGCGGCGACGGGGCTGTCGTACGGCTCCGCGGGCCTGGTGGTGTCGGCGCTCGCGGGGCTCGCCGCGGCCTGGGGGATCTTCGCGGTGGCCGATCTCCTCCACGGCCGCAGGGCCGGGGTGCTGGCGGTCGCCGCCTGGGCCGCGCTGCCCGTGGGGATCGTGCAGTCGATGGCGTACAGCGAGTCGCTGTTCACCGCGCTGGCCGCGTGGGCGCTGTACGGGGTGCTGCGCGGCCGGTGGCTGACGGCGGGGCTGCTCGCGGCGGGGGCGGGGCTGACCCGGCCGGTCGGGGCCGCGGTGGTCGCGGCGGTCTGGGTGGCGGCGGTCCTGGCGTGGCGGCGCGGGGAGGGCTCGTGGCGGACGGCGGCGGGGGTGGCGCTGGCCCCGCTGGGCGCCGCGGCGTACGTGCTGTGGGTCGGCGCGCGGACGGGCGGCGGTCCGCTCGGGTACCTGGACGTGCAGGGCGGCTGGGGCAACGGCTTCGACGGGGGCTGGGCCTTCGCCCGTTTCATCGGGGCGAAGCTGGCCTCCCCCGCCTTCGCGGCCGGGGCCGGTCTGCTGCTCGGGGTCGCGCTGGTGCTGTGGCTCTGCCGGCTGTGCGTACGGCAGCGGCAGCCGGCCGCGCTGCTCGTCTACTGCGGGATCGTGGTGGCGCTCGCACTGTGCGCGTCCGGGTACTTCGGCTCGAAGCCCCGGCTGCTGCTGCCCGCCTTCCCGCTGCTGCTGCCCGCGGCCGTCGCGATGGCCCGGTGGCCGGTCCGGCGGGCCGCACCGGTGCTGGGTGCGGCGGCCCTGCTGTCCGCGGTCTACGGGGCGTTCTGGCTGAACGGCTCGGGCCCTCCGTGACACGGGGGCGGGGCCCGGGGACGGCGGGGCCCGGAACCGGCATCACGGAAGGGATCATTCCCTTCCTTCTTTCGGCAAAGGAATTGACCTGGGGCAATACGGCCGGGTAAGTGTGCGAAACAATTGCCGGACAGTGCTTCCGAAGCGGCCCAACGGCGGCAGGAATATTGGGAATTAAGTACCGCGTGAGACCAACTCCACATCACATGGTCATCACAAAGCCCGCGATTCGCCCGGGCTGCGCTGATGCGCGCGGTAACGTCGATTGAGTGCGTACCGACCAAATCCTGACCCGTCTGGAGCGGGTGTTCGCCCGGCTGGACCGGGAACCAGAGCGACCGGCTCATCTGCAAACCCCGCAGATGAGCCGGCACCGCGTCGTGCTCCTCGGATCGACCCTCGTCTTCTACCTCGCGATCGTGGTCGCCGTACTGACCACGTCCTGGCTCGTCCGGCTGGACTGGCAGATCATGTTCTTCCGGCCGTACGAGCAGTGGCCCCAGCTGCACGCCTTCCTCGACTACCTCGTCGTCCTGGGGCAGCGCGGACCCACCGCGGTCATGGTCGCGGCCTGGCTCGGCTGGCGCTCCTGGCGCCAGCACACCCTCCGCCCGCTGATCACCCTCGGCGTGGCCCTGCTCCTGCTCAACGTCACCGTCGGGGCCGTCAAGCTCGGCCTCGGCCGGCTCGGCCCGCACTACGCCACCGAGATCGGATCCGCCGAACTCTTCGCGGGCGGCGATATATTCCCTTCCGGCCACACCGCCAACGCCGTCGTGACCTGGGGAATCCTGGCCTACCTGGCTTCCACCGCAGTCACCCGGCGGGTGCTGTCCGTGGTGTCCGCGGTCGTCTCCCTGAGCGTCGGCGCCACCACCGTGTACCTCGGCACCCACTGGGTCAGCGACGTCCTGCTCGGCTGGTCCGCGGGCCTGCTGATCCTGCTGGCGCTGCCCTGGTTCGAGCCGCTGATCGCACGGGCGGAGGCGTACGTCTTCGAGCTGCGCGAGCTGCTGCGCCGCCGCGCCGAGACCGGGCGGATGCCCGCACCGGTCGCGGTCGCGCTCACCCCGCTGCTCTCCGCGGGCGGCAAGTGGCAGCTGCAGCGGGTCCCCGACGCCGCTGCGGCCCCCGAGCCCGTCGCGCCGGAGCCCGTCGTCCCGGAGCCGGTCGTCCCGGCCACCGCGGGCGCCGTCCTCACCGGGCACTCCCCGGCACCGAGGCCGGCCGCGCTGCTGCCGGCCCGGCCGCACGTGATCCGGTCCGAGCGGACCCCGGCCGCCCCGGTCGGCAGCCGCCGTCCTCCGCACACCGAGCGGGCCCCTGCGGCCCGCGGGACAGCGGCGGCCGCCCGCCCGGTCGCCGGCGGCTGAACCACCGCCGCGGGGCGGTACGCACAGCCTCACCCCGCGGCACGCGCAAGGCCCAGGCGGGCCGGGTCACCGACCCGGCCCGCCTTCGCCGTTCCCGGCCGCGACCCCCGCTCCCGTCAGCGCCACGCCCGGACGTTCGTCCGTCCCGGGTCACGCTTGTGTCACGGGATGTCGACAACTCCCCGCCGTCCGGGCGGGGCCTGAGTATTCGTTTTCGGATGCGCCGCAGCTCCGCCTGGAGCACTCTTCGGTAATTCCCCCGAGAAAGCTCGAATTCCGTCGGAGATTGCCACCACTGCCTGGACCAGACCAGATGAATCCCCCTCAGATTCGTTACATCTCCTTCACCGGGACGGGCTCCACCGCCCGCGTCAGGAGATCCCGGGCGGCTCGGATCCGGTCGGTCAGCTCCGGCGGTTCGACGACTTCGAACTCACAGCCGAGCAGCATGACGTGAATCACCAGAACGTCCAGGTTCACCGCCCCGGTGCGCAGCAGGCAGCTCTGCGCGTCGACGGCTTCCAGGGCTCCGTCGCTCGGCCCGACGACCCCTGCCGCCTCCTCCGCCGAGACCTTCAGCCGTACCACCGCGCGGGCGGCGTACGCGCGTTGCCCCACCCCCTGGGAGACGTAGGCGGCGAGGTCCTCGGCCGGGGCCGGGCGCGGGACGAACCGCGGGCCGTGCGGAGGTCTCGGCTCGATCCGGTCGGCGCGGAAGGTCCGCCACGCCTCCCGGTCCAGGTCCCAGGCGACCAGGTACCAGCGGCGCTCGGTGCAGACCAGCCGGTGCGGCTCGACGGCCCGCCGGGTGACGTTGCCCTCGTGGTCCCGGTAGCCGAAGCGCAGCCGCTCGCTGTCACGGCAGACGGCGGCGAGTTCGGTCAGCACGGCCGCGTCCACGGTGGACCGCAGCGGCCCGCGCAGCATCGGCACGGTGAACTCGTTGAGTGCGGAGACCCTGCGCCGCAGCCGGGAGGGCAGCACCTGCTCCAGCTTGGCCAGGGCCCGTACGGAGGCGTCCCCGATCCCCTCGACCCCGTTCCCGGCAGCGGTCCGCAGCCCGACGGCGACCGCCACGGCCTCGTCGTCGTCCAGCAGGAGCGGCGGCAGCTCGGCCCCCGCGCCCAGCTGGTAACCGCCCCCGGTGCCGGGGCTGGCGTGCACCGGGTACCCCAGCTCCCTGAGCCGGTCCACGTCCCGCCGGACCGTCCGCGGGGTCACCCCGAGCCGCTCCGCGAGATCGGCCCCGGTCCAGTCGCGGTGGGCCTGCAGCAGGGACAGCAGGCGCAGGAGTCGTGCGGAGGTCTCGAGCATGCCAGCAGTCTGCCGCCTCCCCACCCCCGCCCACCCCGAACCTTCACCCCTCCGCCCGACCCAGCCCCCGCCGACGTCCGGGGTCCAGGGCCCGGACTCAGGCCCGGGCAGAGCCCAACCCCAGCCCCCGCCGACGTCCGAGGCCCGGGGGCTCGGGGCCCGGGGCCCGGGCACAGCCCAACCCCAGCCCCCGCCGACGTCCGGGGCCCAGGGCCCGGGCTCAGGCCCGGGCAGAGCCCAACTCCAGCCCCGCCGGCGTTTGAGGCGCGGGGTCCGGGGCGGAGCCCCGGCAGCGGCGCCGCACCCGGACGGGTCAGGGCGCCGGCGCCGGAACGGGCTTCGGCGCAGCCGGGTCGGGCGCAGGGGCCGGGACCGGGGCGGCCGGGGCCGGTACGGCCGGTACGGCCGGTACGGCCGGCAGCGCCGGGTCGACCGGCGGCAGCACCAGCAGCATGCCCACCGCGAGGACCCCCGGCCGCTCCCCGACGACCTCCCGGTTCGCCGCGTACAGCGCCTGCCACCCGCCCTTCACCCGCCGCGCCCGCGCGATCGACACGAGCGTGTCCCCGCTGCGCACCACGTGCATCCGCCCGGCCAGCCCGTACCGCTTCGAGCACCCGGGCCACGCGTCCCACCCCTGGGTGGCGAGCACCTCCTCCGCGACCAGGATCTGCTGCTCCCGGCTCGCGAGGTCGGCCCGCGGAGCGAACCGCAGCCCGCCGTGCTCCTCCCAGGTCGGCTGCCGGAACTGCAGGCCGCCATAGAAACCGTTCCCCGTGTCGACCGCCCAGCGGCCGCTGCTCTCGCAGTCGGCCACGCAGTCCCAGGGCCACTGCCCGCCCGGCCCGCAGTCCCCCGGCCCGGTCCCGATCAGGCCCGGCGAACCGGGGTGCGCCGCCCCGGCCGGCCCGGGCGCGGGCGGCGGCGGGGCCGCGGCCGCCGCACCGGCGGGGAGTACGAGAACCAGTACGGCAGCGGCGGAGGCAGCCACGGCCCGCGGGATCCGGAGGTGGGGCATCGGGCCACGCTACGCAGCCCCCGCCGCCCTCCCGGCCCGCCACACGGCGCGCCGCCGGACCCCACCCGGTCGGCCGACCGCCGACCCACCCCCGAACGGCCATCCCCGGCCGGCAACTGCGCACAACCATAAAAGAGTTGACACAAACCAAAGCTCCGGCCGGCCCGTTCACCCTCCCGGGTGTCCGGTTCGATTCCGTTCCCTCCGACGGCGTGACCCCCGCCGCCACTTTCCCGTTGATCCCGGCGAGCCGGGAACACCCCGGTCCCCGCACCTATGCCGAGGAGCCACCCCGTGCCGCGCATGCTCGACGTCAGTGATGAGGTACGTGCCGAGATCGGTGACGAAGAAGCCGACAGGCTGCTCGTCGGCGAGGACGCGCCGCGCAGTTACGACTGCACCTCCTGCCGCACCCCGGGCGACCCCGAGAACGACCGCACCAGCACGGTGCTGTTCGTCGGCGAGGAGACCGCCGTCCTCGCGTTCGCCCACGCGACCTGCATCCCCTCGCAGGTCGTCTCCGTCTCCGAGGAGCAGCTCCAGGGCGCGGTCCGCAGCATCACCGGCGACAGCCCGGCCCCGGGGTCCTCCGACGCCGGTCCGGGCCCGCAGAACGTGCCCGGCGGCCAGGCCGTACTCGGCATCACGAGCGGCCTGATCCTGATCGACGGCGCGCTGCACCCCGCCCTCGTCGTCGAGCCGACCGCGCCGATCGCCCGCCCCGGCACCACCGGCCCGGGCGACGACTTCCTGCCGCTCCTCATCGAGCAGGGCTTCATCCCGGTCACGGACACGGCCGAGCTGCCCTCCCCGCTGAACGGCTGGTCGGTCCTCCTCGCGGCGGGCCAGCTGCATGCCGTACTGCAGCCGGGCGCCGACGGCGGCAGCCCGGTCGCCTGGTGGCAGGCGCACCAGGCGCTGTCGGTCACCGACGGCTGGCGGGCGGCCGTCAACAAGACCCAGCGGGTCCTCATCTACGCCGCTCCGGTCGGCTCCATCGGCCAGCAGCCCCGTGAGGACCTGCTGCGCGACGCGCTCGACAAGGCCGCCGCCGGGGGCAAGCTGGTGGCCGCCTCGATGCCGCTGGCCGGTACGCCGGGCGCCTGACGCCCCTTCAGGGGGCTCGTTCACCTCCGGGGCTCCTGTCGCCCTCCGACTCTCCCCTCCCCCCGCCTGAACTGCCGCCGGGCCTCCCGCCAGGGATCCCGGCGGCGTGCGCCGGGGGTGCGCGGTCCGTCCCGCGCACCCCCGGCGATCTGCGTTTTTCGCCCCGGTCACCCCGCATCCGCAGGGCGCCCGTTTCGTTGGCTGATACGTGCATCCATACGACTCCTCCCGCGCCCCGTCCTATCCGAGCACCGTCCCCCCGCTGCGTCCCGCACGGGACCGGGACAGCGCTCCGGCCGCCTCGCACACCCCGATCTACGACATGCTGTACTCGGAGTACCTGCGCGCCTTCCGGGCCCTGCCCGGGGACCGCACGGGCGAGGAAGGCCTCGGCTTCACGGCGTTCTCGTACGGCGTCGGGGGGTCCTCGTACAGCGGTGGGACCGGAAGCGGGTGGAACGGTTCGGCATGGCAGCCGGCCGACAGCTGGCAGCCCTCGTACGCCCCGCAGCCGTCGTACTCCTACGCCGGCCAGGGGGCCGACGGTCCCGGATACGCCGGCGGGCGGCAGAACGCGACCGGGATGCAGCACATCCCGGCGGCTCTGCCGCCCGCTCCGCGCCGGGGGTACTGACCCCGCGCCGGACTACTTCTTCTTGTGCTGGGCTCCGCGCTTCTCGCGCACCCGCACGGAGATGTGGATCGGAGTGCCCTCGAAGCCGAACTCCTCGCGCAGCCGGCGCTCGATGAAGCGCCGGTAGCCGTGCTCCAGGAAGCCGGAGGCGAAGAGGACGAACCGCGGCGGCTTGCTTCCCGCCTGGGTACCGAACAGGATGCGGGGCTGCTTTCCGCCGCGGATCGGGTGCGGGTGTGCGGCGACGACCTCGCCGAGGAAGGCGTTCAGGCGGCCGGTGGGGACGCGCGTCTCCCATCCCGCGAGGGCGGTCTCGATCGCCGGGACCAGCTTCTCCATGTGACGGCCGGTGAGCGCCGAGACGTTCACCCGGGGCGCCCAGGAGACCTGCTGCATCTCGGTCTCGATCTCGCGTTCCAGGTAGTAGCGGCGCTCCTCGTCGAGCTCGTCCCACTTGTTGTAGGCGATCACGATCGCGCGGCCGGCCTCGACGGCCATGGTGATGATGCGCTGGTCCTGGACGCTGATCGACTCGGTGGTGTCGATCAGGATGACCGCGACCTCCGCCTTCTCGACGGCGGCGGCCGTCCGCAGGGAGGCGTAGTAGTCGGCGCCCTGCTGGAGGTGCACCTTCTTGCGGATGCCCGCGGTGTCGACGAACTTCCAGGTGACGCCGCCGAGTTCGATCAGCTCGTCGACCGGGTCGCGGGTGGTGCCGGCCAGCTCGTTGACGACGACGCGGTCCTCCTTCGCGACCTTGTTCAGCAGCGAGGACTTGCCGACGTTCGGGCGGCCGATCAGCGCGATGCGGCGCGGGCCTCCGACCGCGGTGCCGAAGGTCTGCGCGGGGGCCTCGGGAAGGGCCTCCAGGACCGCGTCGAGCATGTCGCCGGTGCCTCGGCCGTGCAGCGAGGAGACCGGGTGCGGCATGCCGAGGCCCAGCGACCACAGGGAGGCCGCGTCGGACTCCCCGCTCTGGCCGTCGACCTTGTTGGCGCACAGGACGACGGGCTTCTTCGCCTTGCGCAGCAGCCTGACGACGGCCTCGTCGGTGTCGGTGGCGCCGACCTTGGCGTCCACGACGAAGACGACCGCGTCGGCGGCCTCGATGGCGTACTCGGCCTGGGCGGCGACGGAGGCGTCGATGCCGAGGACGTCCTGCTCCCAGCCGCCGGTGTCGACGACCTTGAAGCGGCGGCCGGCCCACTCGGCCTCGTACGTGACGCGGTCGCGGGTGACGCCGGGCTTGTCCTCCACGACCGCCTCGCGGCGGCCGATGATGCGGTTCACCAGGGTCGACTTGCCGACATTGGGCCGGCCGACGACGGCGAGGACGGGGAGGGGGCCGGAACCGGCCTCCTCGATCGCGCCTTCGACGTCCTCGATGTCGAAGCCCTCTTCCGCGGCGAGCTCCATGAACTCCGCGTACTCGGCATCGCCAAGTGCTCCGTGGTCGTGCTGGTCGTTCATGAAGTCCGTTCCTCGTCGTTCGTGGTGATCGGTGGCACCCGCGCAGCGCGGTTCCACTACTAGGTCAAGTCTCGCTCAGCGCCCGGTCAGGCGCTTGGCGTCGGCCAGGTGGGCGGTCAGCCGGTGCTGTATGCGTGCGGTGGCCTCGTCCAGCGCGGTGCGGGTGCGGCGGCCACTGCCGTCCCCCGCATCGAAGGCCGAGCCGAAGACGACGTCGACCCGGCTCTTGAGGGCCGGCAGGCCCTTGACGAGCCGCCCGCGGGTGTCGCCGCTGCCCAGGACGGCGACGGGCACGATCGGTGCGCCGCTGCGGACCGCGAAGTACGCGAGTCCCGCGCGCAGCGAGGCGAAGTCGCCCTCGCCCCGGGTGCCCTCGGGGAAGATCCCCAGGACCCCGCCGCTGTCGAGCACGCCGAGGGCACGGCCTATGGCCGTACGGTCGGTACCGCTGCGGTCCACCTTGACCTGCCCGATCCCTTCGAGGAAGGGGCCGAGCGGGCCGACGTACGCTTCCTTCTTGATCAGGAAGTGCAGCGGCCGCGGCGCGGTGCCCATCACCATCGGGCCGTCGATGTTGTGCGAGTGGTTCACGGCGAGGATCACGGGGCCCGAGGCGGGCACCTTCCAGGCGCCCAGTACGCGCGGCTTCCACAAGCCGTACATGAGCCCGATGCCGATGCGCCTGCCGACCGCCGCACCCCTGAGGGAGGGCGTTTCGCTCATCGGCTGCGCCGCTCTTCGACCAGTGTGACCACGCACTCGATGACCTGGTCCATCGTGAGGTCGGTGGTGTCGACCTCGACGGCGTCGTCGGCCTTGGCCAGCGGGGAGGCCTTGCGGCCGGAGTCGGCCGCGTCGCGCTTGATCAGGGCTTCCTTGGTGGCCGCGAGGTCGGCGGCCTCCTTGCCGCGCAGTTCGCCGCTGCGGCGGGCGGCGCGGGCCTCGGCGGACGCCGTGAGGAAGATCTTGAGGTCGGCGTCGGGCAGGACGGTGGTGCCGATGTCCCGGCCCTCGACGACGATCCCGCCCTCGGCCGCGGCGGCGATGGAGCGCTGGAGCCCGGTGATGATGCTGCGCACCTCGGGGACGGCGCTGACGGCGCTGACCCTGGAGGTGACCTCCTGGGTGCGGATGGGACCGGAGGCGTCCAGACCGTCCACGGTGATCGTGGGGGCGGCCGGGTCGGTGCCCGAGACGATGTCCGGCTTGCCCGCGGCGACCGCGACGGCGTGCGGGTCGTCGGTGTCGACGCCGTTGGTGATCATCCACCAGGTGATGGCCCGGTACTGGGCACCGGTGTCCAGGTAGCGCAGCCCGAGCTTGGCGGCCACGGCCTTGGAGGTGCTGGACTTGCCCGTGCCGGAGGGACCGTCGATGGCGACGATCACGGCGGACGGAGCTGCGGTTTCCACGGTGCGGGCACCTTCCTGGTTGCGCGTACGTGTCCGGGCGCGCCAAAGCGCCCCTCCCCAAGGTTACCGGCCCCCGGCGGCCCCCGGCCCCGCCCGTCTCCGGGCGGCCCCCGGGCGGCCCCGTGCGGCCTCGGAGCCGTCGCCGGAGCCGCCGCCCGGAGCGGGGCGCGCGGGGCGGCGCCGGTCCGGGGCTACTGCTGGCGCAGTGCCCAGCCCCGCTCGCGCAGCTCCGCGGTCAGTGCGGCCACCGCCCGCGGCTCCACCATCAGCTGGACCAGACCGGCCTGCTGGCCCGTCGCGTGCTCGATCCGCACGTCCTCGATGTTGACCCCGGCCCGCCCGGCGTCGGCGAAGATCCGGGCCAGCTCGCCCGGCTGGTCGCTGATGAGCACGGCCACCGTCTCGTACACGGTCGGCGCCGCGCCGTGCTTGCCCGGCACCCGCACCCGGCCCGCGTTCCCGCGCCGCAGCACGTCCTCGATGCCGGCCGCGCCGCCGCGCCGCTTCTCCTCGTCGGCCGACTGGAGGCCGCGCAGGGCCTCGACCGTCTCCGCGAGGTCCGCGGCGATCCCGCTGAGGACGTCGGCGACCGGCCCCGGGTTCGCCGAGAGGATCTCCACCCACATCCGCGGATCGGAGGCCGCGATCCGCGTCACGTCCCGGATGCCCTGCCCGCACAGCCGGACGGCCGTCTCGTCGGCCTCCTCCAGGCGTGCCGCGACCATGCTCGACACCAGCTGGGGGGTGTGCGAGACCAGCGCCACCGCCCGGTCGTGGGCGTCCGCGTCCATCACCACGGGTACGGCCCGGCACAGGGCCACCAGCTCCAGCGCCAGGTTCAGGACCTCGTGGTCGGTGTCCCGGGTCGGGGTGAGCACCCACGGGCGGCCCTCGAAGAGGTCGGCGGTGGCCGCGAGGGGGCCCGAGCGCTCCTTGCCCGCCATGGGGTGGGTGCCGATGTAGGCGGTGAGGTCCACGCCCAGCGCGGCCAGTTCCCGCCGCGGGCCGCCCTTGACGCTGGCCACGTCCACGTACGCCCGGGCCACGCCGCCGCCGATCACCCCGGCCAGCGTGGCCGCGACGTGGGCCGGCGGGACGGCGACGATCGCGAGGTCGACCTGGCCCTCCAGCGGCTCGTCGGATCCGGCGCCGAGGGCGGCCGCAGTGCGGGCCTGCGCCTGGTCGTGGTCGACGAGGTGGACGGTGATCCCGCGGGCCGACAGGGCGAGCGCCGCCGAGGTGCCGATCAGTCCGGTTCCGATGACGACGGCGGTTCTCAAGGGTGCGCTCCAGGTGTGCGTACGCGACGGCGGCGGGCTGTCCGCCCAGGGTATCCAGGGCGGTCGGCGCGAAGGCCCGGCGGCCCGTCCCGTGGAACGGCGGCCGGGCCCTCGCGGCGGTGCCGGAAGTCCGTCGGGACGTCAGAACTTCTGCTGCCGGATGATGTCCTCGAGGGAGCCCGCGGGCACCTGTCCTCCCGGGGTCAGCTTGTCGACCGCCGAGGGGAGCGTCCGGGCGATCTCGTCGGCGGCCTTCTCCGGGCTGACGCCCGCCTGCTGGGCGACCTTCTGCAGGGTGTCGGCCGGCAGGGCCTCCTTGATCTGGTCGCCGCTGACGGGCTGGTTGTCACCGGTGCCGATCCAGGACTGGGCCTGGTCGGCCAGCCCCGACCTGGCCAGCATGTCCAGCAGCCCGCCCAGCGGGTTGTTCGCGCCGCCTGCCGCCTGGGCACCGCCCGCGCCGCCACCGCCGAGCAGTGAACCGAGGACGTTGCCGCCCCCACCGCCCTGGCTGCCGCTGCCGCCGCCTCCGAGGAGACCGCCGAGGAGAGAGCCGAGGTCGTTGCCCGCCATGGTCATGCCTTTCGAAGGGGGGGCCGGGCCGCGCGCGGCAGCGGCGTACCCGGCTTCGAGACACGGACAATGTCACCTGAACCGGTGGGTGCCGCCACCTGGCGGACGGCCGCCGGGCGGCGCTGCGGTAGAACGATCGGCATGATCTTCCACCTCGTCCCGCTGGCCGACTGGACCGCCGCACCGGACTCCCCGTACGCCCCGCCCTCCCTCGACTCCGAGGGGTTCGTGCACTGTTCGGCGGACCGCCCGACGGCGCTCGCGATCGCCGACGCGCACTACCGCGGGGTACGGGGGACCCTGCTCGCGGTGGAACTCGACGAGGAAGCCCTGACCGCGGAAGTCCGCCGGGCGGGTGACTCCGGGGGCCGCTACCCGCACGTCCACGGTCCGCTGAACCGGGAGGCCGTGGTCCACGTGTGGGAAGTCGTACGCACACCCGGCGGTCCTGCCTCACTGGTCCCATGGCAGCCGGGTGCATGAACCGGCGCGGCGGGCTTCTTCCGAGGCCCTCCGCGGGCCAGGATGCTGCACGTCATCCGGCCACTCAGCGAGGAGACAGTCATGAGCGACACCACGCACACCGCCCGGCGCACCGTCCTGGCAGCAGGAGCCACCGCCCTCGCGGGGGGAGTGCTGGCCGCCTGCGGTGACGGCGGGAAGGATCCGGCGGGCGAGTCGGGCAGCGCCACCCGGCCCTCGGCGCCCGCGCCCCAGGCGGCCCAGAAGGCGATCGCCAAGGCGGCGGACGTCCCCGTCGGCGGCGGCACGGTCCTCAAGGAGCAGAAGCTGGTGATCACCCAGCCCACGGCCGGGAACTTCCGCTGCTTCACGGCGGTCTGCCCCCACCAGGGCTGCCTCGTGAACAAGGTGGCGGACGGCACCATCGACTGCCCCTGCCACGACAGCAAGTTCAAGGACACCGACGGAGCGGTGACCAAGGGCCCGGCCACCACCCCCCTGGCCGAGAAGAAGATCACCGTCGCGGCGGACGGCAGTATCTCGCTCGCCTAGCCGCGGGCGGGGTGCATACGCTCCCCCGATGGACGATCTGACGCTGGTACGGGACCACACGGTCTATCAGTGCGTGATGGGCTCCCGGGCGTTCGGCCTGGCGACGGAGGCGAGCGACACCGACCGGCGCGGTGTCTACCTCGCCCCGACGCCGCTGTTCTGGCGGTTCGAGAAGCCCCCCACGCACGTGGAGGGCCCTCGGGCCGAGGAGTTCTCCTGGGAGCTGGAGCGTTTCTGCGCGCTCGCCCTGCGCGCCAACCCGAACATCCTGGAGTGCCTGCACTCCCCCCTCGTGGAGAGGATCACCCCGGTCGGCGAGGAGCTGCTCTCCCTCCGCGAGGCCTTCCTCTCCCGCCGGGCGCACACCAGCTTCAGCCGGTACGCGGCCTCCCAGCACGGCAAACTCCTCGCGGACGTCCGCACCTACGGCGCCCCGCGCTGGAAGCACGCCATGCACCTGCTGCGCCTGCTGCTGTCCTGCCGCGACCTCCTGCGCACGGGCCGCCTGACGATCGAAGCGGGCCCGCACCGCGACCGCCTCCTCGCGGTCCGGCGCGGCGAGCTGAGCTGGGACGAGGTCGACGCCTGGATGACCCGCCTGACGGAGGAGACGGAGACCGCCCTGTCCACGACGCCCCTCCCCGAGGAGCCCGATGCAGCCCGCGTCGAGGACTTCCTGGTCCGCGCCCGCCGCGCGTCGGCCTGACCGGGGCTCCTAGGAGGTGCGCCGGCGGACGACGAAGGCGTCGAGGGCGTCGTACGCCGATCCGTACTCCGGCAGGGCGGAGGCCTGCTGCGCCGCGTCGAGCACCCTCTGCAGCGTCTCGAACTCCTCCCGCAGCCGGGCGGGCGAGGGCTCCGTGCAGGCGGCGTGCTCGGCGGCCGCCTTGGCCTCGATCAGGCCGGCGAGCCGGCCAGGCGCCTCCGGCACCTCGGCCAGCAGGGTCGGCAGGTGGGCCTGCACCTCGCCCGAGCGCATCAGGTGGATGCCCGTGAGCAGCGCCCGGAAGGCGTAGAGCAGCGGCTTCAGCTCGGCCGCCTTCTCGAAGAGCCGCCACTGGGTGGTGGCGAAGCCCCGGTAGTGGTGGGCGTGGTGGGAGGTCAGGACGCCCGGGGCCAGCGCGATCAGCTCCTCGTGCGCCGGGGTGGTGTGCACCACCAGCGGGGACAGCAGCTGCTCCAGTACGTAGCCGTTGCGGTTGAGCATCAGCCGGACGAACTTGCGCAGGTCGTGCGTGACGAGGTCCATCTCGACCCCGTCCCGGTCCCACATGCGGCTGCGGGTCTCCTCCGGTTCGCGCAGCCCCAGGAGGGACCGCGCCGGGAGCAGGTGGGCGCCGCGCAGGTCGATGTCGGAGTCCCGGGAGGGGAAGCCGTACAGGTGCGCGCCCGACACCGTGGCGAAGAGCAGGGGGTCGGGCTGTTCGGCCACGACGGGCGTCAGGTCGAGACTCAGTGCATCCAGCATGGGTCAAGCATCCCAGAGTGTGCCGAAGGCCAGGAGCTCGTCGCGGTACTCGATGCGGCCCTCCCATTCGCGCGGCCAGACGTCCGCGCCGAGGTGGGCGCCCGCGAAGGCGCCCGCCAGGCAGGCGAGGGAGTCCGAGTCCCCGGCGGTGCAGGCGGCGCGGCGCAGGGCCGTCAGGGGGTCCTCCGGGAAGAGCAGGAAGCAGTGCAGGGCCGTGGCCAGGGCTTCCTCCGCGATCCAGCCCTCGCCGGTCAGCAGGCAGGGGTCGGTCTCGGGGGACGGGTTGCGCAGGGCCGCCGCGAGCCGGTCCAGGGCCGCCAGGCATTCGTCCCAGCCCCGGGCGATGAAGGACTCCGGCGAGGCGTCGGAGGCCGTGCGCATCCACAGGTCGCCGAGCCAGCGCTCGTGGTAGCGGGTGCGGTTCTCCAGGGCGTACGAACGCAGTTGCCCGACCAGGCCGGTCACCTCGGTGCCCTCGGCCAGCAGGTGCACCGCCCGCGCGGTCAGGTCGGAGGCGGCCAGAGCGGTGGGGTGACCGTGCGTCAGGGCCGACTGGAGCTGGGCGGCGCCCGCCCGCTCCTCCCCGGTCCAGCCGGGTACCAGCCCGACCGGGACGACCCGCATGTTGGCGCCGCAGCCCTTGGAGCCGGTCTGGCTGGCGTCGCGCCAGTCCCGCTCGGGGTGGTCCAGCAGTCGGCAGGCGGTCAGGCAGGTCCGGCCGGGGGCCCGGTTGTTCTCCGGCGAGTGGTACCAGTCGACGAACTCCTCGCGGACCGGCCGGGCCAGGCGCAGCGGTCCGACCCGGCCCCGCCCGGCGGCCGTCCGCATGCCGCGCGCCAGGGCCAGGGTCATCTGGGTGTCGTCCGTGACGATCGCCGGGCGGGGCAGCTTCATCTCGCGCCACGGGCCGGTCTTGGCGAGGATCGACGGCACGTCGTCGAACTCGGTGGGGAATCCCAGGGCGTCCCCCAGGGCGAGGCCGATCATGGCACCGGTCGCGGCGCGCTTGGTGGTGCTCGTCATCGGGGGTGTCCTTCCGTGGGGCGGAGCAGGGGCGGGTGCAGGGCGGTGGCCGGTCCGGGCCGGTAGAGCGCGGCCGGTTTGCCGCGGCCGCCGGTGAGCCGGGCCGCGCCCGGGACGGCTTCGACGAAGCCGGGGGTGGCCAGGACCTTGCGGCGGAAGTTGGGACGGTCCAGGGAGGTGTCCCAGACGGTCTCGTAGACGGCCTGCAGCTCCCCGAGGGTGAACTCGGGCGGGCAGAAGGCAGTGGCCAGGCAGGTGTACTCCAGCTTCGAGCGGATCCGCTCGCGGGCGTGGGCGAGGATCACCGCGTGGTCGAAGGCCAGGCCGTCGGCCGTGCCCACCGGCAGCCAGCCGGCGCCGTCGGCGTCGCCGCCGCCCTCCGCCGCCGGTTCCGGCATGTCGGGGACGAGGGCGGTGAAGGCCACGGAGACCACCCTCATCCGCGGGTCCCGGTCCGGTTCGCTGTAGGTGCGCAGCTGCTCCAGGTGCAGGGCGGCCACCAGGTCCGGGGCGAGGCCGGTCTCCTCGGCCAGCTCGCGGCGGGCGGCCGTCTCCGCGGACTCCCGGGGCAGGACGAAGCCGCCGGGGAGCGCCCAGGCTCCCGCGTACGGGTCCTGGCCCCGCCGGATCAGCAGCACGTGCAGGGCCCCGGCCCGGACGGTGAACACGGCGAGGTCGACGGTCACGGCGAACGGCTCGAAGGCGTACGGGTCGTAGCCCGGCGCCGGTTCCCCGTTCACCGGGCCTCCGGCAGGGGGTCAGCGAAGTGCCAGCCCTCGGCGAGCAGTCCGTCCACCGCCGCCACGGCCGTGGCCAACCGCTCCCGCCGGTCCCCGCGCACGACGAGGAAGCGCCGTCCGGTCGCCTCCAGCTCCTCGCGGAACCGTCGGGTCATCCAGGGTCTGAGGTGCGGCCCGTCGCGGAGGCCGTCGTCCTCGAAGGGCACGTCGGCGTGGTCCGTCAGCAGGTACAGGTCCCGGCGGGTCAGGGCGGCGACCTCCTCGACCTCGGTGCTGCGGCCGCCGAGGTAGCGCTCGTGCCAGATGCCGGTCGCGAAGGAGTCGGTGTCGCAGATCAGCACGGGGGAGCCCGTACGGGCCGCCCGTTGCTCCTCGGCGTCCTGGCGGCGGGCGATCACGGGGAACTCCTCCGTGGCGAAGGAGATGTCCGCCCAGGTGGCGCCGGGGTCGGCGGCCCGGGCGGCCGCGAGCTTCTCCTCGCTGTAGCGGCGTCCGTACTCGGCTACCCAGCCGGTCGCCGCCCAGACCCCGCCGCGGGCCCGGTAGTGGGCGGCGAGGTCCCGGGACAGGGTCGTCGTCCCGGTGGACTCGGCGCCGAGGACGACGACCCGCCGGGCCAGGGAAGCCCGCACGGCGGGCCCGAGGAAGCCCCAGCAGGCTGCCGGGTCCGTGCGTACGGCCGTCCCCGACACGGGGAACAGGGTCCGGCCGGGGTCCACGCAGACCTCTTCGGCGCCGAACCGGTGCGCAAGCTCGGTCCCGTACTCCTCCGAGGTGAAGACGGCGTCGACGGGCCGGCCGACGGCGCGCCGGAAGATCGCCATGTGGGCTTCCCAGACCGCCGGGTCGTGCAGGTCGACGGGGATGTCGTCCACCGCGCCGATCACGTCCGCACCCGGGTGCGCCTCGCGCATCCAGGCGACGCGGTCGGCGAGGGGCACCGATTCCACGGAGGCCGCGCAGACCAGTACGGTCAGCCGCGCGCAGCGGTCCTGGGCCGTGCGCACGAGGTGGTGGTGGCCGGCGTGCGGCGGGTAGAACTTGCCGAGCACCAGCCCGTGGCCGAACCGCCTCATGCCGCCGCCCCCAGGGCCGTACGGGCGCCCGGCGCCGGCAGCGAGCGCCGCCAGCCGCGCAGGCCGGCCACGCACAGGGCGAGGAAGCCCACGTACAGGACGGCGGTGAGGTGGAGCCCCTTGGAGACGTACAGGGGGATGTAGACGAGGTCGGCGGCGATCCACAGCCACCAGGACTCCACCAGCTTGCGGCACTGGCCGTAGGTGGCGGCGAGGGAGAGGCCGGTGGTGACGGCGTCCCAGAAGGGCACGGTCGAGTCGGTGGCACGGCTGAGCAGCAGCGTGAGGCCGAGCACCCCCACCGCCCCCGCCGCGGCCAGCCACACCCATTCAGTGCGCGTGGTGCGGCGCACCGGCAGCGCGTCGGCGGTTCCTGGTCCACCCCCGTGGGTCCAGGACCACCAGCCGTACGCGGCGAGGGCGATGAAGACGATCTGGAGCCCGGCGTCGGCGTAGAGGCCCGCCTGGGCGAAGAGCACGATGAAGAAGATGTTGTTGGCGATGCCGACCGGCCAGTTGGCGACGTGCTGCCGGGCCACCAGCCAGACGCACACGGCGCCGGTGGCGAACCCGAGCACCTCGGTCCAGCTCAAAGTCCAGTTCATGCCGGCCCCTCACTCGCGTTTATAGTCACGTTGACTATAAACAGGGAGAGGGGTTCCGGACAAGGGAAGAGCCCGCAGCGCCGTGGGCACTGCGGGCTCTTCGGGGAAGGCGGGGCCTACAGACCGACCTCGCGCATCAGCATGCCGACCTCGGTGTTGGTCAGGCGGCGCAGCCAGCCGGACTTCTGGTCGCCCAGCTCGATCGGGCCGAAGGAGGTCCGGACGAGCTTCTCGACGGGGAAGCCCGCCTCCGCCATCATGCGGCGGACGATGTGCTTGCGGCCCTCGTGGAGGGTGACCTCGACCAGGTAGTTCTTGCCGACCTGGTCGACGACGCGGAAGTGGTCGGCGCGGGCGTACCCGTCCTCCAGCTCGATGCCGTCCTTGAGGCGCTTGCCGATCTCACGCGGCAGCGGGCCGGTGATGGCGGCGACGTAGGTCTTCTTCACGCCGTACTTCGGGTGCGTGAGGCGGTGGGCCAGCTCGCCGTGGTTGGTGAGCAGGATGATGCCCTCGGTCTCGGTGTCGAGCCGGCCGACGTGGAAGAGACGCGTCTCACGGTTGGTGACGTAGTCACCGAGGCACTGGCGGCCGTCCGGGTCCTCCATGGTGGAGACGACACCGGCGGGCTTGTTCAGTGCGAAGAACAGGTACGACTGGGTGGCGACGGTCAGGCCGTCCACCTTGATCTCGTCCTTCGGCTGGACGCGCTTGCCCTGCTCCAGCACGATCTCGCCGTTGACCTCGACGCGGGCCTGCTCGATGAGCTCCTCGCAGGCGCGGCGCGAGCCCATGCCGGCGCGGGCGAGCACCTTCTGCAGGCGCTCCCCCTCCTCCTCGGCGCCCGGGAAGGTCTTCGGCGTCTTGATCACGGGCTTGTCGGCGTACCGGTCGCGCACGCGCTCCTCGATCCGCGCGTCCAGCTCGCGCGGACGGGACTGGCCGCTGCGGCTGCCGGGGCCGCTGCGCGGGCCGCCGGCCCCGCCGATGCCGGGGGTCTTGGAGGTCTTGGGGCCGCCCTTGGCACCACCGCGCGCCGCTGCGCCACGGGCACCGGAGCCACCCCGGACGCCGTCGGCCGCGCCACGGGCACCGCCGCCGCCGGCCTTGGCACCGCCGCGGCCGTTGCGCTCGCCCTCGGGGCCGACGTCGTAGCGTCGCTCCTCAGGGCGGGGGTTGCGGATGCGGGGCGCCTGCTCGCGGTCACGCGAGTCGGAGCCGCCCTGGTATCCGCCGCCCTGGTAGCCGGAGCCGCTGCCGCTGCTGCGGTAGCCGCCGGAGCTGCCACCGCGGGCGCCGCCGCCGCCGGAGCCGCCACCACGGTAGCCACCGCCGGAGCCGCTGCCACCGCCGGAGCCGCCGCCGCGGTAACCACCGCCGCCGGAGCTGCCGCCGCGGGCGCCGCCGCCGGAGCTGCCACCGCGGGAGCTGCCACCGCGGGAGCTGCCACCGCCGGAGCCGCCGCCGTAACCACCGCCGCCGGAGCTGCCGCCGCGGGCGTTACCGCGCCCGCCGCCGCTGCTGCTGTTCCTGTTGCCGCCACCGTTGCCGTTGCCGCTGCTTCGCATCAAAGTTCCGTCGTCTTGTCGTCGTCTTCATCAGTGTCCGGTGCGTCCGGATCGAACGACGGCACACCTTCTTGCGTCTCGGCTTCGATCGCGTCCGCCTCGGGGAGGAAGGGCGCGAGCTCCGGGAGCTCGTCCAGGCCGCGCAGGCCCATCCGCTCCAAAAAGTGGTTCGTCGTCCTGTACAGGATCGCACCTGTTTCGGGTTCCGTCCCCGCCTCCTCCACCAGACCCCGCTGGAGGAGGGTCCGCATGACCCCGTCGCAGTTGACTCCGCGGACCGCCGACACCCGGGAACGGCTCACCGGCTGGCGGTACGCGACGACCGCCAGCGTCTCCAGCGCCGCCTGCGTGAGGCGGGCCTGCTGGCCGTCCAGTACGAAGGCCTCGACCGCCGGGGCGCAGTCCGCCCTGCTGTAGAAGCGCCAGCCCCCGGCGACGAGGCGCAGCTCGAAGCCCCGGCCGGCGGCCGCGTACTCGTCGGCCAGCTCGCGCAGGGCGTCCGCGACCTCGCGCGGCGTACGCTCGAGCACCTTGGCGAGGTGCGCCTCGGTCGCGGGCTCGTCCACGACCATCAGCACGGCCTCCAGCGCCGGCTTCAGCTCCAGCGCGGCCACCGCACTCACGTCGCTCATTCCTTCGCCTCCACGATCCGGTCGAACTCGTCGGTCACCGTCGGCATGCCGTCGCCGTCCCCGCCGCTCCAGCGCACGGTCAGGGTCCTCAGCGCCTCCGCCTGGTCGAGGACCACCGCTTTCTCGCGGTAGAGCTCCAGGAGGGCCAGGAAGCGGGCCACCACGGTGAGGGTGTCCGGCGCGTCCTCGGTCAGCTCCTGGAAGGTGGCCTCGCCGCGCGTCTTGAGCATGCGCACGACGAACCCCGCCTGCTCGCGGACGCTGACGAGTGGTGCGTGGATGTGGTCCACGTACACCTGCGGCTTCGCCCTGGGCTGCATGGCCTTGACGGCGAGGCGGGCGAATCCCTCCGCGCCGATGCTGATGACCACCTCGGGCAACAGCTCCGCGTGGTGCGGCTCCAGGCCGACGGTGCGCGGGTAGCGGCGGCCCTCCGCCTCCGCGCGCCGCTCGAAGATCTCGGCGATCTGCTTGTACGCCTTGTACTGGAGCAGCCGGGCGAAGAGCAGGTCGCGGGCCTCCAGCAGGGCCAGGTCGGCCTCGTCCTCCACCTCGGCGGCCGGGAGCAGCCGGGCGGCCTTCAGGTCGAGCAGGGTGGCGGCGACGACGAGGAACTCGGTGGTCTGGTCGAGGTCCCAGTCCGGGCCCATGGCGCGGATGTGGGCCATGAACTCGTCGGTGACCTTGGACAGCGCGACCTCGGTGACGTCGAGCTTGTGCCGCGAGATGAGCTGGAGGAGCAGGTCGAAGGGCCCCTCGAAGTTGTCGAGCCGCAGGGTGAACCGGCCGTCGCCCGCGGCGGGGGCCGGTACGGCGTCAGCGGCGGGTGGCCCCTGAGGGCGGCCGGCGGGTGTGTGCGCGGCCTCGGGGGCCTGCGGGGGCTCCGCCCCGCCCGGGGTGGGCGTACGCCCCTCAGCGGGCGGCACAGGGGCTTGCGGCCCCTCCGCCCCGGGCGCGCCGGGACCGCGTCCCAGCATGCGGCGGGCGGGTCGGCCGGGTGGGGCGGAGGGGGGCATCGCGGTCCAGGGTGGTGCGGAGGGGCGGCACGGGCGCCGGCCTGAGACCCGGCGCCCCGAGCAGCCTAGAGCCTGTCGTCACAGTGGCGCCGGTCAGGCCCGCGGCGTCCGGCGCCGGCATCGCAAGGCGGAGGGGCGCCCGCGTACTGGACGTACCCGGGTGCCCCGACAACGCGGCGAGGTGCGGTGCCGGGCGTCGCGGGCCAGGCGCCACTTCGACGACGGGCCTAGGGCGTCCCCCCGCCGATCGGGCCGGACCGGCCCGGATCGCCCGGCACCGCCGACCACGAGGTGTGCCGTGGGCCGGGGCGCGGGGGTGGTCAGCGGCCGCGCAGGCGTCGTACGAGGATGCTCGCGTCGCCGCGGGATTCGAGGTCGGCGAGGACGACCGCGACCGCTTCGCGGACGATGCGGCCGCGGTCGACCGCCAGCCCGTGCTCGCCGCGCAGCACCAGCCGCGCGTGTTCGAGGTCCATCAGTTCCTCGGCGGAGACGTACACGGTGATCTTCTCGTCGTGCCGCTCGCGCCCGCTGGGCCGCCGGTTCGCGCCCCGGCCCTGCCCCTTGCCGCGCCCGCCGGCCTGGGCGCCGGGACCGGCACCCGCACCGGCGGGGCTGACAGAACCTTCCTGCGGCCTGCGCGGCTGCCCCACGACGGGGCCGCCGGACCCCGCGGCCTCAGCCTCCCGGCTGCGGCCCTCCCCCGCCGTTCCCTCGGCCGAGGTGGCCGAGTGTTCCGCGGCGGACGCCTCGTCGGCTCCCCGCCGGGGCGAGGACGACTGGAGGGCCATCCCCCCGGTCGTACGGAACAGTTCGTCGGCTCCGGGCAGACTCACTCGGCGTGACACCGGGCGAGCACCTCCCTGGCCAGCTGGCGATACGCGGCGGCGCCGACGGAGTTGGAGGCGTACGTCGTGATCGGCTCACCGGCGACCGTGGTCTCCGGGAAGCGGACCGTGCGGCCGATGACCGTGTGGTAGACGTGGTCGTCGAAGGCCTCGACGACGCGCGCCAGCACCTCGCGGCTGTGCACCGTACGGGAGTCGTACATCGTGGCGAGGATGCCGTCGAGCTCCAGCTCCGGGTTCAGCCGCTCCTGCACCTTCTCGATGGTCTCGGTCAGCAGCGCCACGCCGCGCAGCGCGAAGAACTCGCACTCCAGCGGGACGATGACCTTGTGAGCCGCTGTCAGGGCGTTCACGGTCAGCAGACCGAGCGAGGGCTGACAGTCGATCACGATGTAGTCGTAGTCGGCCATCAGGGGCTTCAGGGCCCGCTGCAGGGTGGACTCGCGCGCGACCTCGCTGACCAACTGCACTTCGGCAGCGGACAGGTCGATGTTGCTCGGCAGCAGGTCCATGTTGGGGACCGCGGTCTTGAGCAGCACCTCGTCGGCCGACATGCCCCGCTCCATGAGCAGGTTGTAGACCGTCAGGTCGAGTTCCATCGGGTTCACGCCGAGACCCACGGACAGCGCGCCCTGCGGGTCGAAGTCGACGAGCAGCACGCGGCGCCCGTACTCGGCGAGCGCGGCACCCAGGTTGATGGTCGACGTGGTCTTGCCCACGCCGCCCTTCTGGTTGCACATCGCGATGATCTTCGCCGGACCGTGGTCGGTCAGCGGACCCGGGATGGGGAAGTACGGCAGCGGGCGTCCGGTCGGGCCGATCCGCTCCCGGCGCTGGCGGGCAGCGTCGGGGGCGAGGGTGGCCGCGTACTCGGGGTCCGGTTCGTACTCCGCGTCGGGGTCGTAGAAGTGCCCCTCGGGCACCTTGTCGTAGTCGGCGAAACCCACGGGCTTTTCGCCGCTCAGGTCGCCGGCCCTGGAGTTCACGTCTAGGCCGTCCATGCTGTTTCGGGGCGTCGTCATGTGCTGGTGGTTTGCGAAGGTGCGTACTGCGACGGAGCCGACGGCTTCGAGGCCGGCAGGGCTCGGGCCCCGCTCAGGCATGTCTGCTCGACCACCCCCAGGAGCAAATGTCGACTCATTCACAAGTCGTCTTACCTCCTCGGACGTGACCAGGACACTTATCGATAGGTCAGCGTGGCACCATGCCGACGGTTGGCGACTCTATGGCGTGTCACCACTCAGCGGCAACACAATCCACCGGACCCGGCACGATGTGTCGGCAACCGAACACCACTCTGTCAAGGGCGCGCGGACTGTCGCCGCGAAGTTTCGCAGGTGTGCGAAAGGGCTAAAGGGTTACGTTCGAGGCGAGTTGAACGGGCTCCCGGGCCGCCGCGCAAACACGTCCGGCCGGACCTTGCGGGCAAGGTCCGGCCGGATACGTGAGATTGACGTCAGTCGTTGACGCCTCAGCCGAGCAGCGTGTGCAGCTCGAGGGTCTCGAGACCGTGGGCCTCGGCGACCGGACCGTAAACGACCTGGCCGTCATGGGTGTTGAGGCCCAGCGCGAGCGCCGGGTCGCGACGCAGCGCCTCGACCCAGCCGAGGTTCGCGAGCTGCACGATGTAGGGCAGCGTGGCGTTGGTCAGCGCGTAGGTGGAGGTGTTCGGCACCGCGCCCGGCATGTTGGCGACGCAGTAGAAGACCGAGTTGTGGACCTGGAAGGTCGGCTCGGCGTGAGTGGTCGGACGGGAGTCCTCGAAGCAGCCGCCCTGGTCGATGGCGATGTCGACAAGTACACTTCCGGGCTTCATCCGGGAGACGAGCTCGTTGGTGACCAGCTTCGGGGCCTTCGCACCCGGGATCAGCACCGCACCGACGACGAGGTCGGCCTCGAGGACGGCCTTCTCCAGCTCGTAGGCGTTGGAGACGATCGTCTTGATCTTCGTGCCGAAGATCTTGTCGGCCTCGCGGAGCTTGTTGATGTCGCGGTCCAGCAGGGTCACGTGGAAGCCCATGCCGATGGCGATCTGCGCGGCGTTCCAGCCGGAGACGCCGCCGCCGATGACCACGCACTCGCCGGCGTGGGTGCCGGGCACGCCGCCCGGGAGCACGCCGCGGCCGCCGGCCGAGCGCATCAGGTGGTAGGCGCCGACCTGCGGGGCCAGGCGGCCCGCGACCTCGGACATCGGGGCGAGCAGCGGGAGCGCGCGGTTGGCGAGCTCGACCGTCTCGTACGCGATGGCGGTGGTGCCGGACTCCAGCAGGGCGTCCGTGCACGCGCGGGAGGCCGCCAGGTGCAGGTAGGTGAAGAGGGTCTGGTCCTTGCGGAGGCGGTGGTACTCCTCCGCGATCGGCTCCTTGACCTTCAGCAGCAGATCGGCGGTCGCCCAGACCTCGTCGGCCGTGCCGAGGATCTCCGCACCGGCGCCGACGTACTCGGCGTCCGTGATCGAGGAGCCGGCACCGGCGTTCTGCTCGATGAAGACCTGGTGGCCGTTGCGGACCAGCTCATGCACGCCGGCGGGCGTGATGGCGACCCGGAACTCGTTGTTCTTGACCTCGCGGGGGATGCCGACCTTCATCGTCGATCACGGTCCTTGGCTCAGGGGATATTACGGGGCACTTACATACATACCCGCCCACAAGAACGCGCAACGGGATGCACCACAGGATGACGTGGTGGAGCCAGTCTAATGAAGGATGAGTCCCTGTCTAGCCTTGCAAACCAATAACTTCAGTCGGAACCACTACGGATTTCGCAGGCTGCGGGGTCATCTCCCAGCAATCGATCGGCTGCGGACCGGTGCAGCCGGGCGGCCGCGGGGTCGCCCAGCCGGTCGAGCGTGTCGGCGAGCCGCACCTGGAGCGCTGCCTGAAGCCGCAGGTCTCCGGCCCGGCGCGCCAGCTCCACCGCCTCACGGCACGTGTGCAGCGACTCCTCCGGGCGCCCGGCGTACTCCTGGACCCGGGCCATCTCGCTCAACGCCTTCGCCTGGCCCGGGACATCGGCCAGCCTCCGGTACCCCCCAGCGGCGGCCCGCCAGCTCCGCAGCGCGTCCCCGTACCGGCCCGCGTAGGTGTGGACGTTGCCCAGCCGCCCGTACAGCCGGGCCTCGTCCGCGCGCTCCCCCCGCGCGAGGGCCTGGGCCAGGGCCCGGCCGAACCAGTCGGAGGCGCGGTGCCAGTCGGCCAGCTCCTGGTACGCACCGCCTACGGATTCCATCGCCCGGCCCGTCGCGTACGGGTCGTTCGCGGCCCTTCCGGCGTCCAATGCGGCCCGGTAGCGCTCCAGGGCGTCCTGGGTACGGCCGGTCTCGGCGTCCAGGTCGGCCAGGTTCAGCAGTGCGGCGGCCTGCTCCCGGTGCAGGCCCCGGCGCTCGGCCACGTCCAGGACCAGGCGGTGCAGCCCGTACAGCTCCGGCGCGGCCTCGGCGGTGCCGCGGTGGTCGGCCAGCGCCCGTACGAGGGCCGCGACCAGCCGGCGGGCCAGCGTGTCCAGCTCCCCGTCGGCCACGGCCAGCGAGGCGGCCGCGGACAGCGCGGGCAGCCGGGTGTCCAACCAGGTCGCGGCGGCCCTGCGGTCGGGGAACCGCAGGGCGCGTGGCGTGCCGTCCAGCTTCTCCCGCGGGTCCACTCCGTCGCCGGTGTCCTCCGCGGGCACGGCCATGGCCCGGCAGGAGTGCAGCAGCCGTACGGTCCGCTCCAGCATCCGGGCCCGCGCCAGCTGGACCTCGGCGGGGCGCTCCTTCGCCTCCAGCAGCGCCTGGAGCAGCGGTGCGAGGCAGCCGGGCAGCCGGTACAGGCCGTCCTGCGCGGGGTGTACGAGGCCCAGCCCGGCGAAATCGTCCAGCGTGGACTGGGCGGCGGCCACGGAGCAGCCCGCGAGGGCGGAGGCGGTGTGCGAGTCCACGATCCCGGCCGGGGCGAGCGGCAGGAGCCGCAGGGTCCGCTGGGCGGGCTGCGGCAGGGCCTCGTAGACCAGCCGGAAGCCCCGCGCCAGCGGCCCGCCGACAGTGCCGGGCATGTCGTGCAGCTGCTTGGCCACGTCCGCGACGGCGGCCTTGGGGTGGGCGGCGAGCCATCCGCCGACGAGGCCGAGCGCGGCGGGCTGGCCCCCGCACTCCTCGGCCAGGGCGTCGGCGGCGCGGGGGTCGGCGGTGACCCGGGTGTCGCCGATGCGCTGGGCCAGCAGCTCGACGGCGGACGGCGTGTCCAGCCCGCCGAGGGTGCAGGGCCGCACGTCGGGGATGCCGGTGAGCGGGCCTTCGGCGGTGACCACGACCAGGCATTCCGGGGTGTCGGGCAGCAGCGCGTCGACCTGGTGCGGATCGGCGGCGTCGTCGACGAGGATGATCGCCTTCCGGCCGGCGAGGGCGGCCCGCAGCGCGGAGCTGAGTTCGTCCTCGCCGGCTCCGGGCGGGGTGACGTGCCCCAGCCCTTCGAGCAGGCCCCGGACGGCCCGTTCGGTGGCGACCGTCTCCCCGCCGGGGGTGGTCAGCCGGGTGCGGAGCACCCCGTCGGGGTACTGGTCCGCGACCTCCTGCACGAACGTCTCGGCCAGGGCGGTCCGCCCCGATCCCGGCCGCCCGGCGATGAGCAGGACCCGCGCCCTCGGCGCCTTGGCCTTGCGGCCGGAGAGGGTGTCGAGCCCGGTCCGTGCGATGTCTTCACGCAGCTCCTTGAGCTCGCGCCGCCGCCCGACGAAATCCGTCACGGATCCGCTCCTCTCCCTGCCTCGGGTTGCGAGCGTAGTTCACGCAGAGCGACGACCCGTGTGGAGCGCGGCGGGCAAATCCCCCAATCGGATCAGCGGATGGTCCCATTTTCCACGCACCGCTCACGCCGGACTGCGGTCCGGTGCGCCTCCGTCGCCGGCGGGATCCCTCCACGGCCGCCGCTCAGGCACGAGCAGGACCGGCCGCCCCTACGGCCCGGAGTCCCTGCCCCCGCTCCCCGGGGCTCCGCCCCGGACCCCTTACGGCGCTCCGCGCCCGCGCCTCAATCGCCGGCGAGGCTGCAATCACCCTCCACGCGACCCAGCCCGCGCCGGCCTCGAAGCCGCGGGGCCACGGCAGGCCCCGACCACCCGGCCCCACCGCGCGCTCGCCCCACGCGCCCGACCACCAGCCCACTGGGCGCTCGACCCACCGGCCGGACCATCCAGCCCCGCCGGGTGCTCGACGCAGGGGCCGGACCACCAGCCCACTGGGCGCTCGACGCAGGGGCCGGACCATCCAGCCCCGCCGGCGTTTGAGGCGCGGGCTCCGGGGGCGGGCCCCCGGCAACCGGCCCGCGGGCCGACGACCACCGCGACACCCCCGGCCCCCCAGGCGCCACGCACGGGCCCGACCACCCAGCCCCACCGCGCGCTCGACGCACGGCCCCGGCCATCCAGCCCCGCCGGCGTTTGAGGCGCGGGGGTCCGGGGCCGGAGGGCGAGCGCGGGGGCCGCGGCTCCGCCGGGGGGCGCCTCCAGCGGTGGCCGGGCGGTTCGGGGTGCGGGCGGGGCCCCCGCAGGGGCGCCGTGCCCGACCGCGGCTACGCCTCGTACGGCCGGGCCGGCCACGGGGCCAGCGCCGGGCGCAGCGCCTCCACCCCGCCGGAGGCCAGCGCGGCGGAGAGCGCCAGGACGCCCGTCACCAGACCCGGGTTGTGCAGCCGCCCCGCCAGCACCCCGGCCACCAGCTCCGCCAGCGGCACCCGCGCGGTCTCCATGTCCGCCTCCTCCTCGGAGACCGTGTACCGCTCCCCCTCCGCATCCGCCAGGTCCCGCGCGAGGAAGATCCGTACGGCCTCGTCGGAGCCTCCCGGCGAGGTGTAGAAGTCGGCCAGTACCCGCCAGTCCTCCGCCTTGACGTACGCCTCCTCGTACAGCTCCCGCTGAGCCGCGTGCAGCGGGTTCTCCCCCGCCACGTCCAGCAGCCCCGCCGGGAGTTCCCACAGGCGGTGCCGGACCGGGTGCCGGAACTGCTTCAGGACCAGCACCCGCTGCTGCTCGTCGAGGGCGAGGACGCACACCGAGCCCGGGTGCACCTGGTAGTCGCGGCGCACCACCGCGGAGTCGGGCATCCGGACCTGGTCCGACTTCACGGATGTCTTCGCGCCCTCGAACGGGGTGCGCGAGGCGACGACCTCCCACGACTCCGGCGTGTCCTCGATGTCGTTGCCCATGGCCATGGCCCGTACCTTCCCCAGAAACGCGACAGCCGGGGCACGATCCGTGCCCCGGCTCTCTACGTTATGCGGTCAGGCCCTCACTTCGCGGACTGCTGCCGCTCCACGGCCGCCTTGACCAGGCCCGCGAAGAGCGGGTGCGGGCGGGTCGGGCGGGAGCGCAGCTCCGGGTGGGCCTGGGTGGCCACCAGGTACGGGTGCACCTCGCGCGGGTACTCGACGTACTCGACGAGCTTGTTGTCCGGGGAGGTGCCGGAGAAGACGAGGCCCGCCTTCTTCTCCAGCTCGCCGCGGTACGCGTTGTTGACCTCGTAGCGGTGGCGGTGGCGCTCGTCGACGTACGCCTGGTCGCCGTAGACCTCGCGCACGATGGAGCCCTCGGCGAGCTTCGCCGGGTACATGCCCAGGCGCATGGTGCCGCCCAGGTCGCCCGCGCCCTCGACGAAGGCCAGCTGCTCCTCCATGGTCGAGATGACCGGGTGCGGGGTGGAGGCGTCGAACTCGGTGGAGTTCGCGTCCTCGATGCCCGCCAGGTTCCGGGCGGCCTCGATGACCACGCACTGCAGGCCCAGGCACAGGCCGAGCAACGGGATCTTGTTCTCGCGGGCGAAGGTGATCGCGCCCACCTTGCCGTTGACACCGCGGTCGCCGAAGCCGCCGGGCACGCAGATCGCGTCCACGTCGGCCAGCTGCGCGGCGGCGCCGGCCGGGGTCTTGCAGTCGTCGGAGGTGACCCACTTGATCTGCACGCGGGCCTTGTTGGCGAAGCCGCCGGCGCGCAGCGCCTCGGTCACCGACAGGTAGGCGTCGGGCAGGTCGATGTACTTGCCGACGAGCGCGACCTTGACCTCGTGGTCGGGGTTGTGGACGCGGTCCAGCAGGTCCTCCCAGACCGTCCAGTCCACGTCGCGGAACGGCAGGTCGAGCTTGCGCACCACGTACGCGTCCAGGCCCTCGGTGTGCAGCACCTTCGGGATGTCGTAGATCGACTTCGCGTCGATCGCCGCGACCACGGCCGCCTCGTCCACGTCGCACATGAGCGAGATCTTGCGCTTGATGGAGGTGGGCACGTCACGGTCGGCGCGCAGCACGATCGCGTCGGGCTGGATGCCGATGTTGCGCAGGGCGGCGACCGAGTGCTGGGTGGGCTTGGTCTTCAGCTCGCCGGAGGGGCCGATGTAGGGCAGCAGCGAGATGTGCACGACGAAGACGTTGTCGCGGCCGACCTCGTGACGGACCTGGCGGACGGTCTCCAGGAACGGCAGGGACTCGATGTCGCCGACGGTGCCGCCGACCTCGGTGATGACGACGTCCACGTCTTCGGTCGCCATGCGGCGGATGCGGTGCTTGATCTCGTTGGTGATGTGCGGGATGACCTGCACCGTGTCACCGAGGTACTCGCCGCGCCGCTCCTTCGCGATGACCTGCGAGTAGACCTGGCCGGTGGTGACGTTGGCCGAGCCGTCGAGGTCGACGTCGAGGAAGCGCTCGTAGTGGCCGATGTCCAGGTCGGTCTCGGCGCCGTCGTTGGTGACGAACACCTCGCCGTGCTGGAAGGGGTTCATCGTGCCCGGGTCGACGTTCAGGTACGGGTCGAGCTTCTGCATCGTGACCCGCAGACCGCGCGCCTTCAGCAGCGCACCCAGGCTGGAGGCCGTCAGGCCCTTGCCGAGGGACGAAGCGACACCCCCGGTGACGAAGATGTGCTTGGTCGTCATGGCTGTGCTGTTTCGAAAAGCAGCGGGCGGCGTCGCCAAGAGGGGGCTCCCGTGGTCGCGAAGTGAGGTGCGTCCGGCGCCGGCCACCGTCGATCCGGAAGGGTCTCAGGGGGCGCCGAAGCTGCGGTTTCGGGGCTCCTGATTCGCACAGGCAGACCACCGGTCCACGGGGTACCAGCCTATCAGCGCCCGGGCCGGTCCGCCTCCGGCCACGCGGCCCGGCCGGAGGCACGGTCCGCACACGTCGGGCATCGGCCCAGGTCACCCGTTCGGCCCCACCGTATTCTTCCGGGCGTTGACGAGATCACTAGGGTGCCGTCATATCCTGCTCGGATATTGCACACCTCCCCGCCGAGCAGTCCGGCAGACGGCCGCACACCGCCGCATACGGAATCATGGGCTCGACGCGGAGATCCCCACCCACAGGAGACCGCGCAACCGCGCAATGCAAGCGCCCTTCGGGGCGGACGTGGCCGTTCGACTGGAGATGCACGTGTCCGGGCGCATCGAGGATTACGCACTGATCGGGGACATGCAGACCGCGGCGTTGGTCTGCCGGGACGGGGCAGTGGACTGGTTGTGTCTGCCCCGTTTCGACTCCCATGCCGTGTTCGCGAGCATTCTCGGCACCGAGGACCACGGGTTCTGGCGGATCGGCCCGGCCTACCCGTCGGGTACCGAGGCCCCGCCGGCCACCCGGCGCCGCTACGTCGGCGACTCGCTGGTGCTGGAGTCGGAATGGGACACGCCGCGGGGCACGGTCCGCGTGATCGATTTCATGCCGCCGCGCGAGGACCACGCCCCGCAGCTGATCCGCATCGTGGAGGGCGTCAGCGGGCGCGTCCGGATGCACTCCGCGCTGCGCATGCGCTTCAGCTACGGCCGGGTGGTGCCCTGGGTGCACAAGGTCGACGGGCGCACCGTCGCCGTAGCCGGCCCCGATTCCGTCTGGCTGGACACCGAGGCCCAGACCTACGGCAAGGACCTGACGACCTACTCCGACTTCACGGTGGGCCCGGGCGACCGGGTGGCCTTCAGCATCAGCTGGCAGCCCTCCCACCGGGGTGCGCCGGAGGCGCCCGACGCCGAGGCCGCCCTGGAGTCGACGGCCGAGTTCTGGCGCGAGTGGGTGGAGCAGTGCACCTACCACGGGCCCTACCGCGAGGCCGTGGTGCGCTCCCTCATCACGCTCAAGGCCCTGACGTACGGCCCCACCGGCGGGATCGTGGCCGCGCCGACCACCTCCCTCCCGGAGGAGATCGGCGGGGTCCGGAACTGGGACTACCGTTACACCTGGCTGCGGGACGCGGCCATCACCCTGTCCTCGCTGCTGCGCACCGGCTACCGCGAGGAGGCCCGTGCCTGGCGCGAGTGGCTGCTGCGCGCGGTGGCCGGCGACCCCGAGAACCTCCAGATCATGTACGGCATCGCGGGCGAGCGGGAGCTGGGCGAGACCGAACTGGACTGGCTGCCCGGCTACGAGAACTCCCGGCCGGTCCGCGTCGGCAACGGCGCCGCCCACCAGCTCCAGCTCGACGTGTACGGCGAGGTCACCGAGGCCCTGCACCTGGGCCACATGACCGGTCTGGCCCGCAGCGACTACGCCTCGCTGCTCCAGCTCAAGCTGATCCGGTACCTGGAGACCCACTGGGACCAGCCGGACGAGGGCATCTGGGAGGTGCGCGGCCCGCGCCGCCACTTCGTGCACTCCAAGGTGATGGCCTGGGTGGCCGTGGACCGCACGATCAAGCTGATCGAGAGCGGGGACGCGGACGGGCCGCTGGAGCGCTGGCGCGAACTGCGCGACGAGATCCACCAGGACGTCTGCGAGAAGGGCTACGACAAGGAGCGCAACACCTTCACCCAGTCGTACGGGTCGAAGGAGCTGGACGCCTCCCTGCTGCTGATCCCGCAGATGGGCTTCCTGCCGCCGGACGACAAGCGGGTCATCGGCACCATCGAGGCGATCCAGCGCGAGCTGTCCACGCCCGACGGTTTCATCCTGCGCTACCCGACGGCCGGCGAGGAGGCCGGTGTGGACGGCCTGGAGGGCGACGAGGGTGCCTTCCTCGCGTGCTCGTTCTGGATGGCCGACGACCTGGCGATGATCGGCCGGGTGGACGAGGCCCGTCGGCTCTTCGAGCGGCTGCTCGCCCTCCGCAACGACCTCGGGCTGCTCGCGGAGGAGTGGGATCCGCGGCTGCAGCGGCAGGTGGGGAACTTCCCGCAGGCCTTCAGCCACGTTCCGCTGATCGACACGGCCCTGCGGCTGACCGCGAGCGGGGCGTACGGCGGCTAGCGGGCCCGGCCGGGGCGCGGGGGCTCTCCTCCCGCCGTGCCCCGGTGATCGCCTCCGCCTACGCTGAAAGGGTCCTATGCCCTTCTCGGAAGGGGGAGGCCATGGCGCCCCTCTCGAAGGCGGGGACGGCGCTCGCCGCGCTCCGCGAGGATCTGGCCGGCGCGGTCCTCACACCGGACGACGCGGGGTACGACGAGGCCCGGACGGTCTTCAACGGGATGATCGACCGCAGGCCCGCCGTCATCGCCCAGTGCGAGAGCACGGCCGACGTGGTCACCGCCGTACGTTTCGCCCGGGACCTGGACCTGAAGGTCGCCGTGCGCGGCGGCGGGCACAGCGTCGCCGGCATGTCCCTCAACGACGGCGGCCTCGTCGTGGACCTGCGGCGGATGCACGAGGTGACGGTCCATCCGGCGGCCGGGGCGGCCCACATCGAGGGCGGGGCCACGATGAGCCATCTGGACCGGGCCTGTCAGCCGTACGGTCTGGCCACCACCGGCGGCCGGGCCTCCACGACCGGTGTCGGGGGCTTCGTCCTGGGCGGCGGGTCCGGCTGGCTGGACCGCAAGTTCGGCCTGGCGGTGGACAATCTGCTCGGCGTGGACCTGGTCACCGCCGACGGCGAGACCGTCACCGCGACCGCCGAGGACCATCCCGAGCTGTTCTGGGCCCTGCACGGCGGCGGCGGGAACTTCGGCATCGCGACCTCCCTGACGTTGCGCCTGCACGAGCTGCCCGACATGTCGATCGCGATGCTCATGTACGCCCCGGAGCACGGGCCGGAGGCGGCCCGGCGCTTCCGGGACATCGTCGAGGGCGGCCCGGTGGAGGCCAGCGGGGGCGTGATCTACCTGACCGCCCCGCCCGAGCCCTTCGTTCAGCCGCATCTCGTCGGCACCCTCCTGTGCGTCGTCCTGCTGACCTACGCGGGGCCCGAGGAGCCGATGCGCAAGCTGGCCGAGCCGCTGCTGCGGCTGCCGCACGAGGTGGAGATCGTCAACGCGATCCCGTACGCGGACCTCCAGTGCATGATCGACGACCCGCCGGGGATGCGGAACTACTGGTCCGCCGAGTACCTGACCGGGCTGCCCGACGAGCTGGTCCAGGTGTTCTGCGCCCGCGCGCACTCCATGCCGGTCCCGACGGGCTCCCAGCACATCCTCTTCCCGCTGGGCGGAGCCATCGCGGACGGCCCCGCGGAGTACCCCGTCCCGTACCGGAGCTCCCGCTGGGCGGTGCACCCGTTCGGTGTCTGGGCGGACCCCGCGGACGACGAGGGGTGCATCCGGTGGGTGAAGGACGTACGGGAGGACGTGCGGCCCTGGAGCAGCGGCGACGTCTACCTCAACTTCACCGGGGACGAGGGCTCGGAGCGGGTGGCGGCGGGCCTCGGCGAGGAGAACATGCGCCGGCTGAGGGCCGTGAAACGGCAGTACGACCCCGACAACGTCTTCCGCTTCAACCACAACATCCAGCCCTCCTGACCCCCTGATAGCGTCCCGCGATATGGACAACCAGGGCGGGATCACGGTTCAGCGGGCACTGGAGCTGCCGGGGCTGCGCAGCGGGCTGCCCGAGGTGGTGGCCTGCGCGGACCGCCTGGGCCGGACCGTCCGCTGGGTGCACGCCGGCGAGGTGCCGAACATCGCCTCGCTGCTCAAGGGCGGCGAGCTGCTGCTGACCACGGGCCTCGGCCTCGGTACCCGCCCCGCCGAACAGCGGGCGTTCGTACGGCGTCTGGCGGACCGTGGGATCGCCGCGCTCGTGGTCGAGCTCGGCCCGCGCTTCACCCGGCTGCCGGCGACGCTCGTGGAGACGGCGCGCTCGGCGGGTCTGCCGCTGGTCCAGCTCCACCGGGAGGTCCCCTTCGTCACCGTGACGGAGGAGGTCCACACCGAGATCGTCAACCACCATTACGCGCTGCTCCAGCGGGCGGAGGAGGTCCACCGCCGGTGTACCGAGGCCCTGCTGGGCGGCGGCGGGATCCCGCAGGTGCTGCGGATCCTGGCCGACTTCACCGGGAACCCGGTGTTCCTGGAGACCCCGGACGGGCAGCTGCTGTACGCCGCCGCAAGCGCGGCCGGGGACCCGGGCGCGGACCCGCTCCAGGTGTGGGAGGGCCTGCGCGGCCAGCGCGAGGCCGAGCCCTCGGGCCACGTGGTGGTGGTCGACGTGCCGGGCGGGGGGCACGGCACGGGCTCGGTCCGGGCGCGGCTGGTCCTCCTCGGGGTGTCGGCTCCGCTGCTCCCCGTGCACCGGATGGCGGCTGAGCGCGCGGCGGGCGTGCTCGCGGTGGTGCTGATGCAGGCGCGGCAGGAGGAGGAGCTGGCGGCGCGCGGCCGCGGCGACTTCCTGACGGACCTGGCCGAGGGCCGCATCTCGGCGGAGGACGCCCCGGCGCAGGCCCGCGTCCTCGGGTTCAAGCCGGGTCCGGGGCCGCTGCTGCCGGTGGTCATGCGGCTCTCCTCGGACCGCGGCCCGGCGGGCAACTGGGCCGTTCTGGCCCGGGCGGTCCTGGAGGAGTTGTCGTCCGTCGGGGTGCCGGTGCTGCTGGGCGTCCGGCCGGTCGAGGGCCGGGTCCCGCTGCTCGTCTCGCTGCGCGCGGAGTCCGAACGCGCGGCGGTGGCGGACCGGGTCGCGACCGCGCTGCGGGCCGGCGTCGAGCGGGCCGGACTGGACCGGGCCGCAGCGCCGCCGGCCGTGGTCGTCGGTGTCGCGGGCGGCTGGGCAGCGGCCTCGGCGGGCCTGCGGCACGCCGCGGAGACGGCCACGGCGGCCCACGGGCTCCCGGCGCGCCCCTGGTACGACGCCCGGCGCCTGGACATCGACCTGCTGCTGTGGCGGCTGCGCGAGCACCCCGACCTGTCCGCCTTCGTGGACCGGGCGATCGGCCCGCTGCGCGCGCACGACCTGACCTCGCGGCCGCCGCTGCTGCCGACCCTGGAGACGTACCTGGCCCACGCGGGCCGCAAGGCGGAGACGGCCCGCGAACTGCACCTGAACCGGCAGACGCTGTACAACCGGCTGGCCCGCATCTCGGAGCTGCTGGGCACGGACCTGGACGACCCCGAGACGGTGCTCTCCCTGAGCCTGGCCCTCCGCGCCCGCCGCCACGTCCCCTCGCCCTCCTGACGGGTCCCCCGGCCCCGGCCCGCCGGCGGCTACCCGCGGGAGCGCTCCATCAGCTCGTCGTACACGCACAGCACCTGCGCGACGGTGTCGTCCTCCGAGGGCCACGTCGCGGCCTGCGCCCGTCCGGCGGCGGCCAGTCCGGCCCGGCGTCCGGGGTCCGCCAGCAGCCCGGCCACGGCCGAGGCGAGCGCCCCGGGGTCCCCCGGCGGCACGAGCACGGCCCCCTCCCCCACCAGCTCCGGCACGCCCCCGACCTCCGTCGCCACCAGCGGGACGCCCGCCCGCAGGGCCTCCTGCGCCAGCAGGGCCCGCGCCTCCCACCGGCTGGACAGCACCGCCACGTCGGCCGCCGCCAGCAGCTGCGCCGCGTCCCGGCGCCGCCCCAGCAGCCGTACGGGCAGCCCTTCGGCCTCGATCCGCCGCGACATTTCGGTCCGCAGGGGGCCTTCGCCCGCGATGACGAGCAGCGGCAGCGGGTCCAGGGTCCGCCAGGCGCGGGCCGCGTCGAGCAGTACGGAGTACCCGCGGTGCGGCACCAGGCTCCCGACCGCGATCAGCAAGGGTCTTCCCACCGCCCCGAGTTCCACCCGCGCCTTGGCCGCGTCGTCCCCGGCCGCCTCCGGGGCGGCCGGTACGGCCACCGGCGCCAGCCGCGCGTCGCGCGCCCCGCGCAGCCGCGCGAGGTCCACCTGGTCCGAGGAGGCGCCCAGGACCACCGCGGCGGTCCGCGCCACATGGCGTTCGAGCAGCCGGCTCAGCCGCCCGAGCGCACCGCCGGCCGAGGGGCCTTCGCCGTGCCAGCTCACCACGAGCGGGGCCCGGTGCCCGCGCAGGGCCAGCGCGGCGCGCATGCCGGCCCGTACGCCGTGCGCGTGCACCACGTCGGCCCCGGCGCACGCGGCGCGCAGCGCGCTCACCGCGTCGGGGGCGAACTGGGCCCCGGCCCCGGTGAAGTCGTACTCCCCCTCGGCCTCGACGGGCGCACACACCGTGACCCGTACCCCGCGCGCGGCGAGCCCGGTCGCGAGCGACCGTACGTGCGCGCTGCTGCCCGCGCCCGTGCCGCCGAGCACTTGAACGGTACGGAGGGGCGGCCGCCCGTAGGGCTGTGCGGGGACCGGGGAGGAGACCGGGGAGCTGCTCACGGGCCGAAGCTCCTGGGTGAGGGAGTCAGAGACGTCGCCAAGGATGCCAGTCCGCACGCGCGTTCCGGGACCATACGGGTGCGGATCCGGTGCAAGATGGCGCCGGACTCCCGTCAGCCTCACCCACAAGGGTGAGCGCAGCGTCACCCCCGCGGGGCACGGCGAAGGCCCGGCACAGCCGTGTGCGCCGGGCCCCCGGGCCGTCCCGTCCGCGCTGCGGCGCCGCTACGCGTCCGCGCGCGCCGCCGCCAGCAGTTCCTCGGCGTGCGCGCGCGCCGAGACCGAGTCCTCGTGTCCCGCCAGCATGCGCGACAGCTCGCGGATGCGGGCCTCGCCCTCCAGCACGGTGACCCCGCTGCGGGTCACGGAGCCGTCGTTGGTCTTCTCGACCAGCAGCTGCCGGTCCGCGAAGGCCGCGACCTGGGGCAGGTGCGTGACGACCACGACCTGCGCCGACTTGGCCAGTTTGGCCAGCCGCCGGCCCACCTCGACCGCCGCCTTGCCGCCGACGCCCGCGTCCACCTCGTCGAAGAGGTAGGTCGGCACCGGGTCGGAGCCCGCGAAGACCACCTCCACGGCCAGCATGACCCGGGAGAGCTCACCGCCGGAGGCGCCCTTGGCGATCGGCCGGGGCTGGGCCCCGGGGTGCGGGGCGAGCAGCAGCTCGACCTCGTCCGTGCCCGAAGGGCCGTAGGCGACGGGGCGGCCGTCCACCTCGACGCCGTCGGGGTCCTCCGCCTGCCGGATGTCGATGGTCACCCGCGCGTGCGGCATGGCGAGGGAGGCGAGCTCCTCGGTCACCGCCGAGGCGAACCGGGTCGCCGCCTCCACCCGGGCGTCCGTCAAGGCCTGTGCCAGCAGCGACAGTTCGGACCGCAGCCCGTCCCGCTCGGCGGTCAGCTCCGCGATCCGCTCGTCGTCGCCGTCCAGTTCCAGCAGCCGCGCCGAACCCTGCTCGGCCCATTCCAGTACGGCGTCCACCGTGCCCGCCGAGCCGTACTTGCGCGTCAGCTGGGTCAGGGCGGCCCGCCGTTCCTCCACCGCGGCCAGCCGCAGCGGATCGGCGTCCAGGTCGTCGGCGTAGCCCGCCAGCTCCCCGGCCACGTCGGCGAGCAGGATGCCCAGCTCCCCGATGCGCTCGGCGAGCGCGCCGAGCGCCGGGTCGTGGGCGCGTACGGACTCCAGCGCCCGGTGCGCGCCCGCGACGAGGCTGTTCGCGTCGATGGCCTCCGGGTCCTCCGGGTTGCCCGCGAGCGCGGCGTGTCCGATCTGCGCGGCCGAGGCCAGCGATTCGGCGTGCCCGAGCCGCTCCGCCTCCGCCGCGAGTTCGGCGTCCTCGCCGGGCACGGGTTCCACCGCCGCGATCTCGTCCAGCCCGAAGCGCAGCAGGTCCGCCTCCTGGGCGCGTTCCCGGGCCCGGGTGGTGAGGGTGTCGAGCTCGACGGCGACCGCGCGCAGCCGCCGGTAGGCGGCCGCGTACTTCTCCAGCGGGACGGCGACGGCGTCCCCGGCGTACCGGTCGAGGGCCTGCCGCTGCCGGGCGGGCCGCAGCAGGCCCTGCTGGTCGGTCTGGCCGTGTACGGCGACGAGGTCGTCCGCGAGTTCGCCGAGCAGGCCCACGGGCACGGACCGGCCGCCGACGTGGGCGCGCGAGCGCCCCTCGGCGGACACCGTCCTGCTGATGAGCAGGGCGCCGTCGTCCAGCTCGGCCCCGGCCTCCTCGGCGCGTACGGCGGCGGGCGCGTCCGGGCGCATGACGATGCGGCCCTCGACGACCGCGGCCTTGGCCCCGATCCGTACCAGGGCCGGGTCGGCGCGCCCGCCGAGCAGCAGCCCGAGGCTGGTGACGACCATCGTCTTGCCCGCGCCGGTCTCACCGGTCACCGCGGTGAAACCGGGCGACAGCTCGACCACCGCGTCGTCGATGACCCCGAGCGACCGTATCCGCATCTCCTCAAGCACGGGACGACGATACCGAGGTTCACGGGTGCCATGTGACGTCACCCGCCCCGGATTCCCGAACGGACGTTCTATTCAGGTGCGGGCAGGCACGCCGTACCGGCGGCTAGTGAGGCGCGCCACGCCATCCGGACACCGGGAGGGCGAACTTCGCGACGAGCCGGTCCGTGAAGGACGCGTGGTGCAGCCGGGCGAGCCGCACGGGCACCGCACCCCGCCTGACCTCCACCCGGGCCCCGGACGGCAGCTCCAGCATGCGCCGGCCGTCGCACCACAGCACCCCGTGCGGGGTGCCGCTCTGCACCTCGACCGCCAGCACCGAGTCCGGCGAGGTCACCAGCGGCTTCGCGAACAGCGCGTGCGCGCTGATCGGCACCATCAGCAGGGCCTCCACCTCGGGCCAGACCACCGGCCCGCCCGCGGAGAAGGCGTACGCGGTCGAGCCGGTCGGGGTCGCGCAGACGATCCCGTCGCAGCCGAAGCCGGTCACCGGACGCCCGTCGATCTCCAGCACCACCTCGAGCATCCGCTCCGGGGACACCTTCTGGACCGCGGCCTCGTTCAGCGCCCAGTCCTGGTGGACCACGTCCCCGTTGGTGCGCACGATCACGTCGAGGGTCATCCGCTCCTCGACCTCGTACTCGCGCGTCACCACCCGGTCGACGACCTTGTCCAGGTCGTCCCGCTCGGCCTCGGCGAGGAAGCCGACGCGGCCCAGGTTGACGCCGAGCATCGGCACGCCCGAGGCCCGCGCGAACTCGGCGCCCCGCAACAGGGTCCCGTCCCCGCCCAGCACGATCAGCAGCTCGCAGCCGTCGAGCACCGCCGGGGTGGACCCCGTGACCAGCTCCACCTCGGGCGGGAGCGGCAGGTCCACCGCCTCGTGCGCGAAGACCCGCACCCCCAGCCCGCAGCGCAGCAGGCCCTTCACGACCAGCTCGGCGCTGCGGATGGCCGCCGGCCGCCCGGTGTGCGCGAGCAGGAAGACGGTACGCACCGCCCCCGGCCCGTCCGGCTCCGCCGTCGCCTCCGCCGAACCAGATGAATCCGAACCCGATGAATCAGTCACTGCGGCCCCTCCGCCACGGCACGGTCAACATCCCCCGGGTCGAGTGCCGGTGCCCCCGCCCGCAGCCACAGAAAGTACTCGACATTGCCCGACGGCCCCGGCAGCGGACTCGCCGTCACCCCCAGGACGCCCAGCCCGAGCCTGCCGGCCTGCGCGGCGACCTCGCGCACCGCCTCGGCCCGCAGCTCCGGGCTGCGCACGACCCCGCCGCTGCCGAGCCGGTCCTTGCCGACCTCGAACTGCGGCTTCACCATCAGCACCAGGTCGGCGTCGGGAGCGGTGCACCGCACGAGCGCCGGCAGCACCAGGCCGATGGAGATGAAGGACAGGTCGCCCACGACCAGGTCCGCCGGGACCCCGTCGATCTGCTCGACCGTCAGCTCGCGCACGTTCGTACGGTCCTTGACGGTGACCCGCTCATCGCTCTGCAGCGCCCAGGCCAGCTGCCCGTAGCCGACGTCCACGGCCACCACGTGGGCCACGCCGGCGCGCAGCAGCACGTCGGTGAACCCGCCGGTGGAGGCCCCGGCGTCCAGCGCCCGGCGTCCCTCCACGCGCAGCCCCTGCGGCTGGAAGGCGGCCAGCGCACCCGCCAGCTTGTGTCCGCCGCGGGAGACGTAGTCCGGGTCGCTGTCGTCCTTGCGGACCACGAGGGCCGCGCTGGTCTCGACCTGGGTGGCGGCCTTGGTCGCGGTGGTGCCGCCCACGGTCACCCGGCCCGCGGCGATCAGCTGCGCGGCGTGCTCGCGCGAGCGGGCCATGCTGCGGCGTACCAGTTCGGCGTCCAGGCGGCGGCGTGCCACTCCTGCCACGTTCGGTTCAGCTCCTGTTTTCGTACGGACCGGGGACGGGCGGTGCGTCCAGCGCGGTCAGCGCGGAGCGCAGCCCCTTGTGGACATCCTCGTACACCGGGAGGTGTCCGTCCGCCGTGAGGTGGTCCGCCTCCGCCAGCCGTGCCAGCTCCGCGTCCACCGGCGCGTGCCCGGTGGGGGTCCGCACGACGCCCAGCGGCACGGGACCGGCGGGCTCCGCGGTCTGCGATCCGGGCTCCCCGGCCGCGGCCGCGGCGGTCCCGGGAACGGGCCCGGGGCCGGTCCCCGCAACGGTCGCCGCGGAGTCGTCCGGTCCCGCGTCGGGCGCTTCGTCGCTCATGCCCCGACGCTACCCCGAAGCGCCCCGCGACCACGCACGGCTCTGCGGTACGGTCGTGATCACGATGGCTACGATCCAGGAGTGCCGCGAAGCACTCGACCGACTCTCCGGCAATCTTGCACGGGCCGAAGGCGGCGCGCCCGGCGCGGCCGCCCTCGACCGCTCCCTGAGCTGCCACATCACCGACCTCGACCAGACCTTCACGGGCCGTCTCGACGACGGCCGGATCCGGGTGGACTCCGTCGCCCCGGGCCCGCCCCCGGACAAGGCCGAGATCCGGCTGGCCATGACCGGCGGCGACCTGGTCGCACTGGTCGCGGGCGAGCTGAAGTTCGCCAAGGCCTGGGCCTCCGGCCGGGTCAGGCTGGAAGCCGGCTTCCGTGACCTGCTGCGGCTGAAGAGCTTGCTGTAGGCCCTGCCCCCAGGACCCCTCGGCCGGACGTCCCGGTACGCGCCGCGCGGGCCGCCGGGATCACGAGGGGTGTGCCCGTCTGCGGGTCGTCGATGATCTGGCAGCGCAGTCCGAAGACCCCCTCCACCAGTTCCGCGGTGACCACCTCGGCGGGCGGCCCCTCGGCGACGACCTCCCCGCCCCGCATCGCGATCAGGTGCGTGGCGTAGCGGGCGGCGTGGTTGAGGTCGTGCAGCACCGCGACCAGGGTCCGCCCCTGGTTCTCGTGCAGCTCGGCGCACAGGTCCAGTACGTCGATCTGGTGCTGGATGTCGAGGTAGGTCGTCGGCTCGTCGAGGAGCAGCAGCGGGGTCTGCTGGGCGAGCGCCATGGCGATCCACACGCGCTGCCGCTGGCCGCCCGACAGCTCGTCCACGGCCCGGTCGGCGAGTTCGCCGACCCCGGTCGAAGCCATCGACTCCTTCACGATCCGCTCGTCCTCGGGCGACCACTGCCGCAGCAGCCCCTGGTGCGGGTACCGGCCCCGCGAGACCAGGTCGGCCACGGTGATGCCGTCCGGCGCGATCGAGGACTGCGGCAGCAGCCCCAGCGTCCTGGCGACCTTCCGCACGGGCATCGAGGCGATGGCCTGCCCGTCGAGCAGCACCCGGCCCGCGGACGGCTTCAGCATCCTCGACAGGGCGCGCAGCAGCGTGGACTTCCCGCAGGCGTTGGGCCCGACGATCACCGTGAAGGAACGGTCGGGGATCTCCACCGACAGGTTCTCGGCGATGACCCGCTGGTCGTAGCCGAGGGTCACGTTCTGCGCGGTCAGCCGCTGCACTGGGGTGCTCCTCGAAAGATTCCGCTTCGGATGGTGGTGCGCGCTCATATGCGTCCCGCCCTGCGCTCGGTGACGAGCAGCCAGAGCAGGTAGACACCGCCGACCAGCCCCGTCACCACGCCCACCGGCAGCTGATCGGCGCCGAAGGCCCGCTGCGAGGCCCAGTCGGACACCAGCAGCAGCACGGAGCCCATCAGCGCGGAGGTCATCAGGTTCGCCCCGGGTGAGCGGGTCAGCCGCCGGGCCAGCTGCGGCGCGGCCAGCGCGACGAAGCTGATGGGTCCGGCCGCGGCGGCCGCCCCGGTGGTGAGCAGGATCGCCGCGAGCATCAGCAGGAGCCGGGTGCGCTCCACCCGTACCCCCAGGGCGTACGCGGCGTCGTCGCCCATCTCCATCATCCGCAGGGCCCGGCCGTGCCCGAGGACCAGCGGGAAGAGCACCGCGCAGAGCACGAGCAACGGCACCACCTGCGACCGGTCCCGGCCGGCCAGCGAACCGGTCAGCCAGACCATGGCCCTGGTGGCGTCCACCACCTGGGCCTTGGTGAGCAGGTACTGGATGACGGCGATCAGCACGGCCGAGGCGCCGATGCCGACCAGCACCAGCCGGTAGCCCTGGATGCCCCGCTTGTACGCCATCAGGTAGACGGCGGCACCGGCCAGCAGCCCGCCGATCAGTGCGCCGGCGGCCACCTCGGTGGCCCCGCCCTTGAAGAGGATGATGACGGCGAGCGCGCCGACCGCCGACCCGTAGCCGAAGCCGAGCAGGTCCGGGGAACCGAGCGGGTTGCGGGAGACGGACTGGAAGACGGCTCCGGCCATCCCGAGGGCCGCGCCGACGAGGAGCGCGACCGAGACCCTCGGCAGCCGCAGGTCGTTGACGATGAACGTGTGGGCGGTGGTCCCGCTGCCCAGCAGGGTCCGTACGACGTCCCACGGGGCGATCTGGAAGTCCCCGGTGCCGATGAGGAGGACGGACATCGCGAGCGCGGCGGCGGCGAGCAGCACGCCCGTCAGCAGGGCGCGCCGCTCCACCCGCAGCGACCTCCCGCCGGGCAGGCGCAGCGGCCTCGCCGCGGCCCGTCGCGTCCGTTCCCGGGATTCCCTCCGGGGGGCGGTGCTCGTGGTCACAGCTGGGCCATCCTCTTGCGCCGCACCAGGTAGATGAAGACGGGGCCGCCGATGAGCGCGGTGACGATGCCGACCTGGAGTTCCGCGGGCCGGGTGACGACCCGGCCGACGACGTCGGCTCCGAGCAGCAGGGCGGGCGACAGCAGCGCCGAGTACGCGAGCACCCAGCGCATGTCCGGCCCCGTGAAGGCCCGTACCAGGTGCGGGACCATCAGCCCGATGAAGACGATCGGCCCGCAGGCGGCGGTCGCCGCGCCGCAGAGCAGGGTGATGGCGACCATGGCGCCGATCCGGGTCCGCGTCAGGTGTGCGCCGAGGGCCCGCGCGGTGTCGTCCCCCAGGGCCATCGCGTTGAGCGGCCGGCCCAGCGACAGCGCGAGGACGGCGCCGGCCAGCAGGAAGGGAGCCACCTGCCGGACGGTGTCCATGGTGGCCGAGGCCAGCGAACCCACCGTCCAGAAGCGGAGCTTGTCCAGGGCCGCACTGTCCATCAGCTGGACCGCGTTGATGTAGCCGACCAAGGCCGCGCTGGCCGCCGTACCGGCGAGTGCGAGCCGCACCGGGGTGGCGCTGCGGCTGCCTCCGAGCACGTACACCAGGACCGAGACGACGGCGGCGCCGAGGAAGGCCCACCACACGAACTCGCGCAGGGAGTTCGCCCCGAGGAAGCTGATCGCGGAGACCACGGCCGCCGCCGCGCCCGCGTTCACGCCGAGGATGCCGGGCTCGGCCAGCGGGTTGCGGGTCAGCGCCTGCATCACCGCACCGGACAGGCCGAGGCCGAGTCCGACCATCAGCCCCAGCAGGGTCCGCGGCACCCGAAGGTCGCGCACCACCACGTCGGACGGCGTCCCCGCGTAGGCGAACAGGCCGTGCCAGACCTGGTCGAGCGGCATCTGCTTGGCGCCCACGGCGATGCTCGCCACCGCGACCAGGGCCAGCGCGGCGAGGGCCGCCGGCAGACCGGCGGTACGCGCGACACGGCGCGGGCGGGCGTCCGCGACGGACGCCGCGCCCTGTTCGGGTTCGGGGGGACTCGTGAGCAACACGCAGGTTAGGCTAACCTATCCTGTCCGATTTTCGTCCTTCTGGGCGCTCAGAGCCCCAGCCTGGCCAGCGCCTTCTCCGCGTCCAGTCCGCAGACCCCGTTCCCGGCCGCCGTCCAGGCCGCCGCACACAGCGCCCGCAGCCCGTCCATCGGATCGGCGTCGGCCGGGGCCGCGTCCGCCGCCTCCGTCTCGCCCGCCTCCGCGAGCGTGCGCAGCTCCAGCTCACCTCCTACCACCGTCGAGATCCAGCCACCGCACTGCCGGCCGCCGGCGTGCTCCCGTACCGGCGGCTGCCCGGTCAGCAGACCCCTCAGGTCCCGGTCGACATAGGTCGGCCGGTGCCGGGGCTCGGCCCGCAGCAGCTGCCGCGCGTCGGTCACCCCGGTCAGCACCAGCAGCGAGTCCACCTCGCCGTTGAAGGCGCCCTCGATGTCGGTGTCCAGCCGGTCCCCCACCACCAGCGGCCGCTTCGCCCCGGTCCGCAGCACCGTCTCCCGGTGCATCGGTGGCAGCGGCTTGCCCGCCACCTGGGGCTCCGCACCCGTGGCGATGCGCACGACTTCCACCGCGGCCCCGTTGCCCGGCGCGATCCCCCGCGCCCCCGGAATCGTCAGGTCGGTGTTGGATGCGTACCAGGGCACCCCCCGGTTGATCGCGTACGAGGCCTCCGCGAACCGCCCCCACGCCAGATCCGGCCCCCCGTACCCCTGCACGACCGCCGCGAGCCCGTCCTCCTCGGCCGATTCCACCGGCACCAGGTCCCGCTCGCGCAGGGCGACCCGCAGCCCCTCGCCACCGATCACCAGCACCTTCGAGCCCGGCGCCACCTGCTCCGCGATCAGCCGGGCCACCGCCTGCGCCGAGGTGATGACCTCGCCCGCCTCGGTCGGGATGCCCAGCTCGGTCAGGTGCCCGGCGACCGAGTCCGGCGTCCTCAGCGCGTTGTTGGTCACGTACGCGAGGTGCATCCCCTCCGCACGGGCCGTGGCGAGGGACTCCACCGCGTACGCGATGGCCTCGCCGCCCGCGTACACCACCCCGTCGAGGTCCAGCAGGGCGGTGTCGTACGCCTGGTGCAGATTCCGCTCACTCGCCGCGGGACTGGTCCTGCTCTGCCGGGTCATCTGGCCTCTCCTCGTGGCATCGATCTTGTCCGATTTCCGTACTACCCGATCATCCCGCACCGCAATGCGGGTCTTACCATGCACCAATGACCACATCTGGCGCCGCGGACCACGGATTGCGCCTGCTCCCGTTCCCTGGCCTGCGCTACGTCCCCGAGCGAGTCGGCAGTCTGGCAGCCGTCACCTCGCCGCCGTACGACGTGGTCGTGCGACCCGACGGAGTCGACTACCTCGAATCCGCCGACCCGCACAACATCGTCCGCCTGATCCTCCCGCAGGCGGCCACCCCCGCCGCCCGCAACGAACAGGCCGCGCGCACCCTGCGCGACTGGCTCGCCGCGGGCGTCCTCAGCGCCGACCCCGAACCCGCGCTCTACGTGTACGAGCAGAGCAAGGCCGGCATGCTCCAGCGCGGCCTCATCGGCGCCCTGGCCCTGTCCAGCGCCGACGCGGGCGTCGTCCTCCCCCACGAGGACGTGATGCCGGACGTGGTCACCGACCGGGCCGGCCTGATGCGCGCCACCTCCGCCAACCTCGAACCCCTCCTCCTCACCTACCGCAGCGAGGAGCCCGACGCCGCCGCGGCCCAGGTCGTCGCGGCCGCGGCCCGGCGCAGCCCCCTGCTGGAGACCACCACCGAGGACGGCTTCCGCCACCGCCTGTGGGCCGTCACGGACCCCGCGGAACTGGCCGCCGTCACCGCCGACCTCGGCGACCGCCAGGCGCTCATCGCCGACGGCCACCACCGCTGGGCGACGTACCTGCGCCTGCAGGAGGAACACGCCTCCCCCACCGCCTGGGACTTCGGCCTGGTCCTCCTCGTGGACACCGCCCGCTACCCGCTCCAGGTCCGCGCCATCCACCGGATGCTGCGGCGCCTGCCCGTCGCGGACGCCCTGGCCGCCCTCGACGGCCAGTTCCGGGTGCGCCCCGTGGACGGGCCGCTGCCGCTCGCCCTGGAGGTCCTCGCGGACGCGTCGGAGCGGGGCAACGCCTTCCTCCTCACGGGCGACGGCGGCTTCCACCTGGTCACCGACCCCGCCCCGGCGCTCCTCGACCGCACTGTCCGCCACGACCGCCCTGAAGCCTGGCGCCGGCTGGACGCCACCGTGCTGCACGCGACCCTGCTCGACGCCCTGTGGGACGTCCCCGACGCCCCCGACCACATCGCGTACATCCACGACGCCGCCGCCACGGTCGCCATGGCCGAGCGGCACAACGGGACCGCCGTCCTGCTGCACCCCGTACGGGAGGAGGTCGTCCGGGACCTCGCCCGCCAGGGCGTCACCATGCCCCGCAAGTCCACCTCCTTCGGCCCGAAGCCGGCCACCGGCCTGGTCCTGCGCAGCCTGGACTGACCTCCCCCGGACATGCGAAAGGGCGGCACCCCCGAGGGGGTACCGCCCTTTCTCACGTCACTCAGGCCTTGTCGCGGCCCGCGTCCCGCTCGTCGTCGTCCACGGGGACGACGACCTCGTCGGTGAGGTCCGTGTCGGCATCGGCGTCGAAGCCGTCCTCGACGTCGTCCTCGTCCTCGATGTCGTCATCGATGTCGGCCTCGGCCTCGATGTCGTCCTCGACGTCGACGTCGGCCTCGGACTGCTCCAGGGGCTCGTACTCGTCGTCGTCCTCGTCGTAGTACTCCGCCACGTCGGACGCCCGCTCGGCCGCCGCGACCTCCGCGGCATCCTCGTCGTCGTCCCCGTCGTCCATCGAGGCGTCGACGAACTCGACCCCGTCCAGCTCGGCGAGGCGGTCCGAGGCGTCCATCGCCCCGTCCTTGTCGGCCTCGAGGGTCTTGGCGAACCACTCGCGCGCCTCGTCCTCACGGCCGGCCGCCAGCAGGGCGTCGGCGTAGGCGTACCGCAGGCGCGCGGTCCACGGCTGGACGGAGCTGGAGGCCAGCTCCGGGCTCTGCAGGGTCACGATGGCGGCTTCGAGCTGCCCCATGTCCCGGCGCGCACCGGCGGCGACCAGACGCATCTCGACCTGGCCGGCCTTGTCCAGCTTCTGCACCTCGGGCTCACCGGCCATGGCCAGCGCCCGCTCCGGGCGGCCGAGGCCGCGCTCGCAGTCGGCCATGACGGGCCACAGCTCGACGGAACCGGTCATCCGCTTGGCGGCGCGGAACTCCGCGAGCGCCTCGCTGTACTTCTGCGTCGCGTACGCGGCGAAGCCGGCGGCTTCGCGGACGGCAGCGACACGGGAGGCCAGCCGCAGGGCGATGCGCGAGTACGCGTACGCCTGCTCGGGGTCCTCGTCGATCAGCCGGGCGACCATGACGAGGTTCTTGGAGACTTCCTCGGCCAGGCCCTTGGGCAGGCTCAGGAGCTCCTGACGCACGTCGGCGTCGATCTCGAGGCCGGTGACGTCCTCGTCGATCGGAAGCCGCTTGACCGGGTCCCGGTCGCGGTCCGCACGGTAGTCGCGGTCGCCGCCGCGCTCATCGCGACCGCCGCGGTAGCCACCGCGGTCACCACCGCGATCGTCACGCCCACCACGGAACCCGCCACGGTCGCCGCCGCGGTCGTCGCGACGCGGGTACGAGGGGCGGTCCCCACCGCGGTCGTCACGACGCGGGAAGGACGGGCGGTCGCCACCACGGTCGTCACGGCCACCACGGAACCCACCGCGGTCGTCATCACGACGCGGGTACGAGGGACGGTCCCCGCCACGGTCGTCACGACGCGGGAAGGACGGACGGTCCCCACCACGGTCATCGCGGCGCGGGTAGGAGGGACGGTCGCCGCCACGGTCGTCACGGCCGCCACGGAACCCACCGCGGTCGTCATCACGACGCGGGTACGAGGGACGGTCGCCGCCACGGTCGTCACGGCGGAAGCCGCCGCCACCACCCGAAGGACGGTCGCCCCGGTCATCACGACGGGGGAAGGACGGACGGTCCCCACCACGGTCGTCACGACGCGGGTAGGAGGGACGGTCGCCGCCACGGTCGTCACGGCCGCCACGGAACCCACCGCGGTCGTCATCACGACGCGGGTACGAGGGACGGTCCCCGCCACGGTCGTCACGGCGGAAGCCGCCGCCACCACCCGAGGGACGGTCACCACGGTCGTCACGACGCGGGAAGGACGGACGCTCCCCACCACGGTCGTCACGACGCGGGAAGGACGGACGGTCCCCACCACGGTCATCGCGGCGCGGGTAGGAGGGACGGTCGCCACCACGGTCGTCACGGCCACCACGGAACCCACCGCGGTCGTCATCACGACGCGGGTACGAGGGACGTCCACCGCGGTCGTCGTCGCGGCGCGGGTACGAGGGACGGTCGCCACCACGGTCGTCACGGCGGAAGCCGCCGCCACCACCCGAGGGACGGTCACCACGGTCATCGCGGCGCGGGAAGGACGGACGCTCCCCACCACGGTCGTCACGACGCGGGAAGGACGGACGGTCGCCACCACGGTCGTCACGGCCGCGGAAACCACCGCCACCGCCGGCCGGACGTCCACCGCGGTCGTCATCGCGACGCGGGTACGAGGGACGGTCCCCACCACGGTCGTCGCGACGGAAGCCGCCGCCACCACCCGAGGGACGGTCACCACGGTCGTCACGGCGCGGGAAGGACGGACGGTCCCCACCACGGTCGTCACGGCCGCGGAAACCACCGCCGCCGGCACCGGCCGGACGTCCACCGCGGTCGTCATCGCGACGCGGGTACGAGGGACGGTCGCCACCACGGTCGTCGCGACGGAAGCCGCCGCCGGCGCCGGCACCGGCCGGACGCCCACCGCGGTCATCGCGGCGGAAGCCGCCGCCAGCGCCACCGGCAGGACGGCCGCCACGGTCGTCACGGCGGAACGGGGGACGGTCGCCGCCACGGTCGTCACGGCCCCCGCGGTAGCCGCCCCTGTCACCGCCGTCGTTGCGCCGAGGCTCGCGCTCCGGACGATCGTCGGGAGAGTTGGACATGGGTGTGACTCCTGTCTTCGGGGTACCGCTAGTCATTCTCGCGCAACCAACCCATGGCCGCGCTTCGGCGTAAAGAGGTGAAAAACAAAAGGACCCTTGGTCCAGCGTTGAACGCTGGACCAAGGGTCCTTTGAAAGATTGTTCGGCGGCGTCCTACTCTCCCACAGGGTCCCCCCTGCAGTACCATCGGCGCTGAAAGGCTTAGCTTCCGGGTTCGGAATGTAACCGGGC
>NZ_JBHXRK010000020.1:0-160202 GCF_042716875.1 Streptomyces sp. NPDC058646 | reverse complement strand
CGAAGCGACGCGACGAAGGAGCGCCCTTGACCGCCCGCCCCGCCACGGAGAGACGATAGGACTGGCGGGAAACCCCCAAACCCTCCCTGATCCCGCCAAGGGGTAACAGCCCCCCGAAGCCCAACCCCCGCCCCTCAAGCAGGCCCGCCCCGCCCCCGCCCCCTATACCCGTCTGACCTCAACCCCCGCGGCTTCGAACGCCTGGGCTACGTCGGATGTCAGGCCCGTGTCCGTGACCAGGATGTCCACCGACGAGGTTGCGCAGATGCGGGCGAAGGCGCGGGCGCCGAGTTTGGTGGAGTCCGCGGCGACGACCACCCGGCGGGCCCGTTCGCACAGCAGGCGGTTGATCGAAGCCTCGTCCTCGTGGCGGGTCGCTGCGCCCTCCGCCGGGTCGAAGCCGTCGACGCCGAGCACCGCGGTGTCCACGCTGAGCTGCCCGAGGACGGCCTCGGCGAGGGGGCCCGTGAGTTCGTACGACTGGGGCCGGGCGACGCCGCCCGTCAGCACGATCTTGAACTGGGGGCGGATCACCAGCTCGCCCGCGATGTTGAGCGCGTTGGTGACCACGGTCAGTGCCGGGGTGCCCGAGGCGAGGTCCGGGCGGCCTGCCAGGGCCCGGGCCACCTCGGTGGTGGTCGTGCCGCCCGTCAGGCCGATCACCTCGCCCGGGGTGATCAGGGCGGCCACGGCCTCACTGATCCGGCGCTTCTCGGCGGCCCGGCGCGAGGTGCGGTAGCGCAGGGGGAGTTCGTACGAGACCCCGTGCAGGACGGCCCCGCCGCGGGTACGCACCAGGAGCTGCTGTTCGGCGAGCTGGTCGAGGTCCCGGCGGATGGTGGCGGCGGACACGCCGAGGGTCTCCGCGGCCGGTTCCACTTCCAGCTCGCCCCGGTCCACCAGCAGATCCAGCAGTGCCTGCCAGCGCTCCTTGCGGGTCATCGGCCGCCCCCTTCGATGTTCTCCGTTGGCCTACCCGCCGACACTAACGCAGGCGATCACCCCGTAGATGCTTGAAGTTGCGCGAAAGCGGCGGCTATCTTGCAGGAAAACGCAACCGCACACGCAAACTAGCGGAAACCGAAGCGCACCGTATCCACGCACCATCCAGACCCACCCGCCGTATCAGGGAGCCTGCATGAGTCACGTCGCGTACGAGCTGGGCACGCAGCCCGAGTGCTGGGAGCGGGCCGCCGAACTGGCCCCGGCGCGGCGGGCGGTGCTCCCGCAGCGGGGGGAGCGTACCGCGATCGTCGGCTGCGGGACCTCGTACTTCATGGCCCAGGCGGCCGCGGCGTTGCGCGAGGACGCGGGGGAGGGGGAGACCGACGCCTTCCCCGCCTCGGAGTTCCCGCGGCACCGGCGCTACGACCGCGTCGTCGCCCTCACCCGGTCGGGGACCACGACCGAGGTGCTGGACCTGCTGGCCCGGCTGCGCGACGCGGGGGTCCCCACGACCGCCGTCATCGGCGATCCGGCGACCCCGGTGATGACGGTCGCGGACGAGCTCGTCGTACTCGACTTCGCCGACGAGCAGTCGGTCGTCCAGACCCGGTTCGCGACCACGGCCCTCACCCTGCTGCGCGCCCACCTCGGCCTGCATCGCGCGGGCGTCGTCGCCGACGCGCGGACCGCGCTGGCCGAGCCGCTGCCCGACGAGCTGGAGGGCCGGGGACAGTTCACCTTCCTCGGCCGCGGCTGGAGCGTCGGCCTCGCGCACGAGGCGGCGCTGAAGATGCGCGAGGCCTCGCTGTCCTGGGCGGAGTCCTACCCGGCGATGGAGTACCGGCACGGCCCCATCAGCATCTCGGGGCCCGGTACCGTCACCTGGTCGCTCGACGAGGCCCCCGACGGGCTCGCCGGGCAGGTCCGTGACACCGGAGCCCAGTGGGTGGCGGGCCGGCTCGACCCGCTGGCTGAGCTGGTCCGTGTGCACCGGCTGGCGCTGGCCGTCGCCGCCCACCAGGGGCTGGATCCGGACGCGCCGCGCCACCTGACCCGTTCGGTGGTGCTCACCACGGGCGAGGAGGCGGTCCGATGAGTCTCGTCCCCGCCGGCCCGCTCGTCCTCGAAGCGGCCCGCACGGGCCGCGCCGTGGCCGCGTTCAACATCATCACGCTGGAGCACGCCGAGGCGGTCGTGGCCGGCGCCGAAGCGGCCGGGCTGCCGGTCATCCTCCAACTGAGCGAGAACGCCGTGAAGTTCCGCGGCGGCCGGCTCCTGCCCATCTCCCGCGCGGCCGCCGCCTGCGCGGATGCCGCGACCGTCCCCGTCGGCCTGCACCTGGACCACGTCAAGAGCCCCGACCTGCTGCGGCAGGCCTGTGACGCCGGCTTCAGCTCGGTGATGTACGACGCCGCCCACCTGCCGTACGGCGAGAACCTGGAGGCCACCCGTTCCGCCGCCGACTGGGCCCACGCCAACGGGCTGTGGATCGAAGCGGAGCTCGGGGAGGTCGGCGGGAAGAACGGGACCGCGCCATTGGACCCGCACGCACCCGGCGCCCGCACGGACCCCGACGAGGCGCGGCGGTTCGTCGCCGACTCCGGGGTCGACGCGCTGGCCGTGGCCATCGGCAGCAGCCATGCGATGACCAGTCGCACCGCGGCCCTGGACCATGCGCTGCTGGCCCGGCTGGCCAAGACGGTGGAGGTGCCGCTGGTGCTCCACGGTTCCTCCGGGCTGCCGGACGCGGAACTCGCGGCGGCGGTCGCGGGAGGCATCCGCAAGGTCAACATCGGTACGGCGCTGAACGTGGCCATGACCGAAGCCATCCGTTCCCACCTCACCCCCGCGGACCCCCGGCCCTATCTGACGGCCGCCCGTGCCGCGATGGCGGCGACCGCCGAGGCCATGATCAGCGCCCTGAACTGACCGGTTGCGGGGACGGCCATGGGTACGCAGCGGGGACGCACCGACCGCCGCAGGTTCCTGCCGGCCGCGGGCGTCCTCCCGCTCGCTGTACTGCCTGCCTGCCTGCCAGTCTGCCTGCCTGCCCGGCGGGCGGCGCCGCCACGATCGTGCGTGAGCTGGGCCGGACCTCCGCCCCGTCCACCCCTCCGCCCGTCCGCGCCTGACGGGCTGGCGCCCGGGCGCCGCGTCGCATAATCGCGGTATGACGAACGGAAGAAGCAGCAGCAGGGCCGGGGTCTTCGCCGTCGCCGCCGGGACGGACCGGCGCTTCACCGGGCCGGCGACCGGAGGTGAACGGCCGCTGCTGGCGGCATTCCTGGCGGACCAGCGGGCCACCCTGGAACTGAAGTGCGCCGGAATCGAGGCGCAGTTGTCCCGGCAGGCCGTGAAGCCGTCGACCCTCTCCCTGCTCGGCCTGGTGCGTCACCTCGCCGACGTGGAGCGCCGCTGGTTCCGCAAGGTCCTGGCGGGGCAGGACGCGGAGCCGCGCTTCTCCTCGGCCGTCGACCCGGACGGGGCCTTCGACACCGGCCTTTCCGGCCCCGGAGCCGTCGAGGAGGCCTGGGCGGCGTGGCGGGCCGAAGTGGCCTTCGCCGAGGGCTTCGTCGACGCGGCCCCCGACCTCGACGTCGAAGGCGACGACGCGTGGCGCGGGAGGGTCTCGCTGCGCTGGGTCCTCGTCCACATGGTCGAGGAGTACGCCCGCCACAACGGGCACGCGGATCTGCTCCGGGAGCGGATCGACGGGGCCGTGGGCATCTGAGGGCGCGCGGACGCGCGGACGCGCCCCGGGCGGGCCGCTGTGCGGCTGCCCGTCCGCCGGTTCGGAGTCCTGCTCCTGCACCCCTTCCGGATTCTTGGAACAGGTTCTAGTCTGCCCCCGCCGCCACAGCGACCGGCTGGACCGCGAGACTCCCGGAGGGGCCGTGCACCTCGAATACACGCCAGAGCAGCAGCAGCTGCGCGCCGAGCTGCGCGCCTACTTCAGCGAGTTGGTGCCCGAGGACGTCTACGCCCGCTACGAGGACCCGGCCGCCCAGAAGCGCTTCTACCGGGAGACCATCCGCCGCCTCGGCTCCGACGGCTGGCTCGGCGTCGGCTGGCCGAAGGAATACGGCGGCCGCGGCATGTCCCCGATGGACCAGTTCATCTTCTTCGACGAGGCCGCGCAGGCCGTCGTACCGCTGCCGCTGATGGCCCTCAACACGGTGGGGCCGACGATCATGCAGTTCGGCAGCGACGAGCAGAAGGCGTACTTCCTGCCGAAGATCCTCGCGGGCGAGATCGACTTCGCGATCGGCTACAGCGAGCCCGACGCCGGCACCGACCTCGCCGCGCTCAAGTGCAAGGCCGTACGCGAGGGCGACGAGGAGACCGGCACCTACGTGGTCAACGGGCAGAAGATCTGGACCACCAACGGCGACACCGCCGACTGGGTCTGGCTCGCCGTGCGCACGGACCCGGACGCGCCCTCGCACAAGGGCATCACCATGCTGCTCGTGCCGACCACCGACCCCGGCTACTCCTGCACCCTCATCAACACCCTCGCCTCCCACGACACCACCGCCAGCTACTACGAGGACATCCGGGTCCCCGCGAGCCATCGCGTCGGTCAGGAGAACAAGGGCTGGCGCCTGATCACCAACCAGCTCAACCACGAGCGCGTCACCCTCGCCGCCCACGGCACCATGGCCATCCGGGCCCTGCACGACGTCCAGCGCTGGGCCGCCGGGACGAAGCTCGCGGACGGCCGCCGGGTCATCGACCTCTCCTGGGTCCGCGGCCGCCTCGCCAGCACCCACGCCCGGCTCGACGCGATGAAGCTGCTCAACTGGCAGATGGTCAACGCCGTCCAGGACGGCACGCTCACCCCGCAGGACGCCTCCGCCGTCAAGGTCTACGGTTCCGAGGCCCGCAGGGACGCGTACGCCTGGCTGATGGAGGTCGCCGGCGCGGCCGGCTCCCTCAAGGACGGCTCCGCCGGAGCGGTCCTGCACGGCGAACTCGAACGCGGCTACCGCAGCGCCGTGATCTTCACCTTCGGCGGCGGGAACAACGAGGTCCAGCGCGAGATCATCTCCTGGATCGGCCTGGGCATGCCCCGCGTCCGCCGCTGAGGCGTCCCCACCCGGCGGCCCCGGTGTGCGGTGGGGACCCGGCACGCAGGACGGGTGCCGGGCCCTTCGGCGTGCGGTTCAGCCGAGCCGGAGCAGCGGGGCGCCGGTGCCGAGGAGGTCCCGGAGGGCCGGGATGTCCGTCCAGGTGAGGCCGAGGACGCGGGCGGCGTACCGCAGGGTGACGTGGTCGGCTCCGCCGGCCGCTTCGCGGAGGCTCTTCACGGCCACGTCCCGGTCGAGGAGGGCGGCCCCGCCGGCGGCCGGCTCCTGCCGGGGCGTCAGGGCGCGTTCGGGCTCCAGCCCGTGGATGCCGGTGATCCGGTGGGAGAGGTCGGCCGCCGCGGCGAGGGTGGCCGGGCGCTCCTCGACGAGGGCCCGGGCGACCGGGTTGTGCCCGATGGCCTCCTGGAGCGGCAGGTGGTACAGGAGCGGGGAGACCTCGGTGAGGCGGAGGGTGCTGCGGACGGTGCCGCGGGCGCCGTGGACGGCGGCGGCCCACAGCGCGGAGGCCTCGGAGGGGTGCCAGGCCAGAGCGCGGGCGGCTGCCGAGGCTGCTTCCCGGTCCGGGGTGAGGGGGTGGCATCCGGGGAGGCGTTCGAGGAGGAGTTGTTCGCCGATCTCTCCGTCGAGGCCGGGGCCGGCGACGTAGACGGTGGTGGGGACGCCGGTGAGGTGACAGGCGGCGAGGGTGAGCGCGTCCCCGAACGGGCTGCACAGGGTGGGTTCGTCGCCGTGGGTGAGGATGTCGCCGCCGATGTCGACGACACGGATCCGGTCGCCCGCGGACGCGGCCATGGAGGCGATCTGCCGCGCCAGGGAGGCGAGTCCCCGGCCGGGGTCGAGCAGGAGGAGCCGGGCCGGCAGGTCCCTGGCGAGGCCGGGCATGGTGGATCCGGCTGGGGGGCGGGCACGGGTGGCTGATCGCATCGTCGTGTTCACCCTCGCCGAAGGCGAGGAGGACAGGACCGTGAAGGCGCTGACCGAGCTGCACGAGGCGACCGGCTTCCCCGCGGCGGATGTCCTCCGCAAGATCAGTTCGCTGCTGAGCCCGTGAGCGTCGCAGCGGCCACCCGCCGCCGCCCCCGTACGGCGGAGCGGCTCGGCCTGCCCGTGCTGCGGGGGCACGGCCTCTTCGTCACCGGCAACCTCATCGACTCCGCCGGCAACGGCATGCTCCTGCCGCTGGGTCTCCTGTACTTCACCGACGTGCAGGGCCTGCCGCCCGCGCAGGTGGGCCTGGCGATGACGGTGGGGCAGGCTATCGCGCTGCCGGTCACGTTCCTCGCCGGACGCCTCATGGACCGTGTGGGGCCGAAAGCGGTCGTCGTGTGGGCCAACCTCCTCTCCGCCGCCGGATTCACCCTGTTCCTGTTCGCGGAAGGGCTGTGGCACGTCGCCGGGGTGCACGTGCTGGTGCAGGCCGGGATCAACATGTACTTCACCGCGCAGCGCACCCTGATCACGCACGTCACGGAACCCGGGGAGCGCCGGGCCTGGTTCGCGTTCACCGGCTCCCTGCGCAACATCGGGCTCGCCGCGGGCGCCGCCGCCGCGGCCGGCGCCCTGACGCTGTTCGGGCAGGGATCGCTCTGGTGGATGATCGCGGTCGACGCCGCGAGCTACCTGCTGGCCGCCGCCTGCTTCGCCGCCCTCGCCACCACCGCACCGGAACCGGAGAAGGCCCCGCCGAACACGCTGGTGACCCGGTCGGACAACGCGCGCCGCTACCTGCTGCTCGTGGCCGTGAACATCCCCTACGTCCTCGCCCAGGCTGCCCTCGCCGTGCTGGTCGCCCTCTACACCACCCGCGCCCTGGGGCTTTCCGCGTCGGCGGCGAGCATGCTGTTCGTCCTCAACACCGTCATCGTCTCCGCCTGTTCGACAGCCGTCACCGCGCACGTGGCGCCGAAGGCGCCCCGCCGCGCGGTGACGGCCGGATACCTGGTCATGGCCGGGGGGATGGGGGCGTTCGCGCTGCCCGCGGTGCCCTCCCTGGCGTCCACCGCCTGGGCGGCCCTCGTCGTGGCGATCGTGCTGTTCAGCGTGGCGGAGATCCTCCTCGGTCCGGCGCTGAGCGAGTTGTCCGTGACCCTCACCCCGGAGGCTCCACGCAGGGTCTGTACCAGTTCTCCTGGGCCATCGGCATGGTCGCCGCACCCGCCCTGTTCACCCTGCTGCTGGAGGCCGGGCCCCTCCTGCCGTGGGGTGTCGAAGCCGCCGCCTGCCTGATCGCCGTGTTCGCCGCACCCGCCCTGAAGGCCCCCAACCGCCACCGCCGGAGGAAGCCCCGTTGATCACGACCACCGTCGCATCATCCCTGCGTACCGTGCCCGCCGCCGAGTGGGAGCAGCTCGCCCGGCCGGCCGGGCTCTACCTCTCCCACCGGTGGCTCGCCGGCGAGGAGGAGGATCCCACCGCCACCTGCGCGTACGCGCTCGTACGGGATCCCGCAGGCGACCTGCTCGCCGCCGCGCCCCTCTACCTGGTGCGGGACGAACCGAACGACTCCTACCGGCCCGCCACCGTGCTGCCCCCGCACCTGCGGCCCCGGGTGATCGCCGGGGCGCGGCGCGGCTACCACAACGCCCCGCTCACCGCCCCCGGCCTCGACGCCGTGCAGCGGGACACCTGTCTCCGCCATCTGCGGGAAGCAGCCCGCCGGTTCGCCGCCGGGCACGGCACGACCCACTGGTGGCCCTACCTCACCACCCCGGCCGCCGGGCTCCTCGCCCCCCACTACCCCGAAGACCCCGTCCACCTGGAGGACGACGCACTCATCCCGCTGCCCGGCACGGGCATCGACGACTACATCGCCTCCCTGCCCTCGCGGCGCCGCGTCGGCATCCGTCGCGAGCGCCGGGCCTTCGCCGCCGCCGGGCTCGACGTGCGCCACCGCACCCTCGCGGACTGCTTCGCGGAGGCCGCGGTCCTGCTCGCCGGCCACCAGCAGGACCACGGGCACGACCGGGACGGCATCGACGCGATGACGGGGCTGCTCAAGCGGCAGGCCGCGGTGATGGGCAGCGCGGCGCATGTGGTCGCCGCCTACGACAGGCAGCGGATGACCGGGTTCTGCCTCTACTACCACTACGCGGCCACCACCTGGATCCGGGCGGTCGCCGTCGACCGGCAGCATCCGGCGCCCCACCTGTACTTCAACCCCATGTACTACCTGCCCGCCGAAGCCGCCTACGCCCACGGCGCGACCCGCCTGCACGCGGGCATGACGACCGCCGAGACCAAGCGGCGGCGCGGCGCCGAGATATCCGGCCTGTACGCGCTGGTCGACCGGTAGCCCGTGAGAGCCGCGCACCTCGTCCAGGTATGTCCGGCGCGGGCCCCGGGTAGACCCCCGGGGACCGCATCAGGCCCACGGCCCAGGGAGGCGCGCGCGTGGCAGCACCCGATCCCGGGCTCTACGGGCCCGGGTCCGTGACCTGGCAGTGCCACGGGGACCCGATGATGTGGCTCGCCGGGGTGCGTGCGCTGTACCTGCAGGCCCTGCATCCGCGGGCCGTCCGCGGGGTCCTGGAGAACTCCGCCTTCGAGCGGGACGCGTGGGGGCGGCTGCTGCGGACCGCCGACTTCGTCGGCACCCTCACCTACGGCACCGCCGAAGCCGCCGAGCGGGCCGGTGCCCGCGTCCGCAGGATCCACCGCAGGCTGTCCGCGACCGACCCGGCCACCGGCCGAAGGTTCCCCGTCGACGACCCCGAACTGCTGCTGTGGGTCCACTGCGCGCAGATCGACAGCTTCCTGCACGTCCTGCGCCGCTCCGGGATCCCCCTCACCCCCGCCCAGGCCGACCGCTACGTCGACGAGAACCGGGTCAACGCCCGCCTGGTCGGCCTCGACCCGGCCGGGGTGCCCGCCGGCACCGCGGAGCTGGCGGCGTACTTCGACGCGGTCCGCCCCGCGCTCGCCGCCGGACCCGACGCCCGCGCCGTGGACGCCTTCCTGCGCAGCCCGCCCGTCCCCCCGGCCCTCGTGCCTGGCCGAAACCTGCTGTGGCGGCCCTTCGCGGGCCTGGCGTACGGTTCCCTCCCCGGCTGGGCGCACCAGCTGTACGGGCGGCCCGCGCCGGCCCCGTACGTCGTGACCCGGCGCATGCGTCTCACCGGCCGCGTACTGCGCAGCATTCCCGCAGGTCTACGCTGGCAGTTGCCTCCAGGTCACATCTTGAGAGCGATGCGTCGCATGGGCCCCGGGAGCCGCCCCTCGCCGTACACACTGCGTACATCAGCGGCCATACTGGACCGGCCGGGGAGGGCACAGCACGACGACGGGGGCGGCTTCAAGACATGGCGGAGTCCAGACTGATCCAGGGCCGGTACCGGTCGCTCGATCTGATCGGGCGCGGCGGCATGGGCGAGGTGTGGCGGGCCCGGGACGAGTCGCTCGGCCGGCAGGTCGCCGTGAAGTGCCTCAAGCCGATCGGGGTGGAGCAGGACGCCCACTTCACGCAGGTGCTGCGCGAGCGGTTCCGCCGCGAGGCGCGCGTCGCCGCATCCCTGCAGCACCGGGGCGTCACCGTCGTCCACGACTTCGGTGACGACAGTGCCGCGGGCGGCCCCCTCTACCTCGTCATGGAGCTGCTCGAAGGCCGCAACCTCAGCCAGCTCCTGGAGGACAACGAGACGCGCCCGCTCCCCGTCGACGTGGTCGTCGACATCGCGGAGCAGATGGCCGCCGCCCTGGGCTACACGCACGACCAGGGCGTGGTCCACCGCGATCTCAAACCGGCCAACATCATGCGTCTCACCGACGGCACGGTGAAGATCTGCGACTTCGGGATCGCCCGGCTCGCCCACGACATCGGCTTCACGGCGAAGCTCACCGGTGGCGGCATGGCCATGGGCACCCCGCACTACATGTCGCCGGAGCAGATCGCGGGCGGCGAGGTGGACCACCGCAGCGACCTCTACTCCCTCGGCTGCGTCCTGTACGAGATCGCCACCGGCGCCCCGCCGTTCGACCTCGGCGACTCCTGGTCGGTGCTGGTCGGCCACCGCGACACCGCGCCCGTGCCGCTGCGCGAGCACCGCCCGGAGCTGCCCGGCTACTTCGAGCAGGTGGTCCTCGACCTGCTGGCCAAGCGCCCCGAGGACCGTCCGGGCGATGCCCGCCACCTGCACCGGCGGCTCGTCGAGGAACGCCTCGGCCCGGGCGGCCCCTCCGGTGTCCCGGGGCCGCTCCCGGCCTGGGCCCGGGGGATGACCGCCGGCCGCAAGGCAGGGACCGACGCCCGTCCCGCGAGCGGCGCATGGGCCGTGCTCACCGGCGCGTGGACGGCCGCCCGCCCCGTGTCCCCGCGGCCCGTCGCCCGCCCCGAACCCGCGGAGGACCCGCGGCTCACCGTCGCGTACGGGATCCCGCGCGCCCCGCGCACGGACGGCCCCGGCCCCGGCCCCGACGGGACCGCCGCCGCCTTCGCCGCCGGCCACACCCGGGCCTTCGCCCTCAGCCGCGCCGGCCGGCCGGAGGCGGCCCTGGCCGTCTACCTCACCGTGGCCGACGGGCGCGGCCGGGTACTCGGCCCGGACCACCCCGACACCCTCGCCGCGCGCCAGGAGGCGGCGTACGAACTGGGCCGGCTCGGCCGCCACCAGGAGGCGTACGCGACCTACCGCGCGGTGCTGGCCGCCCGCGAGCGGACCGCGGGGCCGCGCCATCCCGACACCCTGCGCTGCCGCCACAACCTGGCCTGCGCACTGGGCGCCCTGGGCCGGTTCGCGGACGCCCACACCGCGGCCGAGGCGGTCGCCGCCGACCGCACGGCCGTGCTGGGCGCGGAGCACACCGACACGCTGCTGACCCGGTACGAGGTGGCGTACGCCCTCGGCCGCCTGGAGCGCTGGGAGGAGGCCCTGGAGGGTTTCCGTCATGTCGCCGCCGTACGCGAACGGGTCCTGGGCCGCGACCACCCCGACACCCTGGCCGCCCGCTACGAGGTCGGTATCGCCCTCGGCCGTACGGGCCGCAGCGCGCAGGCCCTGGACCTGTTCCGGGCCCTGGTCGGCGACCGCACCCGCGCGTACGGGGCCGCCGACCCCGAGACGCTCCGCGCCCGCCACGTCCTCGGCGTCAACCTGGGCCGGCTGGAGCGCTGGGAGGAGGCCGTCGAGGAGGCCCGGGAGGTGGCCGCCTCGCGGGCTCGGACCCTCGGCGCGGAGCATCCGGACACCCTGGTCAGCCGCCGCGAACTCGCCGTCGGTCTGGGCCGGCTGGGCCGCTGGGAGGAGGCCCTGCCGATCTACCGCGACCTCTCCGGCATCCGCGAACGGGGCCTCGGCGACGAGCACCCCGACACGGCCCTGGCCCACGCCGACGAGGCGTACTGTCTGGAGCGGCTCGGCCAGGTGTGCTACCAAGAGCCATGACGACCTCGCGGGGAACCGGGCACACGGCGTTCGGCCAGGCGGTCTACGACACGGTGATCGTGGGCGGCGGACACAACGGCCTGGTGGCCGCGGCGTACCTGGCCCGGGCGGGCCGGTCGGTGCTGGTGCTGGAGCGCCTCGGACACACCGGCGGAGCCGCCGTCTCCACCCGCCCCTTCACGGGCGTCGACGCCCGCCTGTCGCGCTACTCGTACCTCGTCTCCCTGCTCCCGGAGAAGATCCTCCGTGACCTGGGCCTGCGGTTCGCGGTCCGCCGGCGCACGGTCTCCTCGTACACCCCCGTGGAGCGCGACGGCCGCCCCGGCGGCCTCCTCGTCGGGGGCGGGGAGCAGCGCACCCGGGAGTCCTTCGCGCGGCTGACCGGTTCGGACCGGGAGTACGAGAGCTGGCGGGCCTTCTACGGGACCACCGGTCAGGTGGCCCGGAAGGTCTTCCCGACCCTGACCGAGCCGCTGCCCACCCGGCAGGAGCTGCGGGCCAGGATCGACGACGAGGCCGCGTGGCGGATGCTCTTCGAGGAACCGCTGGGCCGGGCGGTGGAGCGGCACTTCGCCGACGACCTGGTGCGCGGGGTGGTCCTCACGGACGGCCTGATCGGCACCTTCGCGGACGCGCACGACGCCTCCCTGGTACAGAACCGCTGCTTCCTCTACCACGTCATCGGCGGCGGTACGGGCGACTGGGACGTCCCCGTGGGCGGCATGGGCGCCCTCACGGACGCCCTGGCCGCGGCCGCGCGGGCGGCCGGGGCGGAGATCGCCACCGGGCACGAGGTGCTGCGGATCGACACGGACGGGACCGCACCGGCCGAGGTGGTCTTCCGCACGGCGGTGGGGGAGGGACGGGTCGTCGGCCGCGCGGTGCTGGTGAACGCCTCACCCCGGGCCCTGGCCGAACTCCTCGGGGAGACGCCGGCGGAGCCCGCCCCCGAGGGGGCCCAGCTCAAGGTCAACATGCTCCTGCGGCGCCTTCCCCGGCTGCGGGACTCCTCCGTGGACCCGCGCGAAGCCTTCGGCGGCACCTTCCACATCGCCGAGGGGTACGCCGAGCTGGCGCGCGCCCATGCGGAGGCCGCCGCGGGCGAACTGCCTTCGGTCCCGCCCTCCGAGATCTACTGCCACTCGCTGACCGACCCGACGATCCTCGGGCCGGAGCTGGCGGAGCAGGGCTACCAGACCCTCACCCTCTTCGGACTGCACACCCCTGCCCGGCTGTTCGCACACGACAACCAGCAGGCGCGCGAGGTCCTCCTGACGGCCACGCTCGCGCAGCTCGACGCGCACCTGGCCGAGCCGCTCACCGACTGCCTGGCCTTCGACGCGGACGGCCGGCCCTGCATCGAGGCCAAGACCCCGCTGGACCTGGAACGCGAACTGCGCCTGCCCGGCGGGCACATCTTCCACCGGGACCTGTCCTGGCCGTACGGGCCCGGCGCCGGGGAGGAAGCCGGCCGGTGGGGCGTGGAGACCGCCCACCGCAACGTGCTGCTGTGCGGGGCGGGCGCGGTGCGCGGCGGCGGGGTCAGCGGGGTCCCCGGCCACAACGCGGCGATGGCCGTACTGGGTCACTGACCGGGCCCGTACGCCCGGGGCCGCGGTCCCGGGCGTACGGGCCCCGGCTCACCGGGGCGACGGTCCTGACCGGGGGGCGGTGCCGGGGCGCCGGGTTCAGGCCGTCTGCGCGGCGGGGGCCGGGAGGGCGAAGCCGTCGACGAGGTCGTCCAGGGCACGCAGCGCGAGCCGGGCCGGGGCGGCGCGGACGGCGAGGTCCCGGCCGGCCACCGCGAGGGGATGGGTGAGGGCCGCTATCCGCCCCGCCCGACGGGAGCGCACCCGCAGGGAGTCGGTGCGCGCGCAGCGGGCCGCACTGTAGGCGGCGAGGGCGGCCGGCACCTCCCGGCCCTCCAGCAGGTGGGCCAGGACCACGGCGTCCTCGACGGCCTGGCAGCCGCCCTGGCCCAGGTTGGGCGTCATGGCGTGGGCGGCGTCCCCGACCCAGGCCAGGCGGCCCAGGTGGAAGCGGGGGAGGGGGGCGGCCAGGTCGTACAGGTCGTGCTGGAGCACGGCCGCCGGGTCGATCCGCTCCAGCAGGGCGGGGATCGGGTCGTGCCAGGTGCCGTAGCGGCGCAGGAGTTCGGCGCGGACGTCCGCCGGGCGGTAGCCCTCGGGGACCACGGCGGTCGCGAAGACGTAGAGGCGGCCGTCGGCGAGCGGGACGACGCCGAAGCGCTCCCCGCGCCCCCAGGTCTCGACGGTGTCCGGGGCGGGGCCGGGGTGCGCGCCCGCGGGCAGCACGGTGCGCCAGGCGGTCTCTCCGCTGTGGCGGAGGCCGGGATGGCCGGGGAAGTACCGGCGGCGGAGCGGGCTGTGGATGCCGTCGGCGGCGAGGACGAGGTCGGCGCCGAGGTCCCCGGCGGGGGTGCGGACCAGCGGGGAGCCCTCGGGGTCCTCGACACCGGTGACGGGGGTGGCGTACCGGACGGTGCCCTCCGGGAGGGCGGTGGTCAGGGCGGTGGCGAGCGCCGCGCGGTGCAGGGCGAGCGGCGGCCGGCCGTACCGGGCGGTCAGCGCGGCGCCGTCGGCACGGCTCAGCCAGGTGCCCCCGGAGCGGCGCAGGCCCATGGCGGCCGGCGCGGCGGGGCCGGCGGCGCGGGTGGCGTCGAAGCCGATGGCGTCGAGGGCGCGCAGGGCGTTGGGGGCGAGGACGATCCCGGCTCCGACGGCGGACGGTCCCGACGCCCGCTCGCACACCGTGACCCGCCAGCCCCGGCGGTGCAGGGCCACGGCCGCGGTGAGCCCGCCGATGCCCGCCCCGGCCACGACCGCATGACGCCCACGTTCCGGCATGACGCACCTTCCCCTCACTCAGACCCTCTACATGTGTAGAGGGTCGCTGTCCGGTCACTCTACAGCTGTAGAGTGGGCTCATGTCCATCCCCCAGACGCCCCCGCCCGCGGCGGACCGCCGGATGCTGATCGCGGACACGGCGCTCGGCCTGGTGGCCGCCTCCGGTCTGCGCGGCCTCACCCACCGCGCCGTCGACCGCGCGGCCGGACTGCCCGCGGGCAGCACCTCGTACTACTTCCGTACGCGGACGGCGCTGATCGGCGCCTGCTACCGGCGGCTGGCGGAGCTGGACGTCCACGACCTCGACGGGGAACTGGAGCCGGGCGGCCCGGCGGGCGCAGGGCCCGGACCCCGGCCCGGACCGGGGGGCCGGGAGGCGGTCGCCGCGGCGCTCGGCGGGCTGCTGCACCGCTGGCTGACGGCGGGGCGCGAACGGCAGCTGGCCCGTTTCGAACTCGCCCTGGAATCGGCCCGCAACCCCGAGCTGGACACGGAGTTCCGCCGGGCCGGCGAGGAGCCCAGGGCCAGGGCCGCGGGAATCCTCGCCGCGCTCGGGGCGCAGCGGCCCCGGGAGTCGGCCGAACTGCTGGTGGCCTGGGCGGACGGGCTCCTCTACGACCGCCTGGCGGGGGCCACGGCCCGTTCCCGCTCGGCCCCGGACCCGGCCGAACTGGCCGCCGTCGCCCGGCAGATGCTCGACGCGGTCCTCGCGGGGCAGGCGCCCGGTGAGGATCCGGCCGTGATCGCCGAACTGCAGTGCGTGGTCCTGGACTGTCCCGACCCGCTGGAACTCGCCGAGTTCTACCGGTCCCTGCTGGGCGGCGCCGTCAACCGGCAGGACCGGCGGTGGGCGTGCGACGAGGACTGGGCGACCCTGCACACGCCGTCCGGCGCGGTGCTCGCCTTCCAGCGGGTGGCGGACTACCGGCCGCCGCGCCGGCCCGACCCGGCCCGCCCGCAGCAGTTCCACCTGGACCTCGAGGTGGCGGACCTGGACCGCGCGCAGGAGCAGGCCCTGGCACGCGGCGCGACGGTCCTCGACGAGGGATCAGCGGCGGATGCCGGTGCGCCGGCCGGCGAACCGACCGGCGAGGGGCCGGGCGAGAAGCCGGGCGAGGAACCGGACGGCGGCTCCGCCGACCGCGGCTGGCGCGTCTACGCGGACCCGGCGGGCCACCCCTTCTGCCTCGTCCGCCACTGACCCCGGCGGGCGGTCAGTCGGAGGACCTGGTCCAGCCGGTGGCCTCCAGACGGGCGGCGTCGGCCGGGCGGTCCTCCGCGAAGAGCAGGCCCGCCGGCTCCGCCACCCGTACGACGTCCACGTACACCCCCCGCCCCACGTAGCGGCCGGCCTGGGCGTGCCGGAACCGCAGCCGCACCTCGCGGCCCGCCCAGGCCGCGAGCGGGGCCTCCAGGCGGTGCCAGACGCGGCCGGACCAGCCCCCGGCCGTGCCCCGCGGCCACTGCTCGGGGGCGCCACCGGTGGACCGCACCGTGCTGAACGGCAGCGGCTCCCAGGTGGCGCCGTCGCAGGAGGCCTCCAGGTGGAAGGCGCCTTCGCCGGGCACGGTGTCCCACCAGACGGCGCACCGCAGCCGGGCGGCGCCCGTGGCCGGGGTCACCGGCGGCAGGGTGAGGGTGCCCGTACCGCCGGGCGTGATCCCGGAGAACCAGGCGGGGCCGCCGTGCCGGGTCCGGACCGGGACGGCGCGGGCGAAGCGGTTGCCCACGGCGACCCGCGGGGCGCTCCCGGCACGCCAGGTGCGGACGGGATGGACGGAGTTGCCGAGCAGGACGAGGAAGGAGTCCGTGGAGGGGTCGAGGACCAGGGAGGTTCCGGTGAAGCCGGTGTGGCCGGCTGAGTGCGGGGTGGCCATGGCCCCCATGTACCAGTGCTGGTAGAGCTCGAAGCCGAGGCCGTGGTCGTCGCCGGGGAAGGACGTGTTGTAGTCCGTGAACAGGAGCTCCACCGAGGCCGGGCGCAGGATGCGCCGGCCCGCGTAGGCCCCGCCGTCGAGGAGGGTGCGGGCGAGGACGGCCAGGTCCCAGGCCGTGCCGAACACCCCGGCGTGGCCCGCGACCCCGCCCAGCGCGTACGCGTTCTCGTCGTGGACCTCGCCCCACACCAGCCCCCGGTCCAGGCCCGACCACGGAGGACGCTGCACCTCGGTCGCGGCGGTGACCCGGCGCCAGGAGGCCGGCGGGTTGTAGCGCGTGCGGTGCATCCCGAGCGGAGCGGTGATCTCGTCGTGGAGCAGGACGTCCAGAGTGCGGCCGGTGATCCGTTCCAGGAGCAGTTGCAGCGTGATCAGGTTCAGGTCCGAGTACCGGTAGACCGTCCCCGGGGTCTCCTGCGGCCGGACCGACCACAGCAGCCTCAGCCGGCCCTCGCGGGTGGACTCCTGGTAGAACGGCGCCCAGGAGCGCAGGCCCGAGGTGTGCGTGAGCAGCTGACGGACCGTGACCGCCTCCTTCCCGCCCCCCGTGAACTCGGGCAGGTAGCGGCGTACGGGGGCCTCCAGTTCCAGCCGTCCCCGCTCCATCTGCTGCACGGCCAGCACGGAGGTGAAGAGCTTCGTCAGCGAGGCCAGGTCGAAGACGGTGTCCTCGGCCATGGCGATCCGCCCGGCCGCCGGGAACTCCCGGGCCCGGTCGGTCCGTCCGTCGTAGCCCGCGTACCGGACGGCGTCGCCCATCGCGCGGTGCAGGGCGACGGTGCGGCCACGCCCGGCGAGGACCACCGCCCCGGCGTACCAGGGGTGTTCGGGGGAGGGGCCGAGGAACCGCCGCGCCTCGTCCGCCGCTTCCTCCAGGTACCGCTCCAGCAGCCCCGCCTGGCGCGCGGAACCGTACCGCAGCCGCAGTCCCTGCAGCGCGCGCCGCTCGGCCGCGCCGCCCGTCGCCCCCGCGGCGCCGGGCAGCGCGGCGTGCAGGACGAGCACCCCGCCGAGGGCGAGCAGCCGGGCCCCCAGCCGCCGCCGGGTCAGCCCCTGTCCCCGCGCGGCGGCCGCTCCCTCGCCCGCCGTCGCGCCGGCCCCCGCGCCTGCTGCCATGTCCATTCCTCCCGTTCGCCGTCCGAGTCGGGCCGCGGCGCCGTTCCCCCGGCCCCCTGGCGGGCCGAACGGGCCGCGGCCCCGCATCCGACGCCGGCTGCGCCGCACGCTAGTGGGTATGTGCCCGCCCCGAGGCGGACCCCGCACCGCCCGGCCCCGTAAAGAATCTGACACTGCATCAGAAAATCTCTTCCCTCGGATGCCGGGCTGCGGCATCCTGCGGCCCATGGAGACGGAGCTGAGCAGGAAACTGGGAGTCGAGCACGCCATCTTCGGCTTCACGCCCTTCCCCGCGGTCGCCGCCGCGATCACCCGCGCGGGCGGTTTCGGCGTCCTCGGCGCGGTCCGCTACACCGCCCCCGACGACCTGAAGCGCGACCTCGACTGGATGCAGGAACACACCGGCGGCAAGCCCTACGGCCTCGACGTCGTCATGCCCGCCAAGAAGGCGGTCGACGGCATCAGCGAGGCCGACATCGAGGCGATGATCCCGGCCGGGCACCGCGACTTCGTCCGCGACACCCTCGCCAAGCACCACGTCCCCGAACTCGCTGAGGGCGAGGCCTCCGGCTGGCGGATCACGGGCTGGATGGAACAGGTCGCCCGCAACCAGCTGGACGTCGCCTTCGACTATCCCATCAAACTCCTGGCGAACGCCCTCGGTTCCCCGCCCGCCGACGTCATCCGCCGCGCCCACGACCACGACGTCCTCGTCGCGGCCCTCGCCGGCAGCGCCAAGCACGCCCGCCGCCACGCCGAGGCCGGCATCGACATCGTCGTCGCCCAGGGCTACGAGGCCGGCGGCCACACCGGCGACATCGCCACCATGGTCCTGGTCCCCGAGATCGTCGAGGCGGTCGCCCCCCTCCCGGTCCTCGCGGCGGGCGGGATCGGCAGCGGCGAACAGATCGCTGCCGGACTCGCCCTCGGCGCCCAGGGTGCCTGGCTCGGCTCCCTGTGGCTCACCACCACCGAGGCCGACCTCCACTCCCGCGCCCTGACGGAGAAGCTGCTCGCCGCGGGATCCGGCGACACCGTCCGCTCCCGCGCCCTCACCGGCAAGCCCGCGCGCCAGCTGCGCACCGAATGGACCGACGCCTGGGACGACCCCGAGGGCCCCGGGGCCCTCCCCATGCCGCTCCAGGGGCTCCTCGTCGCCGAGGCCGTCTCCCGGATTCAGAAGTACGAGGTCCAGACCCTGCTCGGCACCCCCGTCGGCCAGATCGTCGGCCGGATGAACAGCGAACGCTCCGTCCAGGCCGTCTTCGACGACCTCACCCGCGGCTTCGAGCAGGCCGTCGACCGCATCAACCGCATCGCCGGACGAGCCTGAGGAGGCCGGGAGATGACCAGCAGCACGCCCCAGCAGCAGCCGCCCAACGGGTTCTGGGCCCAGGCCGCCGCCGACCCCGGCCGCACCGTCCTGGTCACGCCCGAGGGCGAGGAGTGGAGCGCGGGCCGGCTGCACACCGACGTCAACCGGCTCGTCCACGGACTGCGCGCCGCGGGTCTGGAACGGGGCGACGTCTTCGCCGTGGTCCTCCCCAACGGAGTCGAGTTCCTCACCGCCTACCTCGCCGCCTCCCAGGCCGGCTTCTACCTCGTCCCCGTCAACCACCACCTGGTCGGGCCCGAGATCGCCTGGATCGTCTCCGACTCCGGAGCCAAGGTCCTCATCGCCCACGAGCGCTTCGCCGACGCCGCCACCGCCGCGGCCGACGAGGCGGCCCTGCCCGAGAGCCACCGCTACGCCGTCGGAGCCGTCCCGGGCTTCCGGCCGTACGGGGAACTCCTCGAAGGGCAGCCCGGGACGGTTCCCGAGGAGCGCACCCTCGGCTGGGTCATGAACTACACCTCCGGCACCACCGGCCGCCCCCGCGGCATCCGCCGTCCACTGCCCGGCAAGCTCCCGGAGGAGACGTACCTCGGCGGCTTCCTCGGGATCTTCGGCATCCGCCCCTTCGACGGCAACGTCCACCTGGTCTGCTCGCCGCTCTACCACACGGCCGTGCTCCAGTTCGCGGGCGCCGCCCTGCACATCGGGCACCCCCTGGTCCTGATGGACAAGTGGAGCCCGCAGGAGATGCTGCGCCTGATCGACGCCCACGCCTGCACCCACACGCACATGGTCCCGACGCAGTTCCACCGGCTGCTCGCGCTCCCGCAGGAGACCAGGGACGCGTACGACGTCTCCTCCATGCGACACGCCATCCACGGCGCCGCACCCTGCCCCGACCACGTCAAACGGGCGATGATCGACTGGTGGGGGCAGTGCGTGGAGGAGTACTACGCGGCGAGCGAGGGCGGCGGCGCCTTCGCGACCGCGGAGGACTGGCTGAAGAAGCCCGGAACCGTCGGCAAGGCCTGGCCGATCAGTGAGCTGGCCATCTTCGACGACGACGGCAACCGGCTGCCCGCGGGCGAACTCGGCACCGTGTACCTGAAGATGAACACCGGCGGCTTCAGCTACCACAAGGACGAGGGCAAGACGAGGAAGAACCGCATCGGCGACTTCTTCACGGTCGGCGACCTGGGGCTGATGGACGAGGAGGGGTACCTCTTCCTCCGCGACCGCAAGATCGACATGGTCATCTCCGGCGGGGTCAACATCTACCCCGCCGAGATCGAGTCGGCCCTCCTCACCCACCCGGCGGTCGCCGACGCCGCGGCCTTCGGCATCCCGCATCCCTCCTGGGGCGAGGAGGTCAAGGCGGTCATCGAACCGGCGGAGGGCTTCGAAGCGGGGGACGCCCTGGCCGCCGAGATCCTGCACCACTGCGAGCGGCAGCTGGCCGGCTACAAGCGGCCCAGGACGGTCGACTTCATCGAGACCATGCCGCGCGACCCGAACGGCAAGCTGTACAAGCGGCGGCTGCGCGACCCCTACTGGGAGGGCCACGAGCGCGCGATGTGACGGGGCGTCCGGAGCCGGGTGCGGTGTGTGCACCCGGGCCGGGACGCCGCGGTCCGGCCGGAGGTCCAATCGTGGGCACGGCCCTCGGAGGCGGGTCCGTGCGGCCAGTCCGTGCGGTCGTTCTGTGCGGCCGGTCCGTGCCGGGTCAGCCCGTGAAGATCCAGCCCGGCCGGCCGGCGGTGGTCCGGCCCTCGCAGTTGACGTCCGCCGACAGGAAGTTGTCCTCGCGGACGACGCAGTGGTACAGCGCTCGCCGTTCGGGCCGATCAGCCGGTTCAGGCTGCGGGTGGGGGCGCGCACCGCCGGTTCGCCGCTGCAGGTGGCCTTGATCACGGCCTGCCAGTAGTCGCAGGTGACGTACTGGCACACCGGTCCCAGGGGCATCCGGGCACTGCGAGCCGCTGAAGGCGTACTCGCGGCCTGCTGGTTGACGGAGGCGTGGGCCGCGGCCGCCGCGATGTTCTGCGGGCCGCCGCCGATACCGGTGAGATGGACCGCCACGCGCCCCACCGATGCTGCGGAGGAAGGCGCCGGTGCGACCGGGACGGGCCGGTGGCCGGTGCGGCCCAGGCCGGCGCGGCGGTCAGGGCGAGGAGGGCGGTGCGTAAGCGGGACGGGCGGCGCAAGGCGGGTCTCCGGGTCGTCGGCCCCGGCGTCGGTGGACGGCCGGGGGATGGGGCGACAGCGCATACGGTCCGATCGGCGGCAACACCGGTGTTTCATCTGCTGGCGGCCGTCCTTGGGCCAGCAGCCCTTCTTCGGCCGATCCTCGGGTACGGACCTCGGCCGCGCCGCCGGACCGACCTCGGCTTCCGCCGGCCGGCCGGCGGGAGCTGCCGGACGGGCGGACGGCCGCCGTGCCCGGGCTTCCGGTGGGAATCACCACGTCGGCGCCCCGGCAGCGCGCCTTGCGCCACACCCCGGGGACAGTTCTGGCAAGTTGGCTGATATGAGTACGGCAACGCACAGATCCCCCCTGGCCGACTGGACCGTCGTGGTCCCCGTGGTGGCCCTCGTCGCGCTCGCCCTCAGCTGGGGACGCGACCTGCCCGCATGGGCCGTGGCCCTGGTCTCGCTCTGCCTCGCGGGCGCGATCCTGGCTGCCGTCCACCACGCCGAGGTCGTCGCCCACCGCGTCGGCGAACCCTTCGGCTCCCTGGTCCTCGCCGTCGCCGTCACGGTCATCGAAGTGGCCCTCATCGTCACCTTGATGGCCGACGGCGGGGACAAGACCTCCTCCCTCGCCCGGGACACCGTCTTCGCCGCAGTCATGATCACCTGCAACGGCATCGTCGGCCTGTCCCTGCTCGTCGGAGCCCTGCGCAACCGCGTCGCCGTCTTCAACGCCGAGGGCTCCGGAGCCGCCCTCGCCACCGTCGCCACTCTCGCCGTCCTCAGCCTCGTCCTGCCGGCCTTCACCACCAGCAAGCCCGGCCCCGAGTTCTCCACGGCCCAGCTGACCTTCGCCGCCGTCGCCTCGCTCGCCCTCTACGGGCTGTTCATCGCCGTGCAGACGGTCCGTCACCGGGACTACTTCCTGCCCGTGGACACCAAACGCCACCGCGAGGAAGCGGCCCGGGCGGCGGCCGCGGCCGCCGCGGGCGAGGAGGACGACCACGCCGAGCCGCCGACTTCCCGCGCTGCGCTCATCAGCCTCGCCCTGCTCTTCGTCGCCCTCGTCGCCGTCGTCGGGGACGCGAAGGCCGTCTCCCCGACCATCGAGGCGGGCGTCGCGAGCGCCGGCCTGCCGAACGCGGTCGTCGGTGTGATCATCGCCCTGCTCGTGCTGCTGCCCGAGACCCTGGCGGCCGTCCGCGCCGCCCGCCGGGACCGCGTCCAGACCAGCCTGAACCTGGGCTACGGATCCGCGATCGCCAGCATCGGCCTGACCATCCCGGCCATCGCCCTGGCCTCGGTCTGGCTCTCCGGCCCCCTCACCCTCGGCCTCGGCCCGATCCACATGGTGCTGCTCGCCCTCACGGTCGTGGTCAGCGCCCTCACCATCGCCCCGGGCCGCGCCACCCTGCTCCAGGGCGGCGTCCACCTCGTGCTGTTCGCGGCGTTCATCTTCCTCGCCATCAGCCCCTGAGACCGGGGCCCGCGAGGCCGGGTACCAGAGGCCGCGGGACCGCACCGGTGGAGCCCGCGCCCCGGGCCCCGGGCCCCACCGGCCGCCCGCCGATCAGCGGCGTTCGCGCGGCCACACCACCTTCAGCCGCGGGGAGTCGAGGATGTCCCGCTCGCAGAACCGCGAGGTCACCCAGCGTTCCTGCGAGAGCAGCCGGGTCTGGTCGGCGTGGTACGGCGAGTTCGGGTTCGACGACTGGCTGTACGTCAGCAGGGTCCGCGCCACCGGGCAGCGGCCGCCGTCCCAGCCGACCGCCTGGAGATGACTCGAGCCGTGCGTGACCTCCGGGTAGCCCCCGGCCGCCGCGTTCCACGTCGCCTCGATCTTGTTCCACACCCCGAGGGATTCCGTGCCGCCGCCCACCGGCAGCCTCCGTCCGCCGCGGACGACGAACTGGTGCTCGCCCAGCGGGGCGTCCAGCGCGATCCCCGCCGCCCGCAGCTCGGCGACCGCGTCCGCGAGGGCCCGCCCGATCCCCGGCGCCGCCTGGTTGAGCGTACGGGGCGTGCGGACGGGATCGGACGCCGAGAACGGCACCAGCCACAGGTCCTTCGCGGCCGTCGTCGCCGTCAGCCTGCGCCAGAACCGGTCGAAGAGCAGCGCGCCCCGGCTGCCGGGTTCGGCCGTCCTGTCCCAGTCCGCCAGCACCCCGCAGGCCGCCGACACGTCCACCGCGCTGCCGTCGCCCGCCGTGGCGGTACCCCCGGGCAGCGCAGCGCAGGCCCTCGCCGCGTCGGCCGCCACCAGGTCACCGGCCGGCACCCGGTTCGCGAACTGCTGCGCCTGCAGGTCGGCCACCCTCAGCCGGCCCCCGGCGGCCATCGCCGCCACGTCCTCGAGCGCGCCGCGCGTACGCAGGGAGCGCGGGGTGCCGATGGTGCCCCAGACCCGCTCGTAGCCGGTCAGCGGGCGGTCCGCATGGGCCAGCCAGGCACTGTCGTTGGAGTTCTCGGCGTACGGTGCGTCCCGCAGCGTCGGTGCCTTCCCCGGGCCGAACACGCCCGGCTGGACCGCGTCCGGGTCCGTGCCGATCGCGCAGTCGGCGCGGGAACCGTCCAGCACCGCCAGGCCCGAAGCGGGGTACGTGGCCCTGCCGAGCGGGGTGGAGCAGCGGGCGGCGAGGTCGTCGGTGATCCGGGGGAGCACCTGGGACTGGGTGAAGAGGGTGCCGCCCGCCGAATCCGCGGCCACCGTGTTGACCCAGGGCAGCCCCTGGGTGCGTTCCAGCGCATCCTGGATACCGGCCACCGAGCGGGCCCGGCCCATCGCGAGCGCGGTGTCGGAGCCGCGCAGGTTGGCCGCGTTGGGGTCGTTCAGCGCGTAGGCCGTGCCGGTCGTCCAGGGCAGGGGCAGGCCCGCGCCGAGGTGCGAGACGACGGGGCCGTAGCGGGTCCACCACTGGGTGCGGGTGACCGGCGCTCCGTCCGTCACCGGGACGGTGACGGTCCGCCGGGTCATCTTCTCCGGTGTTCCGTCGACCAGGTAGGCGGTGGGATCGGCCGGGTCGAGGGTGAGCTGGTGCAGGTTGACGGGGGTGCCCGTGGCCACGGTGTGGCTCCAGGCCACCTTCTCGTTGAAGCCGATGTTGACCACGGTGGTGCCGAGCAGGGAGCCGCCCGAGACGTTCAGCTCGCCCGGGATGGTCTGCTGGGACTGCCAGAAACGGCGTCCGCCCTGCCAGGGGTAGTGCGGGTTCCCCAGCAGCAGTCCGCTGCCGCTCGCCGTGGTGGAGCCGGCGAAGGCCACCGCGTTGGAGCCCGTGGCGTAGCGGCCGGTGTCGAAGAACTCCCGGGCGGCCTCGGCGGCAGCCGCCGGGTCGGGCTCCGCCCGCGGGTCCGCCGGGGCGGCCGTACCCGGGGGCTGCGCGCCCGTGATGCCGTCGATGCCGCGCCCCTGGCCGCCGAGGACCGACACCGCGAAGCCGCGGGCGGCCACGTCGGCGGCGGTGACCGGGCGGACCCAGGGCGCACCCTTGCACGCCGGGTCGGTGACCTCGTTCTGCGCGAGCCAGGCGTTGTAACCGGCGGCCCAGCCGCGCATCAGCTCCTTCAGTTTCCCGCTGGGGCCAGCCGGGGCGGGGGTCGCCAGCAGCTTCTCGACCGTGCCCGATTCCCGTACGCCCTTGAAGTACAGGTCGCTGGAGAGGTTCGTGGTGGCCGAGGAGAGCGAGCCGTCGGGCGCCGCGGCGGGACCGAACCGGCGCGAGCGTTCGCCGGCGACGGTCACGAACCCGTCGGCGAGGACGCAGACCTGATCGGCGGCCTGGGCCCAGCCCGTGCCGAAGCCGAGGTGTGCGTAGTCCTCGGCGAGGATGTGCGGTATGCCGTACTCGGTGTAGCGGATGACGGCCGAGAGCCTGCCGTCGGAGGCCGGGCCGCCGGCGGCAGCTGCGGTCTGCGGCAGCGCCCACGTGGCGGCGAGCAGGGCGCCGCCGAGCAGGGCGGCGCGGCGGCGTAAGGGACGGAGGGGGCGGTGTGCGTCGGACCGGTGCAACATGTCTCCCCAGGAGCCTGCGATCGAGCGCGGTTGCTCGAAGGACCGGTGGTGCTCGGGTCGTCCCACACTCATTCAGGTCACCCGAGGTCTGTCAACATCCCGTTTGGTATCCGTGGGGGAGACGAGGTTCGCGTCATGACGGCCGTGCGGCAGAACACGGTCGACGGACCGGCACCTTGAGGCGTGATGTACACGAGCTCGCCCACGACTCGGGCGGTGTGCTGGTCGCCTCGCGCAGGTCGAGGCGCGCCCTGTACGCCCACCCGGGGGTGGTCGGGCGGCGGTGACCGGGCTGCCCCACGGGCGGTGGATCGAGGCCGGCACGGCGGTGGTGGCGCCGCGAAAGGAGCCTGATGGGCGCGTCGGCGGACCGTCCTCAGTGCGGCCCGGGGCCGTGGGCCGGGCCGTCGGCGGGCAGGATCCCGCTGTGCTTGAGGTGCCGCAGCGTGAGGTGCTCGTGGACGAGGCGGCCGACGAGGGCGCCGCCGTAGACCACGAAGCCGACGCCGACCAGCCAGGACTGGACGACGAGGAGGGTGCCGAAGGGGCCGTACGTCACGGCGTTCGAGGCGATCAGCGGGGAGAACACCAGCTGGGAGAAGACCCGCAGCCCCAGCAGTCCGAGGCTGGTCGCCACCGCCCCCGGGACCAGGGCGCGCCAGCGCACCCGGCCGCCGAGCAGCAGCCGCTGCGAGCCCCAGAAGAACACGCCGGTGCCGATGACGTCGCCCAGGGTGCCGAGGGTGCTGCCGTAGACGTCGTCGGACGGAGCCGGGATCCCGACGAGCAGGGCGAGGTAGCAGACCAGCAGGGCGAGCCAGACGACGTGCCGCCACATGGTGTGCCAGCGGGCGGTCGGCAGGTCCCAGACCTTCTCGTAGCCCGTCTGGACCGCCGAGCCGAAGGTCAGGCCGAAGACGGCGAGGGCGGCCAGGCCGAAGGCGGTGGTCCGCTCCAGGGCCAGGTCGGCCGCGCCGAACAGCACCTCCACCCGGCCGCGGGAGGACTCCGTGACCCCGAGGGCCTGGCCGAGCCACCGGCCGAACCCGGAGCCGCTGCCGGGAGCGGCGGCGGCGACGACCACCAGGAGGGGCACCAGGGTGAGGAACCCGAGGGCGGCGAAGCCCATCGCCCGGTGCAGCAGCTCCATCTCCCGGCCGCGGCTCCAGGCCAGCCCGGCAAGGGAGCCCTGGAGTCGGTCGTGGAGCCGCCGGAGGGTCGAGATCACACCTCTCCCCCTACCCGCGAGGCCCTCCGCGTTCCCGGGAGGGGCCGGGAAGTAGGCCCGAAGGGGTGGTTCCCGCCGTCCGGAGGCCTCCCGGCCGGGCACGGCGGGATGCAGCTCGGGGCGCGGCTCAGGGGCGGGGGCGGTTCAGGCGCGGGGCGGTTCGAGGTGCGGGCCGGTTCAGGGTGCGGGCCGGTTCAGGCCGTGTTCCCGTCGCGGAGGTCCACCAGCCGTCTGATCTTCCCCACCGAGCGCTCCAGCGTCTCCGGGTCGACGACCTCCACCCCCACGGAGACCCCGATGCTCTCCTTGACCGCCCGGACCACGCCCGCCGCGGCTTCCTCCCGCCCGGCGGAACCGGTCTCCCGCCGTGCCTCCACCCGGACGGTCAGGGCGTCCATCCGCCCCTCCCGGGTCAGCCGCAGCTGGAAGTGCGGGGCCAGTCCGGCCGTCCGCAGCAGGATCTCCTCGATCTGGGTCGGGTACAGGTTCACACCGCGCAGGATGATCATGTCGTCGCTGCGGCCGGTGACCTTCTCCATGCGGCGGAACGCCGGCCGGGCCGTGCCGGGCAGCAGCCGGGTCAGGTCCCGGGTGCGGTAGCGGACGATCGGCATGGCCTCCTTGGTCAGGGAGGTGAACACCAGCTCGCCGGGCTCGCCCTCCGGGAGCACCGCGCCCGTCAGCGGATCGACCACCTCCGGGTAGAAGTGGTCCTCCCAGATGTGCAGGCCGTCCTTGGTCTCCACGCACTCCTGCGCCACGCCCGGTCCGATCACCTCGGACAGGCCGTAGATGTCCACCGCGTCTATGCCGAGCCGCTCCTCGATCTCCCGGCGCATCTCCTCGGTCCAGGGCTCCGCCCCGAACACGCCCGTCCGCAGCGAGGTCGCGCGGGGGTCCACGCCCTGGCGCTCCATCTCGTCCAGCAGCGTCAGCATGTACGAGGGGGTCACCATGATGACCTCCGGGCGGAAGTCCTGGATGAGCCGGACCTGGCGGTCGGTCATCCCGCCGGACGCGGGGACGACCGTACAACCCAGGCGCTCCGCGCCGTAGTGCGCGCCGAGGCCGCCGGTGAACAGCCCGTACCCGTAGGCGATGTGGACGAGCTGGCCGGGGGTGGCGCCCGCCGCGCGCAGGGACCTGGCCACGACATCGGCCCAGGTGGAGAGGTCCCGCTCGGTGTACCCGACGACGGTGGGCCGCCCGGTGGTGCCGCTGGAGGCGTGGATGCGGCGCACTTCGGGGCGCGGGACCGCGAACATCCCGAAGGGGTACTGGTCGCGCAGGTCGGCCTTGGTGGTGAAGGGGAAGAGGGAGAGGTCGGCGAGGGAGCGGCAGTCGTCGGGGTGCACCCCGGCCTTCTCGAAGGCCTGCCGGTAGAAGGGCACCCGCTCGTGGACGCGGTGGAGGGTCGCGCGCAGCCGCGTCAGCTGGAGCGCCGCCAGCTCGTCGCGGCCCAGCCGCTCGCCTTCGTCATGAAGATCCGCGTACGCCGTCATGCCATCACCTCACCGTGAGCCACCCGACCGATCATTCGGTAGATTGCCGGACCCCGGCGGGTAAATCAATGACTCGAACGGGTGATCGCCTGCTTTCATGGCCCCATGCCGACCTTCACCAGCCATGACGGAACCGTCCTCGCCTACCACCTCCGGGGCCGGGGGGACCCGCTGGTCTGTCTCCCGGGCGGTGCCATGCGGGCCTCGGAGTACCTGGGCGACCTCGGCGGTCTGACGGCCGGGCGCCGGCTGGTCCTGCTCGACCTGCGCGGTACCGGCGCGTCCGCGACACCGGCCGACGAGTCCACGTACCGCGTCGACCGCCAGGTCGACGACGTGGAGGCGCTCCGGGTCCACCTCGGCCTGGAACGCATGGACCTCCTCGCCCACTCCGCGGGCGCCAACCTCGCCCAGCTCTACGCGGCGGCGCACCCCCAACGGCTGCGGCGGCTCGTCCTGGTGACCCCGAACGCGCGGGCCGTGGACCTCTCCGCGACCGCGGAGCAGCGGCTGGCAGCGGCCCGGCTGCGGGCGGGCGCCGAGCCCTACGACACGGCCATCGGCGCCTACGCCAGGATCCTCGCGGGCGAGGACGGCGGGGACGCGGACTGGGACCTGGCCGCGCCGCTGTTCTACGGGCGCTGGGACGACGCCGCTCGGGCCTGCGACGCGGCGGGCGAGCGGCAGCAGAACGAGAAGGCGGCCGAGGCCTACGCGGGCCCGGGGGCCTTCGACCCGCCCGCCACCCGGGCGGCGATGGCCCGGGTCACGGGCGAGGTCCTGGTCCTGGCCGGTGAAGTGGACGGCAACCCGCCGCCGGCCCTCGCCGCCCGGATCGCGGCGCTCTTCCCGAACGGCTCCGCCGAGGTCCAGCCGGCGGCCGGCCACTTCCCCTGGCTGGACGACGCCGCCTGGTTCGCGGCCCGCGTGGAGCGCTTCCTGGCCGCGGGGGCGTAGGCCCGGGGTGTAGGCCGGGGCGGGGCACGGGCGGCCGCCGGCGGGTCGGTCGGCGGGTTCAGCCGGCCGTGTCCGCCTCCGCCGCCACCGTCTTCGCCCAGCGGTAGTCCGCCTTCCCGCTCGGGGAGCGCTGGATGGCGGGTGCGATGACCAGCTGGCGCGGGATCTTGTACCCCGCCAGCCGGGTGCGGCAGTGGGTCTGGATCTCGTCCAGCGTCGGGTCCGGCGCGCCCGCACGGACCTGCACCACCGCGGCCACGTGACTGCCCCAGGTCGGGTCCGGGACGCCGGCGACCAGGGCGTCGTACACGTCCGGATGCGACTTCAGCGCCTGCTCGACCTCCTCCGGATAGACCTTCTCGCCGCCCGTGTTGATGCACTGCGACCCGCGGCCGAGGACCGTGACGATGCCCTCCTCGTCGACGGTCGCCATGTCCCCGAGCAGCACCCACCGCTCCGCGCCCTTGCGGAAGAAGGTCTCGGCGGTCTTGGCCGGGTCGTTGTAGTAGCCGAGCGGCACGTGGCCGCGCTGCGCCAGGCGTCCGGGCTCGCCCACCGCGACGGGTTCGTGCGTCACCGGGTCCACCACCTGCGTACGGTCGTTGACCTCCAGCCGGAAGCCCTTCTCCGGGCTGGAGTCGTCCGTCGCCCTGCCGTTCGAACCGGACTCCGAGGAGCCGAAGTTGTTCAGGAGCAGGACGTTCGGCACGAGCCGCTGGAACTCCGCGCGCACCGAATCCGACATGATCGCGCCGGAGGAGGAGACGCTGAACAGCGAGGACAGGTCCGTCCCCTTCAACGGGCCGTTCAGGGCGTCGATCAGGGGCCTGAGCATGGCGTCGCCCACCAGCGACACGCTGGAGACCCTCTCCTTCTCGATGGTGCGGAGCACCTCCTCGGGCGCGTACTTGCGGTGGATGACCACCCGCTGGCCGTAGTTGAAGGCGATGAACGACGTCAGCGTCGACGTGCCGTGCATCAGCGGGGGAGCCGGGAAGAAGGTGAGCCCGGCGGCGCGCGCCGCGACCCGCTCGGCCAGCTCCTCGGGCCGCTTCACCGGCTCGCCCGTGGGCTCGCCGCCGAAGAGCCCCGCGAAGAACAGGTCCTCGGCCCGCCACATGACGCCCTTGGGCATGCCCGTGGTGCCGCCGGTGTAGATGATGAACAGGTCGTCGGGGCTGCGGGGCGGGAAGCCGCGCCCGGGGGAGCCGGCTGCCTCGGCGTCCTCGAACGCGACCGGTGCCAGGGCGGGCTCGGGGGCGCCCTCCGGCGCCGCGCCGACGCGGATCAGGTGGCGCAGCTTCGTCGTCTGCGGCAGCGCGGCGGCGACCCGCCCGGTGAACTCGGCCTCGAAGACCAGCGCGGCGAGATCGGCGTCGTTGTAGAGGTAGACCAGCTCCTCCTCGACGTACCGGTAGTTGACGTTCACCGGGACCAGCCGGGCCTTCAGGCAGGCCAGGACCGTCTGCAGGTACTCGATCCCGTTGTAGAGGTGCAGGCCCAGGTGCTCGCCGGCCTCCAGCCCGCTGTCCAGCAGGTGGTGGGCGATCCGGTTCGCCGCCGCGTCCAGTTCCGCGTAGGTCAGGCGGCGCTCGGCGCCGGTCCCGGGGTGGTCCACGTACACGAGGGCCTCGCGGTCCGGGACCACGTCCACGACCGACTCGAACAGGTCGGCAAGGTTGTACTCCACCGTTCCTCCTGACCGCGGGAGTTCCCATGGCTGGGCCCATGGCTGGTCTGCTCGGCGGTCATTAGAGCGTCGCCGAACCGAACTGGGAAGGGAGCCGCCCAAGAAATCTGACTGGGTGTCAGAAAACTATTGAACTGCATCCTCCCCTACTGCAACCTGTTCTAGGTCTTGAGACGGGAGGACGGCAATGGGTGGGACGGAACACCTGACCGTGGAACGGCACGGCGCCACGCTGGTGCTCACCATGAACAGGCCCGAGGCGAAGAACGCGCTCTCGCTGCCGCTGCTGGTGGGCCTGTACGACGGGTGGCTGGAGGCCGACGCTGACGACACGGTCCGCTCGGTCGTCCTGACCGGCGCGGGCGGCGACTTCTGCGCCGGCATGGACCTCAAGGCGCTGGCCGGCAAGGGCATGGCGGGCGACCAGTACCGGGACCGGCTGCGGGCCGACCCCGACCTGCACTGGAAGGCCATGCTCCGCCATCACCGGCCGCGCAAGCCGGTGATCGCGGCCGTGGAGGGGTACTGCGTGGCCGGAGGGACCGAGATCCTCCAGGGCACCGACATCCGGGTCGCCGGCGAGGGCGCCACCTTCGGGCTGTTCGAGGTCAAGCGGGGCCTCTTCCCGATCGGCGGCTCCACGGTGCGGCTGCCGCGCCAGATCCCGCTCACGCACGCCCTGGAGATGCTGCTGACCGGGCGCCCGTACTCCGCCGGGGAGGCCGCGCGGATCGGCCTGGTCGGGCAGGTCGTGCCCGACGGCACGGCGCTGGCCAAGGCCCTGGAGATCGCCGAGCAGATCAACGCGTGCGGGCCGCTCGCCGTGGAGGCGGTCAAGGCGTCCGTCTACGCGACCGCAGAGATGACGGAGACGGAGGGGCTGGCCGCGGAACTCATCCGGGGGTGGCCCGTCTTCGACACGGCGGACGCGAAGGAGGGGGCGCGAGCCTTCGCGGAGAAGCGGCCGGCGGTGTACCGGCGGGAGTAGCCGGGTCCCTGCGGGTCCTTGCGGGGCTGGGCCCGGGTGTGGTGCGGGGCCGCGTGCAGGTGCGGCGCCGTCGCCGGGGCTCCGCGCCGGGCCCCGCGCCCCGAGCGCGGGCGGGGCCGGGTCAGGGCCTGCCGTCGGTCGGGGCCCGTCCCCGGGGCTCCGTCCCCGGTCCCGCGCGTCAAGCGCCGCCGGGGCCGACCCATCGGGCCCTGCAGAGATGTTGCCACCGTTCACGTTCCGAACATCGGAGAGTCGCCCATGACAGCCGCCGCGTCCCCACCCGAACTGCTCCGCGCCCCCCTCGTCGTCGAGTTCCCCTTCACCCGGTCCCTCGGGCCCGTGCAGAGCGCCTTCCTGAGCGGACTGCGCGAGCGGGTCCTTCTCGGGGTACGGACCTGCGGGGGCACGGTGATGGTCCCGCCCGCCGAGTACGATCCCGTCACCGCCGAGGAGATCCGCGAGCTCGTCGAGGTCGGGGCCACCGGTACCGTCACCACCTGGGCCTGGAACGGCCGGCCCCGCCCCCACCAGCCTCTGGACACACCGTTCGCCTGGGTACTGGTCCGGCTCGACGGCGCGGACACCGCACTCCTGCACGCCCTCGACGTCCCCGGGCCCGAATCCGTCCGCACCGGCATGCGCGTGCGGGTGCGATGGGCCGCCGAACGGGCCGGTGCCATCACCGACATCGCCTGCTTCGAGCCCTACGAGGGTCCCGCCGCCGGCCACGGCACCCCGCACGACGGGGCCTTCGCGGACGCCGTCACCGGGATCGTCGCCGAGGCCCGCCTCGACTACACGTACAGCCCCGGCCGCGCCCAGACGGCCTACATCAAGGGCCTGTCCGAGCAGCGGACCGTGGGCGAGCGCTGCCCCTCCTGCCGCAAGGTGTACGTCCCGCCGCGCGGCGCCTGCCCCACCTGCGGGGTCGCCACCACCGACCAGATCGAGGTCGGCCCGGCCGGCACGGTCACCACCTACTGCATCGTCAACATCAAGGCCAAGAACCTCGACATCGAAGTGCCCTACGTCTACGCCCACATCGCCCTCGACGGCGCCGGACTCGCCCTGCACGGCCGGATCGGCGGCATCCCCTACGACCAGGTCCGCATGGGCCTGCGCGTCGAGCCCGTGTGGACCGAGGGCGGCCGCTACCCCGACCACTACCGCCCCACCGGCGAGCCGGACGCGGACTACGACGCGTACAAGGAACTCATCTGATGCCGCCGACGCAGAGGTACGCACGTGACGTGGCCGTCGTCGCCTTCGCGCAGAGCGACCACCTGCGCCGCACCGACGAGCTCAGCGAAGTCGAGATGGTCATGCCGGTGCTGCACCAGGTCCTCGCCGCGACCGGCCTCAAGGCCGAGGAGATCGGCTTCACCTGCTCCGGCTCCAGCGACTACCTCGCCGGCCGGGCCTTCTCCTTCACCATGACCCTCGACGGGGTCGGAGCCTGGCCGCCGATCTCCGAGTCCCACGTCGAGATGGACGGCGCCTGGGCCCTCTACGAAGCCTGGGTCAAGCTCCAGACGGGCGAGGCCGACACCGCGCTCGTCTACTCCTACGGGAAGTCCTCGCCCGGATCCGTACGCGACGTGCTGACCCGCCAGCTCGACCCCTACTACCTCGCTCCGCTCTGGCCCGACTCGGTGGCCCTGGCCGCCCTCCAGGCCCAGGCCCTGATCGACGCGGGCGAGACCGACGAGGGAGCCCTCGCCGCCATCGGCGCCCGCAGCCGGAGCGACGCGCAGGCCAACCCGCACGCCCAGCTGCGCGGAACCGTCCCGCAGGGCGACTACCAGGTGGCGCCGCTGCGCACCGGGGACTGCCCGCCCATCGGCGACGGAGCGGCCGCCGTGATCCTCGCCGCGGGCGACACCGCGCGGCGGCTGTGCGGACGCCCCGCCTGGATCACCGGCATCGACCACCGCATCGAGGCCCACGCACTGGGCCTGCGCGACCTCACCGACTCCCCGTCCACCCGGACCGCCGCCGAGCGCGCCGGCCTCTTCGAACGGCCGGTCGACACCGCCGAACTGCACGCCCCGTTCACCTCCCAGGAGGTCGTGCTCCGCAAGGCCCTCGGCCTCGGCGACGACGTGCGCGTCAACCCCTCCGGCGGGGCGCTCGCCGCCAACCCGATGATGGCCGCCGGCCTGATCCGGATCGGCGAGGCGGCCGCCCGGATCCACCGCGGCGAGTCGGACCGGGCCGTCGCCCACGCCACCTCAGGGCCCTGCCTCCAGCAGAACCTGGTCGCCGTCCTGGAAGGGGACCGAGCATGAGCAAGGAGCCAGTTGCCGTCGTCGGCATCGGCCAGACCAAGCACGTCGCCGCCCGCCACGACGTCTCCATCGCCGGACTCGTCCGGGAAGCGGCGGCGCGCGCCCTCGCGGACGCCGAGCTGACCTGGGCGGACATCGACGCGGTCGTCATCGGCAAGGCCCCCGACTTCTTCGAGGGCGTCATGATGCCGGAGCTGTACCTGGCGGACGCGCTGGGCGCGGTCGGCAAGCCGATGCTGCGCGTGCACACGGCGGGGTCGGTCGGCGGTTCCACCGCCCTCGTCGCCGCCAACCTGGTGGCGGCACGCGTCCACCGCACCGTCCTCACCCTCGCCTTCGAGAAGCAGTCCGAATCCAACGCCATGTGGGGCCTCTCGCTCCCCGTCCCCTTCCAGCAGCCGCTGCTCGCGGGCGCCGGCGGGTTCTTCGCCCCACACGTGCGCGCGTACATGCGGCGCACCGGTGCCCCCGACACGGTCGGCTCCCTCGTGGCGTACAAGGACCGGCGGAACGCACTGAAGAACCCGTACGCCCACCTGCACGAGCACGACATCACCCTGGAGAAGGTCCAGGCCTCGCCGATGCTGTGGGACCCGATCCGGTACTCCGAGACCTGTCCCTCCTCCGACGGCGCCTGCGCGATGATCCTCACCGACCGGGCGGGCGCGGCCCGTTCGCCGAAACCCCCGGCGTGGGTGCACGGCGGGGCGATGCGCAGCGAGCCCACCCTTTTCGCCGGCAAGGACTTCGTCTCCCCGCAGGCGGGCAAGGACTGCGCGGCGGACGTCTACCGCCAGGCCGGGGTCGGCGACCCGCGGCGGGAGATCGACGCGGTGGAGATGTACGTGCCGTTCTCCTGGTACGAGCCGATGTGGCTGGAGAACCTCGGCTTCGCGGCGGAGGGGGAGGGCTGGAAGCTCACGGAGGCCGGGGTCACCGAACTCGACGGGGACCTCCCGGTGAACCCGTCCGGCGGTGTCCTGTCCACCAACCCCATCGGCGCCTCGGGCATGATCCGCTTCGCCGAGGCGGCCCTCCAGGTCCGCGGCCAGGCCGGGGAGCACCAGGTTCCGGGCGCCCGCCGCGCCCTGGGGCACGCGTACGGCGGCGGCGCGCAGTTCTTCGCGATGTGGCTGGTGGGAGCCGAACAGCCGACCTCCTGAGCGCGGCAGGGCCTGCGGGCCGGGTGCCGGACCGGCCACGAGTGACCCGCGGTGGCCTGTGCGGCACCCGCCGCGATGGTTAACCTGGCCCCCGGACGACGTACCGGGAGGAGCACGCACGTGGCCGAGAGCATGACTTCGCAGCCCCTCGCCGGCTGGGGCAAGCCGGACCTCGATCTCACCGAGGCGGACTGGCGGTCGAGCAGCCGGGGAGCGGGCGACGTCCAGATCGCCTTCGTCGAGGGGTTCATCGCGATGCGCAACAGCGAGCGCCCCGAGAGCCCGTCGATCGTCTTCGCGCCGGACGAGTGGAACAAGTTCGTGCGGGAAGCCCGCGGCGGGGAGTTCGACCTCACGTAGTGCGCGGCGCACCCCGGGGGCGGGAGCCGCCGCCCCGGTGGTGCGCCGGTATCTGCTTGGCCCGCACGCCGGACATGCGGCACCATGGTCCTCATGACGACCACCCGCCGAAAGGGCGATGCCGCGTAGACGGCCCGGCGCACTGCGCGCCGCACGAGGAAGCTCCACCGGCCGCCGCCCGCCCGCATGGGCGCGGGACCTGCCCCGCGTCGACCGGCTTCCGCCGGCGGCGAGCGCCGAGATCCACCGCACCGTGCCCGGGAGCCACTACCTGCCCGGCGAACTGCTCATGCGCTACCGGCGTTTCCTGAGGGCTCCCGGAGGCCGGCTGCTGCTGACCCATGCGGTCTGCCCCGCCCCGGGCTGCGAGCTCGACGACGTCGCCGTGGTCCGCAGCGAACTGGCCGCCGCCTACCGCTCGCTGCCACCCGCCGCCCGAACCGCACTGGGCCGGATCCTGCGGCCCCTGGACGACGAGCTGAGGCGCCGCACGGTCCCCGACCCGGACGCCCCGGCGGCCGGCCGCGACGGAGCTCCGCGCCCCTGGTGGCACCGGCGGCTCTACGGGGAGTCCTGACCCGGTCCGCCCAGGAGCGGGGCGCGGGCCGCGCCCCGGCCCGGCCACAGCGCCGCCGTCCCGCCGATCGGCAGGCCCCCCGCGCTCCCGCACAGCAGCCACCGCACGGGGACCGGGACGGAGCCGTGCGCGGCGGCGACCCCGTCCCCCAGGGCGGCCGCGGGCGCCGCCACCGCCCCGGCCACGAAGCAGTGCAGCGGCAGCACCAGCCGTAGCGGGAGGGCGCCCTCGGGCCGGCAGCGGGACCCCGTCGGCGCCGCGCCGGAGCGACAGCGACTGCGGGAGCAGCAGGGCGCACGCACCGGCCCCGACCCCGAGCACCGTCAGGTCCCCAAGGCCCCGGAGGCGGTGGACACCATCCGGGCGACCGCCTCGCCCAGCACGATCAGGACGAACAGGCCCAGCCGTTCCCCGGGGTGCGGCGCGTCGGCCCGGGCCGCCACCGGCACGCCGGTCCCGCGCCCCGGGCCCTCGGGCCGGCCGCCCCCGGCGCCCGCCGGCCCGCAGGTCCGCAGGTCCGCGTGACGTTCCCCCCCCCCGCACGTTCTCCGCCGAGGACGCCGAATCGGTCATAGCAGGCCGATAGGTAGGGTGTCCGCATGCGTGGAGAGAACGACCTGCGGAAACTGCTGAGCGGCATGCGGCCGGAGCTGAACGAGGGACGGTACGTGTTCTGCACGGTCCCCGGCACGACCGCCCCCGCCGGGACCACCCCCGTCGCCACCGTCCTGGAGCCCGAGGGACTCACCCTGGTCCTGCGCCAGGAGGAGGCCGACGCCGCCGGACTCGCCTACGACGGCACCGCGGGCTGGATCACCCTGCGGATCCACTCCGCCCTCGACGCCGTGGGCTTCACCGCCGCCTTCGCCACGGAACTCGGTGCACACGGCCTGAGCTGCAACGTCATCGCCGGCTACCACCACGACCACCTCTTCGTGGCAGCCGACCGTGCTGCCGAGGCCGTCGCCGTCCTGGAAGGCCTCGCGGCCCGTTCCGCACAGGACTGAACCCCTCCCGACGGCCCGGCCCCTACCTGCGCGAACGGGGTCGGCACAGAAGATCGGATTCATTCCCCGTACCGGGATCCCTCCCGGTGTGCGCGGGCGTACGCTGATCCCCCGAACAGGCCTGGGGGGTACCAGCCATGACGGAACACCGTGCCCGCAGACGCCGCACGATGGTCGAACGCGAGGCCGAACTCGCCACGGTGGACGAGGCCCTGGAGCAGCTCACCGGGCCCGACGCCGGCGGCGCGCTGCTCGCCTTCTCCGGCCCCGCCGGCCTCGGCAAGACCACCCTCCTCGCCGAAGTGCGCCGGCGCGCCCACGCCCGTTCCTGCACCGTCCTCGCCGCCCGCGGCGGCGAACAGGAGCAGACCCAGCCCTTCCACGTCGCCCGCCAGCTCATCCAGCCCCAACTCGCCGGTACCTCCGAGCAGGAACTCCGCGCCGCGCTCGGCAGCTGGTACTCCATCGTCGGCCCCGCCCTCGGACTGTGCGCCCCCGAACAGGGAGCCCCGCCCGACCCCCAGGGCCTGCGCGACGGACTCGACTGGGTCCTGACCCACCTCGTCGTCAAAAGGGCCCCTGTCACCCTCGTCCTCGACGACGCCCACTGGGCCGACCCCGAATCCCTCGGCCGGCTCGCCGCCTTCACCCCGCGCACCGAACACCTGCCGCTGCTCCTCGTCGTCGCCTACCGCCCCGACGAACTGCCCGCGCACGCCGACGCCTTCCGCACGCTGCCCGGCCGGGCGGGACAGCGACCGCTGGCCCTCACCCCGCTCACCCCCACCGCCGTCGCCGCACTGGTCCGGGAGGCACTCGGCGGGCACGCCGAGGACGACTTCTGCCGCGAGGTGTGGACCGTCACCACGGGCAACCCCTTCGAAGCCGTCGAACTCACCGCCAAGGTCCGCGAGAAGGGCATCGCACCGGCCGCGACGAGCGCTCCGCTCCTGCGCGACCTCGCCGCCGCCCAGCGCGGCAGCGGACTCGTCGCCCGCCTCGACCGCCTCGGACCCTCCACCGTCCGCTTCGCCTGGGCCTGTGCCGTCCTCGGCACCGCCATCCCGCAGGAACTCGCCGCCAGGGTCGCCGCCCTCGGCACCGAGGCTGCCGCCGACGCCACCTGGCGGCTGCGGGACGCCCGCATCCTGGCCGCGGCCGGAACCGCCGCCGGGCCGGGCGGGCCGGGCGGGCCGGCCGCCGCCTTCCGCACCGGGCCCGGCACGGCGGAGGAACCGGAGGCCGGGCTGGAGTTCGTCCACCCCCTCATCGCCACCGCCCTCTACCGCTCCATCCCCGACGCCCTGCGCGTCGCCCTGCACGGGAAGGCCGCAGCAGCCGTCGTCGACGCCGGACTCGGCTCCTCCGCCGCGGCCCGGCACCTCCTGGAGACCCACCCCGAGAACGATCCGTGGGTGGTGCGCACCCTGCGCGAGGCCGCCGCCGAGAACCTCCGGGCCGGGGCACCCGAGGCCGCCCGCCGCCAGCTCGCCCGCGCCCTGCGCGAACCCCCCGACTTCGACGAGCGCGCGGCCCTCCTGTACGAACTCGGCTGCGCCTCCCTGCTCACCGAGCCCGCCACCACCGTCAACCACCTGCGGGCCGCCCTCGCCGAACCCGTCGAGGACCCGGCCCTGCGCCAGGGCATCGTCATCCGGCTCGCCCAGGTCCTGGCCCACAGCGACCACCTCGCCGAGGCGTCCGAAGCCCTCGCACGGGAGATCCCGTACACCCCGGACGTCCGCGCCAGGCTGCGGCTCCAGTCCGAGCAGTTCATGTGGGACGCCTTCAACGCCGCCGAGCCCGACTCCCCGGCCCGCTCCCGCCGCCTGGCCAAGCTCGCCGACCGGCTGACCGGCCGCGACCTCACCGAGCGGTACGTCATCGGCCTGCGCACCTGGGACGCCTGCCTGCGCGGCGAACCGGTGGACGTGGTCCTGCACCACGCCGAGCGCGCCCTGCAAGAGCACTTCAGCTGGGCGTACGAGGACCGGGGCTTCGAGGTCCCCGTCCTCGCCGCGATGGTCCACATGTACGCAGACCGGCCGTGGCGGGCGGAGCGGCTGTTCGACGCGGGCACCGCCGAGTTCGAGCGGCAGGGCCGGCGCGGTGCCCACCTCTCCTTCGCGTACAGCCTGCGCGCGTACATCCGCTACCGGCGCGGACGGCTCGCCGAGGCCGAGGAGCTGGCCCGGGCCGGGCTGCGGCTCGCCGAGCGCGTGGGCCGCCGCACCCCCGTGCACTGGTACGCCATCGCCATCCTCGTCACCACCCTGCTGGCCCGGGGACGGGCCGACGAGGCCTGGGAGCTGGCGCAGGAGCACGAGTACCGGGCCCCCTTCCCGGCGGCCGTGGTCTTCCCGGACTCCCAGACCGTGTACGCCGAACTGCTGCTGGCCCGCGGCGACGCCAAGGGGGCCGCCGCCGAGCTGGAGGCGGTGGACCGGCGGCTGACCCCGCGCGGCATACAGAACCCGGCGTGGTGCCCGTGGCAGCTGCACCTGGCCCGCGCGGTGTCGGCCGAGGACCCGCAGCGCGCCCGCGCCCTGGCCGGGGACGCGGTCCGGCGGGCCCGGGCCTTCGGCTCCGCCTCGGGCATCGGACAGGCCCTGCGGGTGGCGGCGGAGGTCGCGGCGCCCGAGGACCGGCCGGCCCTGCTCCGGGAGGCGGTGGCCCTGCTGGCGGCCTCCCCGGCGGGCTACGAACTGGCCCGCGCGCAGGCCGCGCTGGGTGCCTGGCTGCGCGACGGGGAACTGCTGGCCCGGGCCGTGGTGACGGCCCGGGAATGCGGTGCGGACGCCCTGGAGCAGGAGGCGGCCGGCCTCCTGCTCGGTCTCGGCGGCGCCCTGCCGCGGCGCTCCTCCGGGGAGGACGGGCTCACGGCGGAGGAGCTCCGTGCGGCGGAGCGGGCGGCCGGGGCGGAGCCGCCGGACCGGACGGAGCGGGTCCCGGCACCGGCGGCCGACACCGAAGCGCATGCCGAACCGGACTGGGAGCTGTCCGCGGCCTGCCGCAAACTCGGCACCGACCGCCCCGGGCTGCGCGCCGCACTGGCGGACACCGTCCGCGGTACGGGCTGAGAGGCAGCCTCCCGCTCTTCGGCAGCGAGGCCGCCGCGTCCCAGGAGGCCGTCCGCCGCGCGCTGCAACCCGGGGGCCGGTGCCGCTGATCCCCTCGTGCCCGGCTGGTCGGTGTCCGACCTCGTGGGACACCTGGGGAGCGTGCACCGCTACGTCGGCCACATCCTGCGCCGAGGACTCACGGAGGCACCGGACGCCACCGCCTTCTCCCACCCCGCCGACCCGCAGGTACGGGCGGCCTGGCCGGTGCCCGAGGCGCTGACGCGGTGGGCCGCCCGGGGCGCGGCGGAGCCGGCAGTGCTCTTCGGCGGCCTCGGGCCCGGGGTGCCGGTGTGGACCCGGGCTCCGGAGCGGACCTCGGGCTTCTGGCTGCCGGATGCAGAGAGTCGAGCCGGCGCTGCACCGCCGGGACGCCGGATCCGTGACGGGAGCTGCCGGCCCCCTGGAGCCGGCCCCGGCGGCCGACGCCGTGGCCCGGACCGTCGAAGTGATGGCCCCGGCCCGGAGGGCCTGGCGGCCGGCCCCGCCGGGGGCGGGGGAGCGGTACCGCTCCCGGAGTACCGACGGCGGCCCGCGAACCTGGACGGTCGTCTCGCCGGCGACGAGGTCCGGCAGGTGCCCGACCCCACCGCCCCGGTGGACGTCGAGGCCGCAGGGAAGGCCTCGGACCTGGCCCTCTTCCTGTGGGGCCGGCACCCTCCCACGGCCCTGCGGGTCTCCGGCGACGCCGCTCCGCTCCCGCACCGGTTCACGCGGTCCCTCCCGTCTGACGCCCGGCCTCCGGCGCAGCCCCTCCGGGACCCCGCCGGGGGCCGGAGCCGGATGACGGGCCCCGGGCCGGAAATCTTCGCCCGGCCACGTACCATGGCGGCATGTCCTTCCTCCGCCGCCACCGCGCCGCCACACCCGCCGGCCCGGACTTCGACGTCCTGGCCATGGACCCGGGGGACTGGCCGGGCAATCTCGGGGCCGGGCTGCTGCCCGCGCCCGACGGCAGCTGCCAGGGTGTCTTCCTCCGCTACGACCTGTTCGGCGGACGCGGCCCCGCGATGATCATCGGGAACCTGCCCGAGGGTTCCCCCGCCAGGGAGCTCTCCGACGGGCAGATCCCCTTCGAGGTCGCCCAGCTCCTGGACGCCCTGGAGAACGACGAGGACGTCGAGGTCACCGGCGCCGAGGACTGCCCCGTCATGCAGGGCGACAACCTCCTCATCGTCCGGAAGATCAAGCTGTCGGAGTCCCGCATCTCCTGCGTGCAGTTCGACCGCAGCGACAACGTGCTGGTCACCATCGCCAGCTGGGACCGCCCGATCACCGATGACCTCTACGCCCTCCTGAAGCCGCTCCCCGCCGAGCTGTTCCAGCAGGGCTGACCCGCCCGCACCGCCCCGCCGTCACGCGTCCGCGATGTCGTTGGCCGCCACGTAGCCGAACGTCATCGCGGGGCCGATCGTCGACCCGGCGCCCGCGTAGCTGCGGCCCATCACCGCGGCGCTCGCGTTGCCGGCCGCGTACAGACCCCGGATCACCGAGCCGTCCGCCCGCAGGGCCCGGGCCCGCGCGTCCGTGACGATGCCGCCCTTCGTGCCCAGATCCCCCGGCACGATCTTGAACGCGTAGAACGGCGGCGCCCAGACGGGTGCCAGGCACGAGTTCGGGTGCACGTTCGGGTCCGTGTAGTAGTGGTCGTACGCGGTGGCGCCCCGGTGGAAGTCGCTGTCGGTCCCGTTCCACGCCTGCGCGTTGAAACGGTTCAGCGTCGCGCGCAGCGCCGCCGCCGGGACCCCGATCTGGCCGGCCAGCGCGTCCCACGTCCAGGCCTTCTTCGCCGCACCCGCCTCGTACCAGGAGTCCGGGAAGGGCAGCGTCGGCAGGATGTCCTTGAACAAGTACTTGTTGCGGTAGTTCTGGTCCACGATCAGCCACGCCGGGATGTGCGAGCCGGCCGCGCCCCGGTCCTTCTCGTACATCACGTGCACCACATCGCTGTACGGGGCCGCCTCGTTGACGAAGCGCGCGCCGTTGCGGTTCACGATCAGGCCGCCCGGCAGGGTCCGTTCGGCGAGGCAGAAGTAGGGCTCCCCGGGCAGCGGGATCGACGGACCCCACCACGCGTCCTCCATCAGCGCCAGCGCCGCACCCACCCGCTGTCCGGCCCGGATCCCGTCCCCGGTGTTCTCCTTCGCACCCACCGACCACTGGGTGCCGGTCGGCTGCTGCTGGTACTGCGCCCGCATCTGCGCGTTGTGCTCGAACCCGCCCGACCCGACGACCACCCCCCGCCGGGCCCGCACGGTACCCCGTACGCCGCCCTTCTCCACCACGACCCCCGTCACGCGACCGCCCGCGCCACCCTCCTCCACCAGGTCCACCAGCGGGCAGTTCAGCCACACCGGGACACCCGCCCGCTGCAGCCCGGCGCGCAGCCCGGCCGCCAGGGCCTGGCCCATGGTCAGCGGCTTCTCCCCGCGCAGCGCGGCCTGCGTACCGCGGGCCAGGCACTCCGTGGAAACGGCGAGCCCCTTGGCGCTCACCGCCGCCAGGTTCAGCCACTTGTAGTCCTGGCTGAACACCACCATCCCGGCCGGGACCGGCATGTACGCCGGGTTCAGGTGCGCCAGTTCGGCGCCGAGGACACGGCCGTCGATCTGGTCCGGCTCGATGGACCGGCCGTTGGGCAGCCCGCCCGGCAGGTCGGGGTAGTAGTCGCTGTAGCCCTCCATGAAGCGGAACTTCAGGGGGCTGTGGGCCATCATGAAGTCGAGCATCCGCGGCCCGTTGGCCAGGAACGCGGCCTGCCGGTCCGCCGGCACCTCGTCCCCCACCACGGCCGCCAGGTAGGTGGCGGCCTTCTGCGGGGTGTCGGGGACGCCCGCGCCCAGGATCACCGCATTGTTCGGCAGCCAGATCCCGGCCCCCGACCGGGCCGCCGACCCGCCGAACGTGGGCGCCTTCTCGACCACGACCACGCTCAGCCCGCGCCGGGCGGCAGTGAGGGCGGCCGTCATCCCGGCGGCCCCGGACCCGACCACGACCACGTCGTACTCGCCGAGCGGGGGCCCGTCCTGGGTGCCGGCGGCCCCGGCGGCTCCGGCGGGCAGCACGGTGGCGGCGAGCACCCCGGCACCGGTCCCGGCCAGGACGCTGCGGCGGGAAGGAAGGGAGGACGTCATGGGCGGTCTCCAGCGGTTCGGGGGCGAGGGGCCGGCGGCTGGCGGCAAAGGGCCGCCGTCTGAAAGATTCTGATGAAGCGTCAGGAAAGGAAGGTGTTCGGGGGATCATGTGATGTCAAGGCATACGCGCCACCCGGCGCCCGGCCGCAGCGCCCGGCCGCAGTGACCGGTCGTCCGGGACTCCGGCGGCTCGATCTACGATCGGGACATGGCGAACACACAGCGCTCGCGGTGGGACGGCGTCACCACCCGCGACGTGTACCCCGAGGACGTCCTGGCTCAGCGCGACCGACTGGCGGACGCGGCCCGCGACGGCCACTGGCAGCGGGTGTTCGAGCAGCTGGGGCAGAACCCCGACTGGGTCAACGCCACCCGCGTGGGCGGCCGCAGCGGCTTCGCCCCGCTGCACCAGGCCGCCTGGCACGGCGCGCAGGACGCCGTCGCCGTGCTCGTGGGCTGCGGAGCCTGGCGCACCCTGCCGACCGCGGACGGGGAGCGGGCCTTGGACATCGCCGTGGCCCGTGGCCACAAGAGCGTCTCCGCCCTGCTCCAGCCCCTGGTGCGCCACCCGCTCCCGGCCGCCACCCTCCACGCGCTGGAAGCCCGGCTGCACGAGCTGATCCGGTCCGACAGCCACGGCCTGGCCGAGCGGCACCGCCTGAAGCTGCCCGCGCTGGCCGTGCTGACCGAACTCGCCGCACCGCGGATGTACTTCCCCGTACCCGGCATGTACGGGGGTTTCTCCTACCGGCTGGAGGGCGACAGCCTCGTCACCGAGAGCTCCAGCCGCGTCGTCGGCGGTTCGGGCCGGCGCCACCGCATCACCGCCGGGGCCACCGAGCTGGTCGCGGAGGGGTTCGTCTGAACGGGCCGCGGCGCCGCTGCCCGGACGCGCACACTGCCGAGCCCCGGGCGGGTGACCCGGGGCTCGGCAACCATGGGGGTGGGGATGATCCGTGCGGAGGTCAGCGGGTGCCGACCGCCGCCCGGACCGCTCGGCGGGCCAGGCCGGCGTCGTCGTGGAGGCGGCGCAGCAGCAGCCGCTGCTCCTCGCCCGAGGACACCGCACCGGCGGGAAGGGGCTGGGTCGGGGCGGTGGCGAGCATCGAGCGCTGCACCGCCGTCTCGGACATCCGGATCTCCCGGGTCAGCACCAGCATCAGGTTGACCAGGAAGGCGTCCCGCGCGGCCGGGCCGGCCGACTGCGCGAGGCGGCTGATCTGGCTCCGGGCGGCCGGGGCGTCGCCCAGGACCGTCCACAAGGTCGCCAGGTCGTAGCCCGGCAGGTACCAGCCGGCGTGCTCCCAGTCGAGCAGGACGGGACCGGCGGGGGACAGGAGCAGGTTCGAGAGCAGCGCGTCCCCGTGGTTGAACTGGAGGCCGGTGCCCGACAGCTTCACACCGTGCAGCAGCTTCTGCAGGTCCCCCAGGTCACGGTCGGTCAGCAGGCCCAGTTCGTAGTCGCGGACGATCCGCCGCGAGTAGTTCATCGGGGCCCCGAACAGGTCGCCCGGCGGACGCCACTGGTTGACCCGGCAGACCGCGCCCAGCGCCGCCCGCAGGTCCACCCGCGGCGGGGCCTCGACCGGGTGCCGCTGGAGGGCCGCCACCCGGCCCGCCATCCGCTCGACCACCAGGGTGCAGTTCTCCGGGTCGGCGGCGATCAGCCGCGGTACCCGGACCGGGGGGCGGTGCCGGACGAACGCCCGGTACGCCGCTATTTCGTGCCGGTACCGCTCGCGCCACTCCGGCGAGTGATCCAGTAAAACCTTCGCGACGGCGGTCAGCCGTCCGGTCGTCCCCACCAGGAGCACCGAGCGGCCGCTGCGCCGCAGTACCTGGACCGGGGCGAACTCCGGACAGATCCGCTGCACCGAGGCGAGCGCGGTGCGCAGCTGCGCCCCCTGGGGGCCGGAGAAGTCGATTCTTCCGCTGAGCGGCTGCGATCCGACACCCGGCATCCGCCGCGCCCGCAGGGCGCCCTGCACCGGGGCGGCGGGGCGGCCGGGTTCGAGGTAGGGGCCGCTGCCCGCCTGGAGCGTGCGGTGCGGCCGGACCGGGACGGACACGGAGGATGTTGATGCGTACATGGTGTTACGGATCCCTTCGTGCGCCGACGAGTTCGTACGCCGCCCCGCCGGATCCCGTACTTCACCCTGGGGAGTTCCGCCGGTGACCGGGTCGGGGAGGCGCATTCCTACCTGACACCCGGCCGCGGGTGGCGGACCATCGAGCGTGCCCTGGCGAAGCCTGGCGAATAGTCGCTCGGCATCTGACGGGCGGCTACTGTCAAGTCAGCCGAGAACCTGGGGGCTTGACGTGAGCAAAGGTCCGAACACCCGCTTGAACGACCTGTTCGGCCTGGCCGGCTGGTCGAAGGGCGAACTGGCGAGGATGGTCAACCGGCAGGCGGCCGCCATGGGTCACCACCAACTGGCCACCGACACCTCGCGGGTGCGGCGCTGGATCGACATGGGGGAGACCCCGCGCGAACCGGTGCCCACGGTCCTGGCAGCACTGTTCACCGAGCGGCTCGGTCGTGTCGTGACCATCGAGGACCTCGGGTTCGTACGGCAGCGGCGCCCCAGCAAAAGGCAGCCGGACGGGGTGCAGGAGAACCCCGACGGAGTGCCCTGGGCGCCCGAACGCACGGCCGCGGTCCTCACCGAATTCACGGGAATGGACCTCATGCTCAACCGTCGCGGTCTGATGGGCGCGGGCGCAGTGCTCACCGCCGGCTCCGCCCTCAGCAACGCCATGTACGACTGGCTGCACACCGACCCCTCCCGCGCCCGGAAGGCGCAGGGCCCCGGCGACGCCTTCCAGGCCGACCCGGCGGGCTACGACCGCTACGAAGCGGCCCCCATCGGGTCCCAGGAGATCGAAGCCCTGGAGCGTTCCGTCGAGGTCTTCCGCGCCTGGGACGCCTCCAGAGGCGGCGGACTCCAGCGCAAGGCCGTCGTCGGCCAGCTCAATGAGGTGGGCGGCATGCTCGCCTACCACCACCCGGACCACCTGCAGCGCCGGCTGTGGGGGGTGGCGGCCAACCTGGCGGTGCTCGCGGGCTGGATGTCCCACGACGTGGGCCTCGAACCCACCGCCCAGAAGTACTTCGTGATCGCCGCGCACGCGGCCCGCGAGGGCGGCGACCGGCCGCGCGCCGGCGAGGCCCTGTCCCGGGCGGCCCGGCAGATGGTCCACCTCGGCAAGCCGCACGAGGCCCTGGACCTGATGAAGCTGGCCAGGTCCGGTTCGGGCGAGCAGACCCTGCCGCGGACCCGCGCCATGCTGCACACCATCGAGGCCTGGGCACAGGCAGCGATGGGCAAGGGCCAGGCCATGCGCCGCACCCTGGGCGAGGCGGAGGAGCTGTTCGTCTCCGACAAGGGCGACGTGCCGCCACCGAGCTGGATGCAGCACTTCGACGAGGCGGACCTGCACGGCATGCAGGCCCTGGCGTACCGGACGCTCGCCGACCACGACGCCACGGCCGCGCCCACCGCCGCGCGGCACGCGAGAGAGGCCCTGCGGCTGCGCGGCGACGGCTACCAGCGCTCGCAGATCTTCGATTACATCTCCATGGCCTCCGCCTGCTTCATCGCCGACGATCCCGAGCAGGCCGACCGGTACGCCCGGCTCGCCCTGGTCTCGATGAACGAGACCTCCTCGCACCGGACGTGGGACCGGCTTCGCGAGATGTACCGGCTCACCGGCCAGTACGCCGGGTACGGGCGCATCGAGGACCTCCGCGAGGAGATCGAGCTGGCCCTCCCGGACAGCCCCGCCCCGCGCAGCCCGCGCGGCAGCGAGGTCTAGCCCCGGCCCTCCGCGAGGCACCGCCCCGGCCTGCCCTCCGGCCCGGCCCGATCCGTCGTTCCCGTCGCCGGTCCGAACCGGCGCGATCCGTCGTGCCCGCCCCGTCGTACCCGTCCGACCCCGATCCCGACCCGGGCCCGGACCCCACCGCCGACCCGTACGGCGGCCCCTGCACGGAGACGAGAAAGGCCGCGCCTTCCGGCGCGGCCACGAAGCTCCTGCGGGTGTCCGCCCGCTATCCGCCGACCCGGGCGACCAGTACGCAGGCGTCGTCCTCGCGCTCGCTCGCGCCGAACTCCTGGACGACCATCCGTACGCATTCCTGCGCCGACCGGGCCGCCGAGAACCGCGGCGCGAGCGCCAGCAGCCGCTCGGTCCCGTCCGTCCGGCTGAACTCGATGCTGCGCGGGGTCAGCCCGTCCGTGCTCAGGACGAGTACGTCGCCCACCTCCAGCGGCTCCTCGGCCTGCCCGTACGCCGCCCCGGAGGTCGCGCCCAGCAGCACGCCCTCCGGCGGCACCAGGGAGCGGCCCGAGCCGCGGCGGAAGAGCAGCGGGGCCGGGTGGCCGGCCTGAGCCCAGGACAGCACACGGCGTGCGGGGTCGTAGCGGCAGCAGACGGCGGAGCCCAGTGCGGGCTGGACGGAGGTCTCCAGGAGCTGGTTGAGCCAGCCCATCAGCGGGCCCGGCTCGATGCCGGCCATGGCCATTCCGCGCAGGGCGCCCAGCATCATCGCCATGCTCGAGGTGGCGGTCACGCCGTGCCCGGTCAGGTCGCCGACCGTCAGCATCGAGCGTCCGTCGGGGAGTTCGAGGGCGTCGTACCAGTCGCCGCCGATCAGCGCGCTGGTCGCGGAGGGCAGGTAGTGGGCAGCCACGTCCAGACTGCCCGCGCTGCCGTGCGGGAACCGCAGGGAGCCGCCCCACGGGGGGAGCACGGCTTCCTGCAGCTCGACCGCCAGCCGGTGCTCGGTCTGCGCGATCTCCCGCCGGCGCTGCAGCGAGTCGCGGGACTCGCGCACCGCCCGCTGGCTCCGGCGCAGCTCGCTCACGTCCCGCAGTACGGCCCACATGGAGGCCGTGCAGCCGTCGGAGTCGATCACCGGCTCGCCCCTCATGTGCAGCGTCCGGACCCGGCCGTCGGCCCGGACGATGCGGAACTCGCCGTCTATGGGCCGGCCGTCCACCAGGCAGGCGGTGACCCAGGCGGTGAGCAGCGGCTGGTCCTCGGAGAAGAGGGTGGAGCCCAGCTCGTCGAGGGGGAGTGCACCCGCCTCGGGGGACCGGCCGAAGATCTCGAAGAGTTCGTCGGACCAGGTGACCTCGTCGGTCAGCAGGTTCCACTCGGCGCTGCCGACCCGGGTCTGGCGGTCCTCGGGGGCCGGTTCCGGCGCGGCCTGCGGGGCCTCGATCCGTTCGGGGGCCGGCGGGAGGCCCTCCTTGAGCTGGCCGAGGTGCTGGCCGAGGTCGTCGAGGTGGTGGACGGCCAGATCGCACAGTGCGCGCTGCCAGCGACCCTGGGCGTCGTCGTCGTCCACGACGGTGTCGCGACGGACGGCGTCCACGTCGCCCCGCAGCCGCCGGGTCTGCGAGATCAGCGCGTCCACCGACCCCGGCTCTGGCGGTTGCGCGGGACGGTCCGCGAACAGGTGGGACGGCATGAGAACTCCGATACAGGCGCGGCACGGCCAAGTCTGAAGGAAGGACCGGTAATGACTGTTGCACAGGCGGCGACGGCCTGTAAGACGTTTGGCAACATCCGCAACGGCCTTGCTTCTGGCATATGCCGCAGGCCTCGGGGTCCGCCTTTCCTGTACGAACGAATCCAGTCAGCAAGGCCGTTGGTGCTTTGCCGGGGCAACGCCACCAAACCGCGGGCTCAGGACACGGACACCGGGACCGGGTGGATCTCGTCCGCGGGGTGGCCGGTGCGCTCGTGGACGCGTTGGACCGCCTCCGCCGACGGGCCCTGGGAGAGGCAGTAGACCGTTCCCGACTCGGGGTCGGCCCAAGCCCTCTCGAAGTGCACGCCCTCTTCGGCCTCGATCGCCAGGTCGGCCCGATGGGCGGCCGCCAGCTGCTCGTCGGTGATGCCCTGCATCCCGGTGTGGACGTCCATGAATGTGGCCATCGTGGACCACCTCCTCCCCTCCCATCCTCCGCCCCGGGCGGTGGCCGGTCCAGTCGGGCGGCGGCGGCGTACGGCGGCCGGAAATGGGCCCCTCCGCGGCGGGTCCTCGTTCGTACGGCCGAGGCGTACGAAGCGGGCCGGCCGGGGAACTTCGCCCGGCGTGCGGAGCAACACGGCGGCTCCCGCCCCCCGAACGGAGGATGCGACGGTCCCGTACGGGCGCACTCCGGCCGATGACGGCCCGCCGACGCAGACCCCACCGGCGCCGGCCTTCCCTCCGTACCCGCCGGTAGCTACGCTACGTGCCGGTGGGAATCCGGGGGTGGTCCGCACGGGCGGACCCGCGCAGGGGTGGGGACACGACACATGACCGGGCAGAGCCGCCGCTCCTTCCTCACCTGCCTGGTCGCCGCGCCGACACTCGCGCTCGTCACCCGGGCCGGCGCCGACGCCTTGTTCCCGCAGCCCGCGCACGCCGTGGTGCCGAGCCTGCCCGCCATCGCCGACGTCATCGACCTCGGTGACCTGTTCATCCTCGCCGGCGCGCCCACCTCCGCCCTGCTCGCGCTCGCCGTCGAGGCGGACGGGACCATCCGCTTCCGGCTGCCGCGCGAGGAGGTCGGCCAGGGGCTCACCACCGCCGTGGCCATGCTGGTCGCGGAGGAACTGGACGCGCCCCTGTCCGCCGTACGGGTCGAACTGGACGACGCCCGGCCCGAGCTGCTCTTCAACCAGCTCACCGGCTCCTCCAACTCGGTCCGCTCCCTCTACGCGCCCGTCCGGCAGTGCGCCGCCACCGCCCGGGCCCGCCTCGTCGCGGCCGCCGCCCACCGCTGGAGCCTCTCCGCGGCCGAGCTGACCACGGCGGACGGCGCCGTCCACGCCCCCGACGGCCGGACCGCCGACTACGGGAGCCTCGCCGCGGCCGCCGCCGCCCCTGGCCTCGTCGTCCTCGGCGCCACCCCCAAGAAGGCCGCGGCCCACACCCTGGTGGGGAAGCCGACCGGCCGCGTCGACGCCCGCGCCATGGTCACCGGCGCCCAGCAGTACACCCTCGACCTCCAGGTGCCCGGTGCCAAGCCCTGCGTGGTGCGCCGCCCGCCCACCCTCGGCGGCACCGTCCGGGGCGTCGCCAACCTCGCCGCGGTCAAGGCCATGCCCGGCGTGCTGCACGTCGTCACCGTCCCGACCGGGGTCGCCGTCGTCGCCGAGACCTTCGGGCAGGCCATGGACGCCAAGGCCGCCCTCCAGGTCAGCTGGGGACCCGGCCCCGCCGACCACCTCTCGGACGCGCAGATCCGCACCAGGCTGCGCGCCGCGACCGCACCGCTGGTGGTGCCGCCGTTGCTGACCCCCTCTGTCGACGCCGAGTTCGACTTCGCCTTCGTCAGCCACGCCCCGATGGAGACCAACTCCGCGGTCGCCGACGTACGGGAGGACCGCGCCGAGATCTGGTCCGGGCTCAAGTCCCCGATCGTGGCCCGCCAGACCATTGCCGCCGACCTCGGCCTGCCGCTCGCCAAGGTGACCGTGCACGTGGTCCAGGCGGGCGGTTCCTTCGGCCGGAGGCTGTTCTTCGACGCGGCCCTGGAGGCCGCCCGGATCTCCCGGGCCTGCCGCCGTCCCGTACGCCTGATGTGGACCCGCGTCGACGACACCCGGCACGGCCGGATGCGTCCCGCCACCCACCACAGGATCCGGGCCACGCACCTGCTAGGCGAGGTGCTCAGCTTCGAGCACCGGGTCGCCGCCGCCGAGACCGACTTCCGGCACGGTCTCGGCGAGATCATCACGGCCACCGCCGCGCACCTGCCGCTGGGCATCGGCAACGCGACCCTCGCCCAGACCCTCTTCCACACCACGGTGAAGTCCCCCTACCACTTCGGGCTCACCACCCAGGCGCTCACCGAGGTGCCGACGGGCATCCCCACCGGCTCCTGGCGCTCGGTGTACTCCGCCAACACGCGCGGCGCGGAGGAGATCGTGGTCGACGAACTCGCCGGGCGGACCGGCCGCGACCCGTACCGCTTCCGCCGGACCTTCCTGAAGACGGCCGCCCAGCGGGCCGTGCTCGACAAGGCGGCGACCGAAGGGGACTGGGGGCGGACGATGGAGCCGGGCTGCGCCCAGGGCATCGCCTTCCACGAGGAGTACAAGTCCCGCACGGCCTGTCTCGTCGAGATCGACACGCGCGACCCGGAGCGCGTCCGCGTCACCAAGGCGGTCATCGCCGTGGACGTGGGCCTGCCCGTCAACCCGCGCGGGCTGGAGGCCCAGATGATCGGCGGCCTCACCGATGCCATCTCCACCACCCTGCGCGCCGGACTCCACCTCGACAAGGGGCTTCCCCTGGAAGGCAGTTACAGCCAGTTCCACTGGGCGCAGCAGCGGGATACCCCGCGAGACGTACGGGTCTTCGTGCTGCCGGCCACCGGTGAGGAGCCCGGCGGGGCGGGAGAGCTCGGGGTCCCGGCCGCGGTCGGTGCGATCGCCAACGCCTGGGCCCGGGCCACCGGTTCCAAGCCGCGCAGCTTCCCCCTCGACTTCGACGTCGACTTCACCCCCTACCCCCGATAGCACCGAGCCTGGAGTACGCCGTGCCCTCGCACACCTTCACCGTCAACGGGCGGAGCGTCACCGTGGACGCGCCCGACGACCTGCCCCTGCTGTGGGTGCTCCGCGACATGCTGGGCGTCACCGGTCCCAAGTACGGCTGCGGCGTGGACGTCTGCAAGGCCTGCACCAGCCACCTCGACGGTACGGACATCCGGCCGTGCGTGGTGCCCGTCTCCGCCTGCGCGGGGAGGACGGTGACGACCATCGAGGGCCTGGCCGACGGGGACGAGCTGCACCCCGTGCAGGAGGCCTGGCTCGAACAGGACGTCTCCCAGTGCGGTTTCTGCCAGCCCGGCCAGATCATGGCCGCCGTGGCCCTGCTCCAGCGCACCAGCCGGCCCACCGACGAGGACATCGACGCGATCGCCAACATCTGCCGCTGCGGGACCTACTTCCGGATCCGGGAGGCCATCCGCAGCGCGGCCGCGAAGATGTAGCCGGCAGCCCCGGCAGCCCCGGCAGTCGGCGGAGCGCGCCCGCACGCCGCGCGGACCGCCCGGGGCGCGGCGGGCCGGACCCCGGTGCTTCCCCCGTGAACACCGGGGTCCGGTGCCTGCGGCCAAACCTAGGCGGCCACCGGCCGGTTCGCAGGATTCGCTGTGCCCAGTGGCCGGGCGAGACGGGTATCACTGCGCACAGTGGGCTGCGGATGGTTGAATGCCGCGGGCCCTGGCCCGGACCCCGGAGGGAGCGTCCCATTCAGCCCCGCCCCGCCCCGTCGACCCCCGCGGACCCCTCACGGTCCGACGACGTCATGAGGCTCCACCGGCTCGCCCACACCGGCGGGTCGGCCGTCCTGCTGGAATGGCTCGCCGCACGGCTCGGCGGCTGGACCGGTGTGGTGGACACGGTGGAGGCGCGCGGGCCCGGACTCGCCGTACGGGGCGCCGCCGAGATGAGCGCCCGCGGGGTGCGGTCGGCCGTCCTGCACGGCGGCCGATCCGTGGCACTGCTGTTCGCGCTGGACGGCGGGCGGGCGCTCGCCGCCGTACTGGCGACCCCGCACCCCCGGGGCGCGCCGACGCTGCTCGCGGACGCCGCCGTACCGCTGGCCCTCGTCCTGCGCGCCGAGGAGGCCGAGCGGCGCGAGGAGCGGGCCGCGACCGCCGAGTCCCGGGCGCGCGAGGCGGTGCTGCACCTGCTGATGAACGGCAGGCTCTCGACGGCCCACCAGATCGCCGGGGCGCTCGGCCCCGCGCTGCCCGAGCCGATGCGGCTGTACGTCGTCGAATGCCCGGCCGGGAGCCGCGCCGAGGTGATCCGGCTGTGCGAGGAGGTGACGGGCGGCCAGGCCTGGATCGTGCGCTGCCCGGTGTACGTGCGCCACCTCATCGTGTTCGTGCCGGCCGCCCCGGCCGCGGCCGACCACGACCCGCTCGCGACGGCCCTGGTGGGCGCGGCCCCGGACTGCGCGGTGGGCGTCAGCGGGGAACTGTTCCTCCGCGAGGCCCCGGCCGCCTACGGGCAGGCCTTCCACGCCCTCGCCGTCGCCCGGGGCCGCGACGAACGGCACGCCCGGTTCGGGCCGGGACCCGAACTGGCGCTCGCCGCCCACGGCGCGGGAGCGGGCTGGGCCCGGGCCCTGCTCGCGCCCCTCCACACGTACGAGCCCCGCCGCCTCCAGGACCCGGGAGCGCAGGAGCTGCGCGCCACCGCCCACGCCTGGCTGAACTTCACCTCGCACGCGACCCGGCTGCTGAAGATCCACCGGAACACGCTGGCCGGCCGGCTGCGCCTGATCGAGGCCGTGCTCGGGCTGGACCTCACGCGCCTGCCGGACCAGGCGGCGCTCTCGCTCGCCCTGCGGCTGACGCCCGGCGCCCCGGGGCCGGGCGCCGGCGCGGATGCGGTGCGCCCGCGGTCCGGGGACCGGGCGGCCCCGGCGGACGCGCGGGCGGCCCTCGACGAGGTGCTGCGCGATCCGCGGCTGACCGGCTGGGCCCGCAGCCATCTGGCCCCGCTCGCGTCGCCGGCGGCTCCGCCGGGCGCCCGCACGACGGTCCGTACCTGGCTGGACCACGACGCCCAACTCGTCCCGACGGCTGCCGCGCTGGGCATCTCGGTACCCGGTGCCCGCAAGCGGCTCACGCGGATCGAGGCGGTGCTGGAGCGGTCCCTGCTCCGGTCCCCGAGCACCCGGCACGACCTGTGGCTGGCCCACCGGGCGGTAGAGCTCGCCGGATGACACAGGCACTTCAGGGTGCAAAGACCGTAAAACAGCCACGATCATGCACCATCATGCCGAAAATGAGGCGTATCAATGCGAAACGCGTGCTGGTCGGTGAACCCCTCGACACCGCGCGCCTGGGTGAGACCCTGCTGCCCAAACGGCTCGCCCTGCCGATCTTCTGCAGCGACCCGCTCTCCTCGGTGGCGTACGCCACCGAGGAGATCCTGCTGATCCTCGCCCTCGGCGGCGTCGCGCTGCTCCACCTCACCTGGTACGCGGCCGCCGCGATCGTCTTCCTGCTCGTGGTGGTCATCGCCTCGTACCGGCAGACCTGCCACGCCTACCCGGGCGGGGGCGGCGCGTACGTCGTCAGCTCCGAGAACCTGGGGCCGACCGCCGCGCTCACCGCCGCCAGCGCCCTCCTCGTCGACTACGTGATGACCGTTGCGGTCTCCGTCGTCTCCGGCGTCTGGGCCATCACCTCGGCGATCCCCGCGCTCAGCCACCACGAAGTGGCCCTGTCCACCGGCTTCGTCGTCCTGCTGACGCTCATGAACCTGCGCGGCGTCCGGGAGTCGGGCCGCGTCTTCGCGATCCCCGCCTACGGCTTCGTCCTCGTCGTCTACATCATGTTCGCCTGCGCCGCCGTACGCCTGGCGACCGGCGACACCATCCGCGCCGAGTCGGCCGACCTGCCGATCTCCGCCGAGGGCACCTACACCGGCCTCGCCCTCGTGCTCCTCGCGATGCGCGCCTTCGCCTCCGGCTGTACGGCGCTCACCGGCGTCGAGGCGATCAGCAACGGCGTCCCCGCCTTCCAGAAGCCCAAGGCCAAGAACGCCGCGAACACGCTCGCCGCGATGGGCGTGCTCTCGGTGACCATGTTCGTGGGCATCACCGCCCTCGCCATGTCGTACCAGGTGCACGTCGCCGAGGACCCCACCGAACTGGGCCTGCCCCCGGGCACCCCGATGTCCACCGCCCTGGCCCAGATCGGCCGCGCGACCTTCGGGAGCTGGCACTTCCTCTTCTACCTGCTCCAGGCCGTCACCGCCGGCGTGCTGATCCTCGCCGCCAACACCGCCTTCAACGGCTTCCCGATGCTGGCCTCGATCCTCGCGAAGGACCGCTACGCGCCCCGCCAGCTCTTCAACCGGGGCGACCGGCTCGTCTACTCCAACGGTGTCGTGCTGCTCGCGCTCGCCGCGATCGCCCTCATCGTCGCCTTCGACGCCCAGCTGACCCGCCTCATCCAGCTCTACATCATCGGCGTCTTCGTCTCCTTCACCCTCTCCCAGTCGGGCATGGTCCGGCACTGGAAGAGAGAACTCGCCTCACCGGCCACCGCGCGCGAGGAGCGGGTGCACATCCACCGCCGCCTGGCCATCAACGCCGTGGGCGCCACCCTGACCGCCCTGGTCCTGGTCATCGTCCTGATCACCAAGTTCACGCACGGGGCCTGGCTGGTCGTCATCGCCATGCCCCTGCTCTTCCTCGGGATGAAGGGCGTGCGCCGCCACTACGACCAGGTCGCCCGGCAGGTCGCCGTCGCCCCCGGCATCCGGCCCCGCAAGCCGGCCCGGCACCACGTCCTGGTCCTGGTCGCCTCCCTGCACGCCCCGACGCTGAAGGCCCTCGGCTACGCGCAGGCCCTGCGCGCCGACACGCTGACGGCGGTCACCGTGGCGGCGGACGAGCAGGACGCGGCCCGACTGCGGGAGGAGTGGGCCGAGCACGATCCGGGAATCCCGCTGAAGATCCTCCACTCGCCCTACCGCGAGGTGGTGGGCCCGATCATGGCCCACGTGCAGGAACTGGCCGGGGACTCCTCGGCCGGCGTGCTGTCCGTGGTGATCCCGGAGTACGTCGTGGGCCACTGGTGGGAGCAGCCCCTGCACAACCAGAACGCCCTGCGGCTGAAGGCGCGGCTGCTGTTCACGCCCGGGGTCGCGGTGATCGACGTGCCGTACCGCCTGGAGTCGGCGAAGGGCGCGCAGCAGCCGGGTCGGCAGGACGCGGCACGGCAATAGCGGCCCGCTGGACGACCGCCGCGTGCGCCAGCGCCAGCTCCACCACGTGCGCGGGGTCGGCGAGGGTCCGGCCGGTGAGCTGCTCCACGCGGCGCAGCCGGTTGGAGACGGTGTTGCGGTGGCAGTACAGCCGCTGGGCCGCCTGCGCCGTCGACCCCCGGCACGCCAGCCAGGTGCCCAGGGTGGTCACCAGCACCCGGCAGTCCTCCGCGGGCAGCGCCAGTACGGGACCCAGGACCACCTGGCGCAGCCGGGAGGCGAGTTCGGCCTGGGAGGCGACGAGCGCCGCGGGCAGCAGCTCGTCGAGCAGGGCGGTCCGCGGGCCCTCCGACGCGGGCGCGGCGCGCAGCGCGAGGGCGGCCAGCCGGCGGGCGCGGGCCAGTCCGGCGGGGGCCTCCACCACCGGGCTGACCCCGGCCCGGACCCCGAACGGCACGAGCAGTTCCCGTACGGCCTCCAGCGGATGGTGCCCCAGCTCCACCAGGCCGGTCTCCCCGTCGGCGCGGATCCGCCACAGCACGCGCGGGGACGGTACGGAGCCGGGGACGGCGCCCGGGCCGCTCGCGGCCGCGGGCGGGGTCCCCGGTGGCAGGGCGGGGGTGCCGGGGCCCACGGCGACCACCGCGAAGCGGCCCCGCTCGGGCAGCCCCAGCTGCGCCGCGGCTTCCGAGGCCGCGGGCCCGTCCGCGGCGGTGGCCCCGTCGAGCAGCACGTCCAGCAGGGCCGCGCGGCGCTGGCGGTCGCGCTCGCCGCGCAGCGCGTCCGTGCGCCGGTAGGCCTCGGTCACGGCGTCCGTCATCTGGTCCAGCACGTCCCACAGGGCGGTCGCACCGGGCAGCAGCCGGGGCAGCGCCGCACGGTCGTGGGCGGCTACGGCCTCGGTGAGGGTCTGCCACAGCAGCCGCCCGCCGTGCCGGTAGGTGCGCAGCAGCGAGGCGAGCGGCAGCCCCTGTCCGGCGCGCAGGGTGCCGGTGGCCCGGGCGTCGGAGAGGTCCACCGGGAGCCCGCCCAGGTTGCGGACCAGGCCCTCGACGGCCTGCCGGAGGTTGTGGTGGATCCGCTCGCGCAGCTCGGCCCGGCCGAGCAGGGCGGCGTACGCGGGATCCTCGGCCAGGGTCCGGTCGGCGAGCCGGTCCGCCGCCAGGGCGAGCCGGCGGTCCAGGTCCTCGCGTATCTCCTCGATGATCCGCTCCATGACCGGCAGCCTGACACGGGGGAGGCGGCGGTGGGGAGGGTCCGGACCGGCCGCATCCGCTACCGTGACCGAAGCACTGCGCTTGCAGTGCTCACGTCACGATCCGCACCCACCGCAGGGACCCGTCATGCGCCAGAACCCGCAGCGCCGCGCCGCGCTGCTCGACGCCGCCATCGAAGTCCTGGCGCGCGAGGGCTCACGGGGCCTGACCCTGCGGGCCGTGGACACCGAGGCGGGCGTACCCGTCGGCACCGCCTCGAACTACTTCGCCAACCGGTCCCAGCTGCTCGTGCAGATCCTGCACCGCACCCGCGAACGGCTCACCCCCGACCCCGCCGACCTGACCGGCCCGCTGGACACCGAGGTGCTGCTCCGGCAGCTCCTCGCACGGATGCGGCGCGAACGCAGCGTGCACATCGCGATGCTGGAGCTGCGGCTGGAGGCCACCCGGCGCCCCGGACTCCAGGCGGAACTGACCGGTTTCCAGGCCGCGGAGCTGGAAGCCAACGTCACCTGGCACCTGGACGCTGGCCTGCCCGGGGACCGGCAGGGCGTGGTGCTGCTCTACCTCGCCACGCTCGGCCTCATCGTGGACGACCTGACCGTGCCCGCCCTGCTGGAACCCGACGCGGTGGAGGGGCTCATCCAGGTGATGGTCGAGCGCCTCCTCCCGGAGCGACCCGGGGACTGACTATCGTGCCGGAGGGGGAGCACCGACATCGCGGAGGGAATCCGTGGGGAACGCAGGGACGGCGGACACCGCCGCAGGTGCGGGCGGCGGCATGCGGGGTCCGCCGACCGGGCGACTGGTGCGCGGGCCCGCCCTTCGACCGCGGCATCGATCCCGGCGAACCCGCCGCCCGGCTCGGCGCGGTCCCCGGCGGACCGGGCGCTTCCGGAGCGCGGACGATCTTTCGCGGCCCAGGTGATCAGAAGTCGACGGGTTCCGGCCAAGTCGGCGGGCGCTTCCGCGCATGTTCCAGCGGAAAATGCCAGAACGCCCGTCCACAGTGTGGAACTTGAGTAAGTTCCCTCCTGTCGCGCCGTACGACCGTGCAGCCCGCACGTCCGGCCGGGAGGGGAGCCCGAGTGCCCGGGATCGACGAATGTCTGCTCGAAGCCATGGCCCTGCCCGGTGCGCGGGGGGCCGCGCTGGTCGACTGGAGCAGCGGACTGGCCCTCGGCACCGCCGGGGACTCGCCCGTGGGCGATCACGAGACGACCGCCGCCGAGACCGCGGAGCTGGCCCGGGCCGCCGCCGAGTACGAATCCTTCGCCCCCCAGACGGACGCGGAGCCACCCTTCGGCGGAGGAGCCCCCGGCCTCTCCGGTCCGCCCGTGGAGGACCTGATCGTCACCACCCGCACCGGTTACCACGTGCTCCGCTTCGTGGAGACGAGCTTCGACAGCAGCGTGTTCCTGCACCTGTGGCTCGACCGCACGGACGGCAACCTCGCCCTCGCCCGCCACAGACTCCGCGCACTGGCCGAAGGGCTGGTGCTCAGATGACCGCCGCGGCAACGGCCCCTGCCCCCGCGGTCGCCGTCTCCCCCCTCCTCACCCGGCTCGCCGCCGAGCGCGCCACCGGCGCCCTCCTGCGCGACCGCGGCACCCTCTTCCTGGAGGACGGCCGCATCGTCCACGCCGAGAGCCCGGCCACCCCCGGCCTCGACGTGCTCCTCACCACGGGGGGCGGCCTCGCCCCCGAACGCTGGCGCGAGGCGGTGGACAGGGCCGGCGCCCGCCGCCAGGTCGCCCGCTTCCTCGTCGACAGCGGCGGGATGGCGGGCGGCGAACTGGAGATCTGCCACCTCGCCGCGATCTTCGACGCCGCCTTCTTCGCCCTGTCCCCGGGCAGCGGGCCCTCCCGGTTCCGCCGCGGCGCCACCCACTGGATCGGCTCCGTCCGCTCGGTCCCGGCCGCCGCCGTCGAGCGCGAGACCCGGCGCCGCCGCGAGCTGCTCGACGCCGTCTGGCCCTACCCCCTGCTGGACACCGCCCCCGTGGTGCCCCGGCCCGCCGCTCCCGGCCAGACCGTCACCGCCCGCCAGCGGACGCTGCTGGACCGCGCGGACGGGATACGCACCCCCGCGGACCTCGCCTGGCTGCTGGGCCGGCCCGCCTTCCACACGCTGCTCGACGTACGGCGCCTCGCGGCGGCCGGACTCGTCGAGACCCCGCACGCGCCGGCCCCGGAGCCGGTCGCACCGCCCCTGCCCGACTGGATCACCCAGGCCCAATCCCCGGACGTGGCGCTGCTCCGCCGGTTACGCGACGCACTGGAGGCAAGCCTGTGAGGCTCCCGCTGCGACCGGCCCTGCGCGCCGACCGCTCCGAGCGTAGGCAGCCCGAGAGGAGAAAGGCCGACATGAGTACGGTGCCCGCCGAAGCGGAAGCGGAGATACTCGCCGAGCTCCGCAGGCTGCGGGCCCGCGTGCCGCAGCTCACCGGCGCCCTCGCCGCCAGCAGCGACGGCCTGGTGCTCGCCCAGGACAGCGCCGCCACCGAGTCCGAGTCGGTCGCGGCGCTGACCGCGGCCGCGCTCGCGGTGGCCCAGCGGCTCAGCGACAGCACCGGTCAGGGCGGATTCCGCGAACTCCTGGTCCGCGGCGAGCACGGCTACGTGGCCACGTACGCGGCCGGTGACGCGGCCGTCCTCACCCTCATCGCGGAGCCCCGCCTCAACGTGGGCCGCCTCCACCTGGAGGCCCGGCGCTCCAGCCTGCGCATAGCCGAACTCATCGACCACACCCTCGGGCGGCGCGGCCCCGCCGCGCCCCTCACCTAGACCACCCGAAGCCGGGAGCACCCGGAGCCACCGCACCGACAGCAGAGAAAGAGGTACGCACCATGGCCAACGTCGAGACCGCCCTCAAGGAAGCCACCACCACGATCGACGGCGCGCTCGGCGCCGCACTGGTCGACTACGGCAGCGGCATGGCCCTCGGCACCATCGGCGGCGGCAAGGACCTCGACCTCGCGGTCGCCGCCGCCGGCAACACCGACGTGGTGCGGGCCAAGGTCCGCACAATGGAGATGCTCGGGCTGAACGACGAGATCGAGGACATCCTGATCACCCTCGGGGGCCAGTACCACCTGATCCGGCTGCTGAAGGGCCGCGGCTCCTCCGGCTTCTTCCTCTACCTGGCCCTCGACAAGGGCCGTGCGAACCTCGCGATGGCCCGCCACCAGCTGAAGAAGATCGAGAGCGAGCTGGAGGTCTGACGCGGGTTCCCCGCCCGCCGGACCGGGTCCGACCGCATCGTCCGGGTGGCGGGCGGCTTAAATCTTTGCCGTCCGCCCCGGTGATCAGTCAGGGTATGCCCGGGATAGGGGGATTTTATGAATCTGTTACAGAGTAGGATGCTGTCATCAGCTGATCATCGATAAAGCATAAAACGCTGGAGAATCCGCCACCCATGCCGCCGCGCCTGAGCATCGTCGTCCCCGTCTACAACGTCGAGCTCTACCTCGACGAATGCCTGGAATCCATTGCCGCCCAGACCTTCGAAGACTTCGAGGCCATCCTCGTGGACGACGGGTCCACGGACGCCAGCGCCGTCATAGCCAAGGCGTTCGCCGCCCGGGACAAGCGGTTCCGGGTCGTCATGCAGGAGAACGCCGGCCTCGGTGCCGCCCGTAACGTGGGCGCCCGGCACGCCGACAAGGACAGTGAGTACCTGGCCTTCGTCGACAGTGACGACACCATGCCGACCTACGCCTACCAGAAGCTCATCGACGCCCTCGACGAGACGGGCTCGGACTTCGCCGGCGGCAACGTGAAGCGCTTCCGCTCCGTCGGCATGCAGCAGTCCTGGGGCCACCGGGCGGCCTTCGCCAAGACCCAGCTGAAGACCCACATCTCCAAGTTCCCGGCGCTGGTCACCGACCGCACCGCGTGGAACAAGGTGTACCGGCGCAGCTTCTGGGACGCCCACGGCTTCCAGTACCCCGAGGGCATCCTCTACGAAGACGCCCCCGTCAGCATCCCGGCGCACTACTTCGCCTCCAGCGTCGACATCATCAGCGACTGCGTCTACCACTGGCGCGTCCGCGAGACCGGCGAGCGCTCCATCACCCAGCGCTCCACCGACCCGGTGTCCCTCATCGACCGCGTGACGTCGGTCCGCCTGGTCCGCGAGTCCCTCAAGGCCAAGCAGGGCGCGAAGTACGAGCGCTACCTCCGCGACTACGACTACAACGTGCTGAGCGAGGAGCTCCCGCTCATCTACAAGTACGTCGGTGAGGGCGGCCCCGACTTCCGCGCCGCCTTCGTCAAGGAGGTCGGCGGCCTCGTCCGGGAGATCGGCACCGGCCCCTGGTCCGACCTGACCGTGGCCGACCGCCTCAAGGCGTACCTGGCCCGCGAAGGACGCGTCGAGGACTTCATCGCCCTCCAGGACCACCAGCGCGACTACCACTACAGCGTGCCGGTCAAGGGCCTCGCCCGCCCGCAGGCGGATTACCCCTTCCTGCACGGCCGCCCGCCGGTCCCCGCCAAGATCCTCACCCTCGGCCCCCGCGAGCGCCGCGTCGTCAGCCGCCTGGAGCAGGCGGCCTGGGCCGACGGCAAGCTCCTCCTGCGCGGCTACGCGGTGCCCGGCCACCTCGGCGCCGAGAGCCGTCTCGGCTCGCGCAAGATGCTGGTGTTCCGCGAGGGCGGCAAGCGCCGCCGCTCGGTGGTCAGCGCCCGTACGGTCGCCTCGCCCATGGCCACCGTGAACGCCCCGCACCTCGCCCTCAAGCACGCCGACTGGGCAGGCTTCACCGCCGTCGTCGACCCGTCGATCTTCCAGTCGGGCGGAACCTGGCGCGAGGGCATATGGACCACGTCCATCGCCGTCACCGGCGCCGGCGGCCTGCACCGGGCCCGCCTCAAGGGCGGCGAGCACGACACCGGGCAGAACCCGCCCGCGCACTGGGTGGCCCCCGACGTCCGCGTCCTGCCGACCGTCTCCGGCGCCCTCACCATCCAGGTGGAGATCGTCCGCGCCCGGGCCCTGGACGTCCGCCCGGCCGGCGACGACGCCATCGAGGTGCGCGGTGAGCTCGCCGCCGAGGTCGGCGCCGGAGCCACCCTGCAGGCCGTCCACGTCTCCACCGGCACCGTCCTCACCTTCCCGGTGGAGACCGCCGCCCCGGCGGGCGGCGGCCGGACCCCCTTCACCGTCAAGGTGCCGCTGGCCGGGCTGGCCGCCGTACCGGACGCCGCGAGCGAGCCGGGCGAGTGGACCCCCGAGCCCTGGAGCCTGTCCGTCATCGCCGCCGGCGGCACCGAGCACCGGCTGGTCCACGACGAGCGGGGCGGCTTCACCGGCCTCGTCGTGCCCCTGCCCGGCGGCGACACCGGCCGCACCCTCTTCGCCAAGCGCGGCAACACCGGTCACCTGACCCTCTCCGTGCAGCCCTCCCCGCCGCTGGTCGACGCGGTCGAGACCGAGGGCGGCGCCGTGACGCTGCGGGGCCGCTTCGTCGCCCCCACCGACGAGCCCTACGAGCTGGTCCTGCACAACGCGCACGGAGTCGAGTTCAGCTACCCGGTCACCCGGGACGGGAACGCCTTCACCGCCACCTTCGAGCCGGCGCTCCCCGAGGCGTACGCCGGCCGCACCACCCTCCCCGAGGGCCGCTGGTGGCCCACCATGCGCCCGGCCGCGCTCGGCGGAACCACCGCCGGCCTGCTCGGCGTGGACCGCGGCGCACCCGTGCAGATGGGCCCGGGCCTGCTCTTCGCCGGCCCCCACCCCTTCACCACCCTCGGCCGCCGGATGCGGGTGGAAGCCCGCTTCTACGACCGCGTGGTGCTGGTCTCCGACCCGCTGCTCAGCCCGCACGACCGCTCCAACTACGCCCAGCGCGTGGCCCGTTTCGAGACCTACCCGGCGCAGCGCGCCCTGCCGGTCAAGGACGTCGTCGTCTACGACACCTTCCAGGGGAACGGCGCCGGGGACTCCCCGCGCGCCATCCACGAGGAGCTGCTGCGCCGCGGGGAGAAGCTGGAGCACATCTGGCTCGTCCGCGACGGCCGCGCCGAGGTGCCGGAGACCGCCCGCGCCGTGCAGTACGACAGCGTGGAGTCCTGGGACGTCCTGGCCCGCGCCCGCTACTACGTGGTCAACTCCAACGTGCCGCGGAACTTCCTGCGCCGCGCCGGCCAGACCGTCGTCCAGACCTGGCACGGGACGCCGATCAAGCAGATCGGCCACGACTTCGTGCACGACTACTACACGAGCCCCGAGGTGCTGGAAGGGCTGGAGCACGACAGCGCCCAGTGGACCCTGCTCGCCTCCCCGAGCTCGTACGCCACGCCCGTGCTCCGGCGCGCGCTCGGCTACCAGGGCGAGGTCATCGAGTCCGGCAGTCCGCGTACGGACGCGCTCGTACGGCCCGACGCGCAGCGGATCGCGGAGGTCCGGCGCCGGCTCGGCCTGCCCGAGGGCAAGAAGGTCGTCCTCTACATGCCGACCTGGCGGGAGAACTGCGAGGGCTGGTCCGGGGGCTACAAGCTCGACCTGCGGATCGACCTCGACCGGGCCCGCCGCGAGCTGGGCGAGGACCACGTCCTGCTGATCCGGGGCCACCACAACGTGGGCGAGCAGGTCCGCGAAGGGGTCCGCGACGGCTTCGTCGTCGACGTCTCGCGCTGGCCCGACGCCACGGACCTGCTGCTGGTCGCCGACGTGCTGATCTCGGACTACTCCTCCGCGATCTTCGACTTCGCGCTGACCGACCGGCCGATCCTGCTCTTCACGTACGACCTCGAGCACTACCGCGGCACCCTGCGCGGCTTCAACTTCGACCTGGAGGAGAAGGCTCCCGGCCCGCTGCTCGCGGACTCGGAGAGCCTGATCGAGGCCGTGCGCAACGCGGACTCGGTCGGCGCCCAGTACGCCGAGGCGCGGGCGGCGTTCCGCGCCGAGTTCTGCGACCTGGACGACGGCGAGGCCACGAAGCGGGTCGTCGACCGGATGCTCGGAGTGACCGGAACGCCCGCGAAGTAACCCGTACGAGCGAATTCCAGGCGGGACACGGACCGGCCCCGGGCACACCGATGAATTTCGGGCCCGGGGCCGGTCTGTATGTGAGGGACGGCGTCCACCGCGGATCCGTCCGTCGCGCACCTGCCTGGAGGCAGCCATGAGCAGCAACGGATTCACCACGTGCCTGTGGTTCGACGGGGACGCGGAGGCCGCCGCCGACTACTACCTGTCCGTGTTCAAGGACGGCAGGCTCGGCCGGATCGGCCGGTACACGGAGGCGGGGCCGGGGCCGGAGGGGGAGGTCATGGTCGTCGAGTTCGAGATCAACGGGCAGCAGTTCATCGGCCTCAACGGCGGCCCCCAGTTCCCCTTCACCGAGGCCATCTCCTTCCAGATCCGCTGCGCCGACGAGGCGGAGGCGGACTACTACTACGAGGCGCTGACGCGCGACGGGGGCGAGGAGTCGGCCTGCGGCTGGGTCAAGGACAGGTTCGGGGTGTCCTGGCAGGTCACCCCGACCGAGGCCATCGACCTGATCGCCGACCCCGACCCGGCGCGGGCCGCCCGGGCCGCGGCGGCCATGCTGAAGATGAAGAAGCTGGACGTGGCGGCGATGCGGCGCGCGGCCGACGGCGCGTAGGGCGGCGCGGGCCGCGGCGCCGGGCGGCCCGCCGCCCCGCTATCCGGCGAGGCGGTCCAGCAGCGCCGGCAGGGCGGTCCCGATCGGCTCGCGCACGACCTCGTCGGCCAGCGGGTCGTACGGGGTCTCCTCCGCGTTCACGATGATCAGCCGGGCCCCCGCTGCCGCGGCCATCCCGGCGAGCGAGGCCGCGGGCTGCACCTGGAGGGTGGACCCGACGGCGACGAAGACCTGGCAGCCCTTGGCCACGGCCATGGCCCGCCCCAGGACGACCGGGTCGAGCCGCTGACCGAACATGACGGTCGCCGGTTTGAGGATCCCGCCGCACAGCAGGCAGGCGGGATCCGGCTCCCCGGCGGCGACCCGGGCCAGCGCCTCCGCCATGCCCGACCGGGCCCCGCAGGCGGTGCACACCACCGACCGGGCGGTGCCGTGCAGCTCGAACACCTTGCGGGCGGGCATCCCGGCGAGCTGGTGCAGCCCGTCCACGTTCTGCGTGATCACCCGCACCGGGGTGCCGCCGCGCTCCAACTGCGCCACCGCCAGATGGGCGGCATTGGGCCGCGCGCCGAGGGCCCCGACCTCGGCGCGCATCTGCCAGGCCCGGCGCCGGATGTCCGGATCGGCCATGTAGTACGCGTAGGTGACGAGCTTCTCGGCGTCGGGGTCCCGCCGCCACAGACCCTGCGGACCGCGATAGTCCGGAATCCCGGAATCCGTGGACATCCCGGCCCCACTGAACACGACGACGAGCGGCTTCCCCATGGACCGACCCTACGTACCGCCCCGGGCGGCCGCGACCGGATTACCGGGGCCTCGTCCGACACCCCCCGGGGGGCGATTCTGCGGTGAATGGGGACCCCCACTGGAGTGAGATCCGGAGCGTGTCCCTCCGGCAGGCCCGGCGGGCGGGTACACACCGGTGCATGAAGCTCATGCCGTACAGCCTCGGTGTCCTGCCGCTGACCCTGCTCGCGCTGCTCGCGCCGTCTTCCGCGGCCGTTCCGGCCGCGCATCGGCACACGGCCTCCGACATCGGTCGTTTCCTCACCGAGTTCTACGGTGATCACGGCCCCTCCGCGGACGACCGGGAGGGGAGGGTCTCGCAGGTGCTCAAGGACCGGCAGAGGGAGAATCCGGACGCGGACGTCCTGCTCTGCGCACAGAACGAACCGCAGCACATCGTGATCGGTCCGGTCACCGTGGCCCAGTCGGCGGGCGTGGGCTGGGCCACCGTGACCACCCACTGGAACACGGACACCATCGACACCTTCACCGCGTACGTACGCCTGGACTCCCATCCCATCCGGCTCGACGACGTGATCTGCGCGGGCTGACCGTCCTCCGAGGACGGCCGGTCACCCCGCTGTGCCCGCCCGTCAGGTCTGGTACAACACCGGACATGAGGGGATTCGAGATCACCGGCGCGAGCGGCGCCGACATGGAGACCATGCGTGCCTGGGCCGATGAGGAGGGATGGAATCCGGGAGACTCGGACCGCTTCGCCTTCGCGGTCGCCGACCCGGAGGGCTTCCTCATCGGCAGGCTCGGCGGCGAGCCGGTGGGCTGCATCTCCGCCGTGCGCTACGGTCCTGGATTCGGCTTCATCGGCTTCTACATGACCCGCCCCGAGGTCCGCGGCCAGGGCTACGGGTTCCGGTTGTGGCAGGCCGGGATGGAACGGCTGGACGGAAGGCTGGTCGGCCTGGACGGGGTGGTCGCCCAGCAGGACAACTACCGTAGGTCCGGATTCCGTTCGGCCTGGAACAACGTCCGTCACGAGGGCGTCCCCGCGGGGGCCGGCTCCGGCACTCCCCTCGGCGCGGAAGGCCCGGATGGTGCGGCAGGCGGGGACCGGGCGGTCGAGGTGGTGGACGCGGCCTCGCTGCCCTTCGGTCAACTCGCCGTCTACGACCGGAGGTTCTTCCCGGCGCCGCGCGACGCCTTTCTCGCCGCCTGGACCGGCCTGCCCGGCCGCACCGCGCTGGCGGCCGTCCGGAACGGCCGGATCGAGGGGCTCGGGGTGGTCCGACCGTCCAGCGGCGCCTCCCGCATCGGCCCGCTGTACGCGTCCGGACCGCAGGTCGCGGCCGCCCTGCTGAGGGAGCTGTCGGACCGTGCCCCGGGCGGGCTGGTCGCCGTGGACGTGCCGGACGCCAACCCGCGGGCCACCGCCCTGGCCGTGGAACTGGGCCTGGAGCCGACCTTCGAGGCCGCCCGCATGTACACCGGCCCGGCTCCGGACCTCGACCTGGCCGGCCTGTACGGGATCACCAGCCTCGAGCTGGGCTGACCGGCCGGACACCGGTGGGGCCGGACCGCGGTTCACCGCCGCGGTCCGGCCCCGGGGGCGCCGTATGACGCCGGGTCAGAAGTCGAACAGTATGCTGCTGGTGCTCCGCAGGCCGCACGGGTTGCCGAAGGTGTGGTCGTAGCTGAACCGCCGGCCCTCCCAGACCCCGTCGGCCGTCACGGTCATCGGATTCCACTCCCGGGTGCACGCCGTGTCGGGGGCGGCTTCGGTGAGGGCGTCCGGCTGGGCGGCGCTGGACCTGAGTTCGGCGCACGCGGCGACCGGGTCCGGGTGCGTGCCCCCGGGCGCCGGGGCGCAGACCAGTGTCACCGCGCGCAGCACCGTACCGGTCTCGGCGTCGTCCCCCTCCGCCACGGCGAGCACGAGTGCGGACGGAGCGAACAGGCTCCCTGCGCCGGAAGGAGCCGCTCCGGCCGCTCCGGGCCAGGCCAGCGCGGTGAGCGCGGTGAGCGCCATGGCGGCCGAACCGAGCCCGAGACCCCTTGCGATGGACCGCATTTCGAACACTCCTTTGAAGGTGGTTGTTTCGGACAGCGGACAGAGTCTTGCCCACGCGGGACGTGAACGCCCGTCCGCACCCCGATTTCACGTCACTCATCGTGTGCGCATGAGTGCAGACCGCAGCTGTGGGGCGGGGCTGACCTGTGGGGGAACGGACGCGCGAATCGGCCGAACACCACCCAGGAAACGCTCCCGAGACCTGCCGGAAACATTGCCGAGATCTCTCCGGCGGGCGGGCGGGCGGGCGGGCTCGGGGTGAGGTCGGGTGCTGCCGGGGGCGGGGGCCGGTCAGCGCGCGCCGAGGCGCGGGGCGTACAGGTCGAGCAGCCGGGTGCGGGTCTGGTGCAGCCGCAGGGCGAGGACGCGTCCCACCCAATGCCCCACCGCGGACCCGAAGACGGGGTCGGCGTCCATGAGCACGCGCACGGCCCTGGCGTCGAACTCGTACGCCCGGACCGGCGTCATCGCCTCCGCCGTCAGCTGCCACACGTACGGCGGGAACAGCCACGACCAGCCCACCAGCTCACCGGAGCCGAGGTTCTCCACGGGCGCCGGCCGGCGCCCGGCCACCGGTATCTGGAGCGTCACCGTGCCGGAGCGCACGATCCAGAAGGACTCCGCCGCGGTGCCCTCCTCGAAGATCCGGGCGTTCTCCGGGAAGTTGACCTCGCGGGCCTGGGACATGAGCCGTCCACGGTGCTCGGTGGACAGGACGGCGGCGATCCGGATGGGGGAAGGTGTGCTCACGACGGCCTCCGATCAGACCCCCCACGAAGCTTCTGCTCTCCCCAGTGTCGCCGACGGAGGCCCGATCCCGAGCGCTCGGGAGCCGCCCGGTTCTCCCGGCCGGTCCGGGCGGGCGCCGCCTACTCCTCGGCGTTCGCCTCCAGGCAGGCCAGCTCCATGGCGTCGAGTACGGCCTCGTGGCTGCGCTGGCTCAGCTCGGCGACGTTCTCGATCTGCGCGGTCGTCCACGCCGCCAGGGTCATCACCAGGACACGGAGCCCGTCGGTGCCGTGCTCAGCCAGGATCGCGTCGGCCACGATCATGGCGTCCTCGGGCACCTGCTCGGGGGGCTCCAGGCCGACGAGACCCCGCAGCATGGTGAGGGTGCGGCGCGAGATCTCCGGCGTCATCCTCGCCAGCCGCATGTCCTCTTCGTCGTCCATCCGTCCCACCCTCCGCCGCCGTCCACCGTCCCCCCAGGGCACGGTAGAGGTGCGCGGGCCCGCGCGGGGCGCTTTCGCCAGGGTGACCCCGCGCCGTGCGCCCGGCGCCCCCGGTACCCGGGCGCCGGTCCGGCCGGCCCCCTGCCGGCGGGGTGACGGTCCGGATCAGGCGTCGCCCCAGGCGCCGGGCGGACTCGGCCGGGCGTCCGGGAACCAGCGGCGGACCTCGTCCAGCACCCACGGATCGGCGCTCCTGACGTCCCAGCTCGTGCTGTCGAACTCCTGGAGCTCCAGCACGAGCCGGCCGTCGGCGTCGTAGCCGTCGTAGTTGCCGTCGACGAACTGCACCTCGGGCGTCACCAGGGACAGCAGCCGCAGCGACCCGATGCCCTCCCGGGCCGCCGCCCACTCGTCCGGCCGGGACCGGCCCGGTGGCCCGTCGGGGAGGTCGACCTTCCACACCAGGTCCAGGCCGAAGGAGCCGAGGCGGACGAGCAGCTCCGCCAGGCAGACGTAGCGCCGGTGCGGATCGGGGCGCCAGGCGGCGAAGGTCAGGGAACCGGGGCCCGTCATCGGGACCGGGTCCTTGTGCTGCGCGGGCACGTCATGGTTCCGGTTCCCCCTGTGGGCCGCGTGCCGACCGGACCAATTCGGTATCCGATACGTCAAGTGTGATGAACGGAATGATGAACCACTCTAGGGTGCGCCCGTATGCATGGCCGCGGACGGCTGTACGTCTGGTTCCGGCCATGCCCGACCTCGGCCGCCAGCCAGCCGGCGACGCGGCCGTACCGCACACCGAACTGGGGGGTTCATGCGTAGATCCAGAAGGCTGGCGGCCGCTCTCGCCCTGTCCGTGGCCGGAACCGGCACCGTCATGGGGCTCGGCCTCGTCCCGCAGGCGGCGGCGGTCACCCCGCCCGTCGCCTTCACCGCCGACGCGCTGCCGACCTGGCAGCCCAACGGCGTCGTCTGGGCCCTCGCGGAGGCGGGCGGCCAGGTCTTCGCCGGCGGCACCTTCTCCGCCGTCCGGCCCCCCGCGGGCGGCGGGGGCAGCGAGCAGCCGGCCGTGAACTTCGCGGCGTTCGACGCGGCGACCGGGGCGCCGACCTCCTGCAAGCTGTCCTTCACGGTCGGCTCGGGCACGGCCACCGTCCGCGCGCTCACCCTCTCCCCGGACAGGAAGACCCTCTACGCGGGCGGCTACTTCGGAGCGGTCAACGGCACCCCGGTCTCCAGCCTTGCCGCCGTCGACGTGGCCACCTGCACGGTGAAACCCGGCTTCCGGCCCGCCTTCGCCGCCACCGTCCGCGCTCTCGCCGTCACCGGCGACACCGTCTACGCGGGCGGCGACTTCCTCACCGTCGCGGGCCGGCAGCGCCAGCGCTTCGCCGCCGTCGACGCCGCCGACGGGGCCCTGCGTCCCTTCACCGCGAACGCCGACGAGCCCGGCCGCGCCGTCGAGCTCACCCCGGACGGCAGCAAGGTGATCCTCGGCGGCGACTTCTTCACCGTCAACGGCACCGGCACGCACGCGCTGGCCGTCGTCGACGCGACGAGCGGCGCACTCACCAGGTCCTACCCGGGCTTCATCGAGACCAACTCGGCCGTCAAGGACATAGCCACCGACGCCACCGGCTTCTACACCGCCAACGAGGGCACCGGCGGCGGGGTCTTCGACGGCCGCATCGCGCTCGACCTCGACGACTTCGGGCAGCGCTGGCGCGACACCTGCCTCGGCGCCACACAGGCGGTGCTCCCGTACCAGAGCGTGCTGTACAGCGCCTCGCACGCGCACGACTGCTCCAGCGTCGGCGAGTTCCCCGACGGCCGGCGCTACCACCTGCTCGCCCAGCCGACCAGTGGCACCGGCAAGCTGGGCTGGGCACCCGACACCAACGACGGCATCGGCGAGGGCATCGGCCCGCGCGTGATGGCGGTCGGCTCGAAGGCCGGCGTCCAGTACATGTGGGTCGGCGGCGAGTTCACCACCGTCAACGGCGCTGCGCAGCAGAGCCTGACGCGCTTCGCCTCCACCGGGGACACGGGTGCGCCCACGGTGCCCGTCGCGAGCGCGGTCAGCTTCAAGCCGGGAGAGGCCCAGGTGCGCTGGCGCACCAGCCTCGACCTGGACGACAGCGCGCTCACCTACAAGGTGTACCGCAACGGAGCGGCCACGCCGATCGCCACGGTCGTCGCGGACTCGCTGTTCTTCCGGCGCCCGCAGGCCTCCTCGACCGACACCACCGTCGAACCGGGCCGGTCGTACACCTACCGGGTGACGGCGACCGACGCCGCGGGCAACGCCAGCGCGTCGTCCGGCACGGCGAGCGTGACCGTCCCCACCTCGGTGGACGCCTACCCCGACGCGGTCCGCGCGGACGGCGCGGAGCAGTACTGGCGCTACGACGAGTCCGCACTGCCCTTCGTCGCCGACTCCTCGGCCGGCGGCAACCAGAGCGGCGTGCACCTGAACGGCCCCGCCCTTCGCCAGTCGCCCGGGGCCGTCTCCGGCGCGAGTACGGCGATCGGCTTCAACGGGTCCGACACCCAGGTGTACGCGGACCGCCGTCAGACGGTGGGCAACAGCTACACCATCGAGACCTGGTTCAAGACGAACACCACCCGGGGCGGGAAGCTCGTCGGCTTCGGGAACAACCAGACCCGCGGCAGCAGTCAGTACGACAAGCACATCTACATGACCGACGACGGCCGGCTCGTCTACGGCGTCTACACCGGCGCCACCCGCACCATCACCACCGGCACCGCCTACAACGACAACAAGTGGCACCACGTCGTCGCCACCCAGGGCCCCGGCGGGATGACCCTGTACGTCGACGGAGCCCAGAAGGGCACGCTCGACGTCACCGCCCACGAGAACTTCTCCGGCTACTGGCACGCGGGCGGCGACAGCCTCGGCGGCTGGCCGGACCGCCCGACGAGCGAATACTGGGCCGGCCGGCTCGACGAGACGGCCGTCTACCCCAGCGTCCTCGGTGCTGCGCAGGTGCAGCACCACTACGCCCTGGCCTCCGCCCCGGCCGACTCCGTCGTCCGGGTCACCGCGGCCGAGGACACCTACGCCAACGCCGGTGCACCCGGCACCAATTACGGGACCTCCGGATCGCTCGCCGTCCGGGGCACCTCCTTCTACGCGAGCTACCTCCGCTTCGACCTGCCCGCCGCGCCCGCGGGCACGGTGCTGAAATCGGCCGCGCTGGGCGTGAAGACCAGCACGATGAGCGGCGCCGGTACGACCGACACCGTCTCGGTCGTACCGGTCACCGGAGCCTGGACGGAGGGCGGTACGACCTACGCCGACCGGCCCGGGCTCGGCAGCCCGGCGCTCGGCACCTTCGCCGGCATCCCCGACGGCTCCGCGGTGCACACCACCGGCCTGAACACCGCGACCGTGGCGCAGGCGCTCGGCGGCAGCTACGCGCTCGCGCTGAGCAGCACCGGGACGGACGCGCTGTGGCTGTGGTCGTCGGAGGCACAGGCGGGGGAGGGGACGCCGCAGCTGACGCTGACGTTCGGCGCACCGTGACCCGGGGCTGAGTCCGGCACGGCAGGAGGGGGCGCGGACCGCCGGGGTCCGCGCCCCCTCGGCGTCCGCCGGCCCGTCAGCCCACCGCGTAGGTGAAGGAGTACGCGACCGAGGAGTCACCGTGCCGGGTGGTGAACGCCCCGGATCCCGACAGTCCTTCGAGCGCGCCGGTGGCGGAGCCGGGCACCACCTCGAACCGGCAGCGGGTCCCCTCCGCGTCGAAGCCGCCGCGCTCCTCCAGGACGAAACTGCCCTCGCGTCCGTCGACGCTGCCGGACACCAGCTCCATGCCGGTGAAGGTGCCGGTGCTCTCCCCGGTGTAGGCGACGGTGTACGCGCAGAGCGTGCCGGCTGCTTCGATCCCGCCGGTGAATGAGTTCCGGACGGTGGCGCGGGCGAGCCGCGGGGAGGTCCCGGAGGGACCCACCTCCCGCTCCTCCCAGTCGGCGAAGGTGAACCGCCCTTCGGTGCGTACGGGCGCGGGAACGGGCGCGGGAACGGGCGCGGATGCGGATGCGGATGCGGGCACGACGGTCCTTTCGGCCGGCCGGACTTGACCGTCCGGCGGTTGAGCAGGCTGTGTCCCCATGCTGGCAGCCCTACCTGACACCTCCTGTCAGGTATGCGCGACCATGGGTGCCATGCGTGCCGACCGGCTCCTCTCCCTCCTCCTGCTGCTGCAGAACCGCGGCCGGATGACGGCACCCGCACTCGCCGCCACGCTGGAGGTGTCCGTCCGCACCGTCTACCGGGACGTCGAAGCGCTCAGCGCCTGCGGAGTCCCCGTCCTCGCCGACCGCGGCCCGGCCGGCGGGTACCGGCTCCCGGACGGCTACCGCACCCGCCTCACCGGTCTCACCGACAACCAGGCCGCCTCGCTCTTCCTGTCCGGCGCACCCGGACCCGCCGAGGACCTCGGCCTCGGCGCCGACCTGGCGGCCGCCCAGCTGAAACTGCAAGCCGCGCTCCCCGCCGCCCTCGCCGGACGGGCCCGGCAGGTCCAGGACCGCTTCCACCTGGACACCACCGCATGGTTCCGGGACGCGGACCCGGTCCCGCACCTCGCAGCGATCGCCCGCGCGGTCTGGGACCAGCGCGTCCTGCGCACCCGCTACCGCCGCCGGGACGGCGAGGTCCACCGGGGACTGCACCCGCTCGGCCTCGTCCTCAAGGGCGGGATCTGGTACCTGGTGGCCCGGGCCGGGGAGACCCTGCGGACCTACCGGGTCACCCGGTTCCTGGCGGTGGACGCCACGGACGAGGGCTTCGAGCGGCCCGCCGGCTTCGCTCTCGCCGCCTACTGGCAGGAATCGGTCGGCCGCCTGGACGCGGCAACCCGGCGCCGGACCGCCGAACTGCGCCTCTCGCCCCGCGGGCGGCGGCTGCTGCCCATGCTGTTCGGCGCGGCGGGCGTCCGGGCACTCGCCGACGCCGAGCCCGACCCCGACCCCGGCCCGCACCCCGCCGGCGGCGAGGGCTGGGTCCGGGTCCGGCTGCCCGTCGAGGCCGGGGCCCTCGCCGTCGGGGACCTGCTCCGGCTCGGCACGGAAGCGGAGGTGCTGGGGCCGCCGGAGCTGCGCCGGGCGGTCGCCGAGACCGCGACCGCCCTCGCCGCCCGCTACGGACCCCCGCGCCACCTGGAGGACGACACGCGGGGAGGCGGTCAGGAGCCGCAGGGCGGGGCCGCGGCCGGAGGCTGGTGAGCGGCACGGCCCCGCCCACCCGGGGCCGGGCGCCCCCCGTCACCGGACTCCCAGCGGATCTCGCCGTCCTGGCGGTGCGCGGTCGGCCGGAGCCCGCAGGCCGCGGCAACGGAAGCCGAGACCGCGTGCTCCGGGTGCACGTGCGCGAGGATGCGGCCGACCGGGAGCTTCGCCAGCCAGCCGGTCAGCGCCCGCGCCGCCTCGGAGGCGAGGCGCCGGCCCTGCCACGGAGTCCCCACGACCCACGCCACTTCGGCCTGCCCCGCGTCCGCCGTGACGGTGGCCTGGACGGTGCCGACCAGCCGCCCCCCGGCGCGCAGCCGGAGCACCCAGTTGCACCGGACGACCGCCGGATCCGGGGAACCGGCCGCCAGCCGCTCGTACCGGGCGCGCAGCGCGTCGGGGGCGGCCGGGGCGCCGCCGATGAAGGTGTGGAGGGCGGGGTCGGACAGGACGACGGCCATCTCACCGGCGTGCTCCGCCCGCAGCGGGAGCAGGTCGAGACGGCGCGTGGCGAGGAGCCCGGGCCGGATCGCGGGCGGCGCCGCGCGGACCTTCGCGGCGGCGCCGGGGCGGGGCACACCGTCCACGGCCAGGCAGATGCCGAACACCCGGTCGTAGCCGGCCCAGCCGTTGACGCCGCCCCGGTTGTTGCCGATCTGCACGCGCCGGCGCGGGGCGTCCACCGCGAGGACCAGGTGCAGGTAGACGGTGCCGTGGACCCGGGCCAGGACGATGTCGCCGGCCTCCAGCCGCCCGGGGAACACCGGTCCGACCCGGACCCGCTGCCCGGAGCGGATCAGCGGCACCATCGAACCGCCGGTCGGCCGGAACTCGACGGTCTCGCCCAGGCCGGTACGGTTCGCCCACGCGTCGAGCATGCCCATGGGGCGAGTCTGCCGGTCGCGCGGGCGGCGCGGCCAGCGATTATGTCCTGGCGGAGCAGCACCGGCAGGGCGGGAGGGCGGGCCGGGGCCGGCCGGGCGGCGCCGGAACGCCGTGGAGGTCAGGCCCGTCAGGCCGGGCCCTGCCGGTGTCCGTGCGGGGGTTCCACCTCCAGGAAACGGCGCCGGCGCGGGCCCCGGTACAGCAGGCACGCCCACCCGAGGGGCTCCAGCACCCCGGCGCACTCCGTCAGCCTCTCCTGTTCCTCCCCGGCCGCGCCCCCGCCGGGCGGGCCGAGCCAGGTCACCTCCACCCGGCCCGGCTCCGCCGCGGCGGCCACGCGGTATCCCGTCCGGGTACGCCGCCCCTGCCCGTCGACCGCGGACGGCGGGATCCCCGAGGCTTCCAGGGCCAGGGCCACCGCGCGCGCCGGCTGCCGTACCTCCCACGCGGCGGGAACCTCCGCGCCCGCGGCCCCGTTCACCAGACGGCGGATCTGCAACAGCCCCTCGTACGCCGTGCGCAGCTCCGCCGCCCGAGCGGCGCCCGGCGGTACGGCCTCACCGTCGCCGCTCGCCGGTTCGAAGCCCTGCCCGGGCACCGCCATCGCCGTCACCCCGCCTGTCCGTCCGTCCGCACGAGACCGCACCCGGGCCGGGCCGTGCCGCGCCCGGCCGGGCCGGTTTGAGTACTTCATGCCCAACGGCCTGAGTACCCGCCCCGATTCCCCGCCGCGCCTGCGCTGATCGAATGAGGGGCATGACGTACGAAGCCCCGGGCGGCGAGCCCCGCCCGCGCATGCAGCACGTGACCACCGCCGGGTCCGCCCTGGCCGTGGCCCTGGTCCCGCTCGTGGTCGGGGTGCTGCTGGCGAAAGGGCTCGCAGCTGACCCGATGACCCCGGTCAACGCCCTGATCAGCAGCGGCGGTCAGCGGGCCGGCCTGCCGCGGGCGGAGTGGCGCCGCCGCGGCCACGCCACCCTGCGCCGGCTGCGGACAGCCCGGCGCGGCACGGCCCGCCGGTGCGCTCACGTTCGCGGGCCGGGCGCCCTCAGGACCTGGGGGCGAGGGGTTCCTGGAGTTCGGTGACCCACTGGTCGGGGTCCTCCGGGCAGGCCAGGGTGAGTTCGCGCGCGTACCCGGCGGACCGCTCCCCGTTGGTGTCGATCCACCGGGCCAGGGCCTGCGCCGCCGGCAGTACGCCGTCCATCGCGCCCCGGTGCACCACGGTCGCCGCCCGCTCGACCCCGGGCAGCGTGACGATCCGTACCCCGCCCCCCAGGTCCTCGGCGCGGACCGAGCCCGCCACCGGCAGCCCGGCACGCACCAGGACCGACCCGGCACCGGCCTCCGGAGCGTCCTCGTACGAGGCGGTGCCGGGCCCGGCCGGGACCAGCCCGGCGGCCTCGAACCGGCGGCACAGCTCCTCGTAGAGCGGACCGATCACCGGCCCGATGTCCTGCGGTGCGAAACTGCCCGCGACCCCCGTCAACTCGGCGAGCCGGACGGGCGGGAGGCTTTTGACGACGATGTCCTCGGACGGCATGGAACCCTCGCTCTCGATGGTCCGGAGCCTCGCCTCGACCTGCCGCAGCCCCGCCGTGGCGGCTGCCACGGCGGCCTCCAGCTCGGCCTGCCGCAGCCGCAGCATGCCGCGCAGCTCCTCCGCGCCCACCCGCTCGTCGAGGATGGCGCCCACCTGGTCCAGGCTGAAGCCGAGTTCCTTGAGGGCGATGACACGGTTGAGCCGGGCGAGCTGCCCGGCCTCGTAGAAGCGGTAGCCGGTGAAGGGGTCGACACGTGCTGGGCGCAGCAGTCCGAGCGCGTCGTAGTGACGCAGCATGCGGACCGACACCCGGCCGTGCTTGGCGAAGTCTCCGATGGTGAACATGACGTCTTCCAGTGCAAGGCCTGACACAGGGGGAGGGTCAAGCCTCGCATCCGTGGGCGGACGTGCGCCGGCCGGGTCAGCGTCCGTACTGCCGCAGGCACAGGTCGACGAGGGGCGGCGGTACGGTGCCCTCCGCGGCCGCGCACAGCTCGCCCATCCGGGACGGCAGGGGCGGATGCCGGTGCGGGTGGGAGGCCTTCGGCTTCGGCGAACGCACCCGCCGGGGCGGCGTCTTCGGCTTCTCGGCCCGTCCGGAGGACGGCCGGTCCGCCTTCGCGGGGGACCGCGACGGGGCCGGGTCCGGGCGGCCGGGATCCGTGCCGGGTCCCACGTCCCCGGCGGGCTCCCCGGCGGCGTCCCCCTCCGGTACGGAAGGCGGCTCCGGCAGCTCGCCGAGCGGCAGCGGCGGCGGGACGCCGGCCACGCCGACGGGCGGTACGGCACCGGGGACGGCACCCGGGGCGTCCGGGCCCACGGTGACGCAGCCGGCGCACGCGAGGAGCGCCAGGAAGGAGAGGGGCACGGTCCGGCGTAACTGCATCCGACCACCATGCCGCACCGGCCGGGAGGTCCGGCCCCCGGTCTCACGCGTCCGGGTGACGCCGATTGCGGCCCGGCCGCACGGATTGCGGACCGAAGGGGCAGTTCGGACACCAGGCTTGACCCGGCTGTGCAAAGGGGACAGAGTGCGCCCGATCGAGATCCACCGCATGCGCCGCACTCGGAGACCCACGATGTACATACCGGTCCGCTCTTCGTTCACGCCGGCCCCGGCCGGCGGTGCTCCCGAGTCCGGTGCCCCCGGCCGCTTCGCCGCCCGCGGCGCCGTCCCGTCGTGCAGGGCCTGACCGGCAGTCGTGTCCCACCACCCCGAAGAGAGCGGTATCGTCCCCGACGACCGCCTGCTCGTACGCCCGTACGTCGTGCCCGTGTCCGGCCCGGCCCCGTCCACGGCTCCCGCCTGGCCGCAGAGCGGTCCGCCCCCGGTGTCCTTCCGCGTACCCGAACCCTTCCGGGACGATGCCGGCCGGCCCGGCTCCGGCACCGGCTCAGGTCCCGGCTCAGGCACCGACTCGGGCCGGGAAGGCGTCCAGCCCGCCGGGGCCCGACCGCAGGAGGGCGACGGCGACGGCGACGGAGGCGGCCGGCGGACCCCTGTGGCGGCCCTCGCCCTGCTCGCCCTCGGCATGACGGGCGTCCTGGCGTACCTGCTGTTCGCCCCCGACCGGCCGGCCCCCTCGCGGACCGGTGACTCGCCCGCTCTCTCGCTCCCCGCACCCGTGCTCCCCGTGCCCAGCCCGGACGGAGCCGAGCCCGCGCCCGCCCCGTCCGGCCCGGCGGCGGAGACAGGCCCCTCGCCCACTCCCTCGCCCACTCCCTCGGCCACGGCCTCGGCCGCGCCCTCCCCGCCGGCGGCTCCCGCGTCCCCGAAGCCCCCTGCGTCCAGCGCCCCGGCCGGACAGCAGGCGCCCGGCACGCCGACGCCCGGGACGCTGCGCATGGGGGACAGCGGCGAGGCGGTGCGCGTCCTCCAGGAGCGGCTCTTCGGGCAGGGCTTCACGTACGTGTCCGCCACCGGTGTCTTCGACAGCCAGACCAAGCGCGGAGTGGCCCAGCTCCAGCGCGACCGGGGGATCAAGGGCGACCCGCCCGGCGTCTACGGCCCCGCCACCCAGGCGGCCTTCGGCAGCGGAGGCTGACCTCCGGCACGCCCCGTTCCGGCGGCCGCCGGAACGCGCCGGGACCCGCCCGGCGGCACATGCGGACCGGGGCCGCTGCGCCGTGTGATCAGCCGGGCCGACCTCGTCGTGCACGACGGCGTCCGGTGCTTCGAGGAGTTCCCGGCCGACCGGCCGCCCACACTCACCGGCGAGACGCCGGCGGTCGTACGCGACCAGGACATCGAACGCTTCGGAACCTTCTCCTCCCGCTCGCCCAGGACGTGGACCACAGCGGTTTCGTCGGTCGGCCGGCCACGCACCTCAAGGCCGAGCCGGGGACGGGGGTGTTCGTCGTCTGCGGCAGCAACCGCACCCGCGGCGGCATCTACGACCACCGGGGTCGTCCCATCGACCTGCTGGACGCGTCCGTCGCGGCCGTCGGAGCGCTGCGAGCCGGCGGACCACGGGACGCCCACGACCTACGGCATGACACCCCCTAGCACCTGAATAAGCGGTGGACCAGCGGAAATGGCAGGCCGGAGACTGGGCGTCGCCGATGCGCGCGACCGCCGTGCCGGCCCCGAACGCCGTCGCGGCCACGACACCCCAGGAGCCCAGCCATGTCGACTTTGCGGGTCACCGCCGAGGAACTGACCGTCCATGAACATCCCAATGCCGACGCGCTGGAGCTGGCCCAGGTGGGCCTCTACCGCGCCGTCGTCGCCAAGGGTGCTTACCGGACGGGCGAGTTCGCCCTCTACATACCCGAACAGGCCGTACTCCCGGCAGGTCTGATCGAGGAGCTGGGTCTGACCGGGCGGCTCGCCGGCGGCTCCGCCGACCGGGTCAAGGCCGTCCGCCTGCGGGGCGAGCTCTCGCAGGGCCTGGTGTGCCGGCCGCGTGCCCTGGCCGGAGTGGACCTGGCCCGGGCGGCCGGGGAGGGCACGGACTTCGCCGAACTGCTCGGCATCACCAAGTGGTCCCCGCCGATCCCCACCACCATGAGCGGGGAAGTCGAGGCCGCGCCCGACCTCATGCCGTGGGTGGACATCGAGAACCTGCAGCGCTACCCGCACATCTTCGAGCCGGGCGAGCCGGTCGTCCTCACGGAGAAACTGCACGGCACCGCCTGCCTGTTCACCTACGTGGTCCAGGGCGAACGGGTCCAGGTCACCTCCAAGGGCTTCGGCTCGAAGGGGTTGGCGCTCAAGGAGGACGAGCGCAACCTGTACTGGCGGGCCGTGCGGGGCCACGAGGTCGCCGCCGTCGCGGCGAAACTGGCCGCCCGGCTCGGAGCCACCCGCATCGGCGTCTTCGGCGAGGTGTACGGCGCCGGCGTCCAGGACCTGGCGTACGGCACCGATGCCCGCGCTGCCGGGGACGCGCCCGGATACGCCGTCTTCGACGTGTCCGCCGAGATCGACGGACAGCTGCGGTGGCTGGACCCGGCCGTCGTCCTGGAGGACGGCGAACTCCCGCTGGTGCCACGGCTGTACGAGGGCCCGTACGACCTCGACGTGGTGCTGGAGCGGGCGAGCGGCCGGGAGGCCGTGTCCGGCCGGGACCTGCACCTGCGCGAGGGCGTCGTCATCCGGCCGAAGACGGAGCGGTACAGCCCGGTGGTCGGCGGCCGCGCCATCGCGAAGGCCGTCAGCCCCGCCTACCTGACCCGCAAGGGCGGCACGGAGTACGAGTGACCGGCAGGACGCCCCGCCGGGCCTGCCCGGCGGGGAGGCCCCGTCCGCACGGCGGCCTGCCCGCACCGGCCCGCCCGCACGGAACCGTCGCCCCCAGCGCGGCGCCCGCCCCGAGGCCCCGAGAACCACCGGCCGCGGGCCGTCGCGTGCAGGCACGGGCCCGCGGCCCGGAAGGGTCAGGCGCGTCGGGTCCCGGCCCCGCTGCGGACCTCCAGCGCGGTCTGCCAGCCCGGCTGTTCCGCCGGGGGCTCCGCCGGGGCGCGGCGGCCGCCCGTCGCGAAGAAGGCCGACAGGGGGAGCGTGGCCGCGCCCACCGTCACCGCGTCGGGGCCCAGGGAGCCCATGGTGATGCTGACCCGCCCGGCGGGATGGCGCAGGGAGTAGCGGGTGGCGTGTTCCCGGACGCCCGGGAGGATGTGCGGGCCCAGCATCAGGCCGGCCCAGCCGCCGATCAGGATCCGCTCCGGCTGGAAGAGGTTGATCACGTCCGACAGCCCGGCACCCAGGTACTCCGCCGTCTCCTCCAGTAGCTCCACCGCCACCGGATCCGCTTGACCGGCGGCTTTCAGCAGGGCGCCGAGCGCCTCCTCCTCGTCCACCGTGTCCTGCGGTCCGCCGCCGAGTTCGGCCCAGCGTGCCAGCAGCGACTCCGCCCCGGTGTAGGCCTCCAGGCAGCCCAGCGCCCCGCAGCGGCAGCGCCGGCCGCGTACCGAGACCGTCAGATGGCCCCACTCCAGCGGGGTCCCCTCCGTCGTGCCGCCGTCCGGGGAGCCGTCGGTGATCAGGCTCGCTCCGACGCCCGAGCCGAAGAGCACCACGACCGCCTCGCGGGCACCGCGTCCCGCACCGAACCACATCTCGGCCTGGCCGAGGGTGCGGGCGCCGTTGTCGATGATGTACGGGATCTCGTCCGGCAGGGCTCCGGTGGCGCGCAGCAGGGCTTCGAGCGGTACGGCGTCCCAGCCGATGGTCTGGCCGTGGACGACGGCGCGGCCCGCCGCGTCGCGGTCCACGATGCCGGGCACGCCGACGCCCACGCCCAGCAGCCGTTCCGTCCCCACGCCGGCCTCGGCGAGCACGGTGGAGATCCCGGCCTTGATGTGGTCGACGATCGGGCCGACGTCGTAGCAGCCGCGCGGCAGCAACGGCATCTCGGTGCGGGCCAGTTCGGTCAGCGCCAGGTCGAACAGCTCGACGCGCACCCGGGTTTCGCCGACATCGACGCCGAACATGTGCGCGCTGCCGGGGGTGACGCGCAGCAGGGTGCGGGGCCTGCCGCCGTCCGAGTCGACGACGCCGGCCTCCTCCAGCAGGCCGTCGGCGACGAGTTCGCCGACCACGTTGCTGACCGATCCGGAACTCAGCCCGGTCACCGGGCCCAGTTCCTGACGGCTCATCGGGCCGCCGAAGTACAACCGCTGGAGTACGGCGCTGCGGTTGCCGCGCCGCAGGTCCCGCACCGTTCGTCCGCTACGACCCGTGGTCATGTGGCTCCTTCCGCCCCGCCGTCGATCGCAACATACCCCTGCGCGAAACACCTGGTCCTCCTCCCTCCGGGCCACCGGCGCCCTGATGCCCTGGACCGCCGGGAACTTCGCCGCCACCGGCGGCAGGGACCGCTTCGTGGAGTCCGCCCTCGGCTCGGCGGGCGCCACCGGCCAGGACCCCGCCGCCGTCCCGCTCCGATCGCTGTCGTACGCGCTCTCCGGGCCCCGGCCAGCTGGGACGAGACGGTCACCCCCGGCCGGGAGCTGTCGCAGGACGGCAAGTGGGCCCTGGGCGGGGAGGGGGCGAACCTCTGCGACAACATCCACCAGGTCTTCGTCCTCTCCCGGCAGCACGGCACGGAGTTACGGCAAAGGACGTCACATGACCCTTTCCGAACTTCTCCGCGACCGACCCGGCCGCGGACCCCGCCGGCCGCGGACCCCGCCGGCCTCGACCTCGCCGCGTTCCCCACCGACTTCGCCTGGGGCGCCGCGACCTCCGCCTACCAGATCGAGGGAACCGTCGACGAGGACGGCTGCGCCCCCGGCCGGACCGACCTCACCGCAGCGGTCCGCGCCTCCTACCCTCTGCTCCTGGGCCACGGTCCGGCCACCCAGGCCATCCGCGCCGCCGCCCCCGCAGCCCGCATCGGCATGGTCGACAGCCTCTCCACCGTCGAGCCCGCCACCGGCAGCGGAACCGACCGCGCAGCCGTCCGGCGCATGGACGTCCACGTCAACCGGTGGTGGCTGGACCCCGTCCACGGCCGCGGCTTCCCCGCCGACATGCGCGAGGTCTACGGGGTCGACCTCCCCGAACGCCCCGGCGACCTCGCGGCCATCGCCGCCCCCTCGACCGGACCGGCCTCAACCACTACTCCCGCAGGCGGTCACCGCCGACCCGGACGGGCCCGCCCCCTTCGCCCGCCAGATCGACCGGCCCGGCGTCCCGCGCACCGGCATGACCACGCCACCCAGCTCCGCACCGTGGAGTCCGGTGGCCGCCGCTACACCGAGATCATCGCCGGCGCGCCGATCCCGCTGACCCTTCGCCCCTCCGCGCCCGCCCCGCTTCTCGGGGCGGGCGCGCCGTGCGTGGTGGGATGGGCCGGGGGGTGGATCCAGCAGCTCACGGAGAGGTCGGGTAGATGGCGCAGGAGAAGACCATGCGGGCGATGGCCTACGAGACGTACGGCGGGACGGAGGTGCTCAGCGAGACCCGGCTGCCGCTTCCGAAGGTCGGCCCGGGCGAGGTCCTCGTCCGGGTGAAGTACGCCGGCGTCAACCCCGTCGACTGGAAGATCATGGCGGGCGGGCTCGACCCGCTGATGGACGTCGTGTACCCCGTCGTGCCCTGCTGGGACGTGTCGGGCACCGTCGAGCAGGTCGGCATCGACACCCCCGAGTACGCCGAGGGCGACGAGGTCATGGCCTACGTCCGCAAGGACTACGTGCACGGCGGGACCTGCGCCGAGTTCGTCACCGTGCCCGTGCGGGCCCTCGCACGCAAGCCCGCCTCCCTCGGCTGGGCCGAGGCCGCGGCCCTGCCTCTGGCCGGGCTCACCGCCTACCAGGTCCTGACCCGCCTCGGCACCGGCAAGGACGACACCGTCCTGATCCACGGCGCCGCGGGAGGCGTCGGCTCCTTCGGGGTGCAGATCGCCCTCTCCCTCGGGGCCCGCGTCATCGGCACCGCCTCACCGCGCAACCACGACCGGTTGCGGCAGCTCGGCGCCGAGCCCGTCGCCTACGGGGACGGGCTCGCGTCCCGGGTGCTCGGCCTCCTCCCCGAGGGGGTCACCGTCGTGGCCGACTTCGTGGGCGGAGTCCTCGCCGTCACCCGCGAGGTGCTGCACGACGACGGCCGGCACGCCTCCATCGCCGACCCCACCGTCACCGGCTCGGGCGGCGAGTGGATGTGGGTCCGGCCCGTCGGCACCGACCTCGCGGAACTGGCCCGGCTCGCCGACGCCGGACAGCTGACGGTGACGGTCGCCGAGACCTTCCCGCTGAGCGGACTGGCGGCGGCCTTCGAGCTGAGCCAGGCCGGGCACACCGCCGGGAAGATCGTCATCGAGGTCTGAGCCCGCCGCGGACACGCGGAACCGCGCGCCGCCCGGCGGGGAGAAGGGCGGCGCGCAACCCGGTGGACGGCGAGTACGCCGTCCACCGGTTCAGGCCGCCGTCCGACACCTTGATCGCGTAGACCCTGCCGTACGCGGTCTCCCACACGAGCGGGGTGTGCCGCAGCTGCTTCACCGACCCCAGGTCCACCTGGAGCCACTGCGGGCCGGACCGGGCGCCGGCCCGGCGGGGTGCCGCCCCGTCCGTCCGTGGCCGGCCGCGAAGTTCCGGAAAACGCGGGGCGGCCGCCGGGCCGCCCCGCGTCCTCGCGGGGTCAGGGGTGGATCAGGGGAAGGAGACGACGGTCGAAGGGACGGTCGAGGTGCCCGAGGTGGGGGCGCCGATCCCGTTGATGACGTGCTCGTACTGGCCGTTGCCGCCGAGGGAGACGACGAGCAGGTCGTGGAAGCGGACTCCCGGCTTCACCGGGGCCTGGAATCCGTGCTCCTGACGGATGGTCGGATCGACGTTGTAGTAGCAGTAGCTGCCCAGTCCCCAGCCCTGGTGGGTGTTCACCGAGTCGGCCACCTTGTAGGCCGCGTAGCCCTTGGTGGCGCCGTTCTGGATCGCGGCCTGGTTCGGCGCGTCGTACGCCTTCTCGTTCTGGAAGAAGATCGTGCGGCCGCGCTCGCCGTTCCACTCCACGTCGTACTTGTTGAAGTGCTCGACGAACAGCCCGGTCGCCAGGACGTCGTCGCCGTTCACCCGGAACCCGTAGTCGGAGCGGTTGGTCTCCCAGCCCACCCCCTCGCCGTGGTCGGCCCGCCAGATCCAGGTGTGGTCGACGATCGTGTCGTGGCTGTTCACCACCATGCCGAGGGTGGCCTTGCCGGCGCCCGCGCCGCCGACCCGGATGAACACGTCCTGGACGGTGGTCGGGTTGGCCGCGTGGTCCGCCGAGGCCCCGGCCGGTCCGACCTCCAGCAGGGTGGGCGAGTTGACCGGGCCCGCGTCGATCAGGAAGCCGGCCAGCTTCACGCCGTCCACGTCCGCGACCTTCATCGCCGTCACCCCGTTGTCCGGGACGATCGTGGCGAGGCCGAGGCCCAGGACGACCGTGTCCGGGCGGTTGACCTGGATCGTCCGGTCCACGTGGTAGACGCCCGGGGTGAAGAGCAGGTGCAGGCCCTGGGTCAGCGCGGCGTTGATCGTCGCCGCGCTCGCGCCCGGCTTGACCACGTAGAACCGGCTGAGCGGGATCGAGCTGCCCTGCGGCGCGCCGTTGCCCCAGGAGGTGCCGCGGGCATCGGTGCGCTTGGCCGGGACGAAGACCTTGTACTCGGCGCCGTCCAGGTACAGGAACGGCTTCTCGCGGGAGACGGGGGTGGTGTCCAGGGTGGTGTACGGCGGGTTCGGGTACGACTGCGCCGGCGCGCCCTGGGTCCCGGAGAACACCTGGTTCCACACCGCGTTGGACCAGCCGCCGATCGAGCTGTCGCGGGTGTACCACTGCTGCTGCGAGTAGTTGCCGACCTGGCCGTCGATCTTGGAGTCGGCGATGTAGCCGCCGGACGCCCAGCCGTACCCGTTCGGAGCGAGGTTCAGCCCGCCCTTGACGTGCATGCGGCGGAACGGTGCGGCCTGGGAGACCGCCCAGCGGTTGGTGCCGTTCACCGGGTTCAGGGCGAGGTTCTCCGCCGAACGCCAGAAGTTCTGCGTGGCGTTGCCGCCGAACCAGCCGGCGTCGACGGTCACGTCACCGTTGATGGTGGTGTCGTCGGGGTTCAGGCCGAGGCCGGAGACCGAGGTGTAGAAGCCGATCTGCGCGTTCAGGCCGTTGTACGTGCCGGGTTTGAAGAGGAACTGGTAGCGGCCGGAGCCGAACTGGGCGGACTCCTGCCGCGTGAAGACCTCGTCCAGCCTGGTCTGGATGTCCGGCATCGACGGGTCGAAGACGATCACGTTCGGGCCGAGGTCGCCGCCGCCGGGGATCTCCGGACCGGTGCCCGTCGTGCCGTACACCTGGAACTCCCAGAGCGAGTAGCCGTAGCCGGTGGCCCGCTGGGTGCCGTGGACGCGGACGTAGCGGGCGGTGCCGGTGATGTCGTGGGTCTGGACTCCGCCGGTGCCCGCGGCCGTCGCGTACCCGGTGGACCAGTTGGTGCCGTCGGTGGACAGCTCGACCCGGTACGCCTTCGCGTACGCAGCCTCCCAGCGCAGGACGACCTGGCTCAGCTGGGCCGGTGCGCCGAGGTCGACCTGTATCCACTGGGGGTCGGCGAACTGGCTGGACCAGCGGGTGCCGTGGTCGCCGTCGACGGCCGCCCCGGCCGGGGTGCCGGCGCCCTCCAGGCTGGAGGCGGTGACGGACTTGCCCTGGGACAGCAGTACGGGAGCCGCCTGAGCCGCGGTGCCCGGCAGGAGGACGAGGAGGGCCGCCACCAGCGCGGCGGCCAGCGCCGCGACGGTGAGGCGGGGCGGGCGATCGGAGAGGAGGGGCATGCGGGGTGCTCCTGACGTCGTGGGTCCGGGGGGATCGAAGCGTGAGTGAACTGCCCGCCACGGTGGCCGTCAAGAGTTCGCGCGTTCATGAACTGAAGACCCAACGGCATGTCACATCCCCGTCAGGCCCGTGAACTCGGAGTTTCTTCAATCCTTGTGAAAAGTATTGACGGAAAAAATCTGCCCGGCTCTACTGAGGCTCCTGACCGCTGCGTCCCGCGGCGCCCGCTGAGCGGGAGGCAGCCCGCTCCGAGTTCGGGAAGTGACCGGTGTTCCGGCCCGGGCATCCCTGTGCGTTCGTTATTCGTCGACGGGTGGGGTGGGGGAGGGATGCCTCAGGGCAGGTCCGGGACGTCCCCGCCCGCTGCCCGGACGACCTCGACGCCCGGCAGGCCGCCGACCCAGGGCCCGGCCAGGCGGGCCAGCTCCGCGGCGTCCGGCGGGCGGGCGCCCAGGCCGATCGCGAACCGGGCCAGTCCGGGGCCCGAGGCGAAGGGGCGCGGCCAGGCGTGCGCGTCCGCCACTCCGCCCGCCTCCAGGGCGGCGAGCAGCGACCGCAGCCGTCCGCGCGTCCGCCCGAGGGCCTCCTCGAAGTCCGCGGGCGTGGCACCCCGTACGGTCACCACCGCCCAGGCCGCGTGCCGTCGGTGCAGCGGCGGGGCGGCGGACAGCCCGTCGCGGGACCCGTCCCCCGACTCCAGCAGCTCCCAGGCCCCGTACAGCTCCTGGACCAGCAGGTCGCGCATGCCGGGACCCACCTGGGCCGTACAGCTGCGCACCGGAGCCGAGGGCGTCAGCACCGTCACGGGGTCCGGCCGGCCGGCAGCTCCGGCGGGCCCCGCGGCGTGGTGTGCCGCCGCGGCTCCCCCGGCCCCGGGGAACAGCGCGACCGGGTCCCGCCAGTCCCATGCCGCCCACGTGCCGAAGAACTCCCGCAGCAGGGCCCCGGGCTCCATCGGCCCGGCCGCGCGCACGGTCCGGGCCGCGAGCACCGCCCAGGCCGGCCCCGGAAGCCCGCCGAAGGGAGCCGAGTCCAGCCCCCGGGCGCGCGCCCAGGCCTTCACCTCCCGCGCCAGCCGGGCCCAAGCGGCGAACTCCCCGCGCACGGAGGCCCGTACGGCATCCGCGTCGCTCAGCGCGCTCAGTGCGACGGCCGCCCCCTCGCCGAGCTCCGACCGCCGCGCGAGCGCCTCACCCGGTTCCACCGCACCCGAGCCGACGAGCACCAGGTCCACGTCCAGTGCCCCGCACCGGAACCGCAGCCCGGGGACCCGTGCGCCGCTCACCTCCCGCATCCGCGCGGCCTCCGGCAGTGCGGCCTCGATCCGGCCCCGTACCTGCGCGGAGTCGGCCCTGCCCGGCAGGACCGCCACGAGGTCCAGGTCCGCGTGCGGCAGCCCGCAGCCCATGCGGCGCGACCCGGCCACCCGGACCAGCCCCGTCCCGCCGACGGCCCGCGCCACCCGGTCCGCCACGGACGCGGCGAACCGATCGCCGGCCGGATCGATGCCCGGATCGATGCCAGGCCCTTCGCCCGCTCCGGCGCCCCGCCCCGGGCCGGGCTCGCCGTCCGGCCCGGAAGGCGAAGGTACCCAGCGGACCTCGCCCGTCCCCAGGGCGACCAGGGCCCGGACCCGCATCGGCCCTTCCCCGCGCCGCGACAGCACCGCCAGCTCACCGACCCGCGCGGACCTCCCGCCGCCCAGGCGCGCCGCGGCCTCGGCCACCGTCCGCCGGGGGTCCGTGCTGCGCCCCAGTGCCAGGTGCGGGGTGTAGCCCCGGTCTGCACCGGCCCGCCCCCGGCAGCCCGGGAACCGGTCGGCGAGGGCACGCCGGAGCTCCTGCCACGGGGCCTCGCCGGCCGCGGCCGGATCGAGCCACACGGTCGCGTCCTCCCGGTGCCCGAAGCTGTGCACGCCATCCAGACGGGCGGTGAATGCCGCCGTCCCGGCCGCCACTTCGGCCAGCAGCGGCAGCGCCTCGTCGAAGGAGGACTCCGGCACGAAACCGGAGAGCAGGTCGACGTGCGCGGGCCGGCGGCCGACCCGCGGATCGAGCTCCCGGCGCAGCTCCTCCACCACCGGGTCCGGCGGCGGCAGCCAGGCCACCGCGGTCCGTGCGGTCGCCTCCACGCCGAGCCGCGCGGGCCCGCCGCTCCGCGCCCCGAGTTCCAGCGTCGCCTCCACGCCGAAGTGGTCCGAGACGAACAGCCCCTCGGGGCCGGGGGAGTCGCCCCGCAGGGCAGCCCGCGCCACGCGGGCGCCGGCCGCCGTCCCCACCAGGATCCGGTCCAGTCGCGCCGACCGCCCCGTCAGTGAGGCGACCGCGGCGAGCGGGTTGGCCGCCGGGTCGAAGGTGGGCGTCGCGTCCGCCGCCCCGTGCACCTCACTCCAGGCGTCGCGCAGCCCCAGTGCGGCCGCGGGTCCCTCGGCACCGGCCCGGCCGTCGTTGAAGTCGCCCAGCAGCGCGAGGCCCGCGACGGCCCCGGTCCTGCCCCGGGCCCCGGTTCCGGATTCCGCGCCGCCACCGGTGGCGAGCTCGCCGAACCCCTTCGCCAGCACGGCCAGTTCGGCCGCCCTGCGGCCCGCCCCGTTCGAGGAGTGGTCGCTGCTCAGGTGGGTGGCGCCGACGACCAGCGGCCCCGCCGCGGTGTCCACCGTCACGGCGGTGACCGCCTTGTGCCGGCCGAGTTCGTGCAGCCCGGCCTCCCGCACCGGCAGCCGGCTCAGCACCAGCAGCCCGTACGCGGCGACGTCCGGGCCGGCCGGATCCGTCCCCACCGTGTACCCGGCCCGCACCCACGGCTCGGCCAGGAGCATGCCGGCCAGCGCGGGCTCGACCTCCTGGAGCGTGATCACGTCGGCGTCGGCGGCCGCCAGCTCGGCCAGCAGCATCGGCCTGCGCCGGGCGGTGGCGATGCGCGGGGCGTCGTAGCGGTCCCAGAGGGTGTTCCAGGTGAGCAGCCGCACCCGCGCCGGGGCCGCGTCCTGCGCGCCGTGTCCGGCCGCCGGCGCGGGAGCCCCCTCCGCGGGCAGCCAGCCGCCGCCCGCCGGGTCCCAGGCGTACGGGGTCCGGGCCGTGAAGAACGGCGACCGCAGCAGGCGCGGATCGCGTACCCGACCGGCCCCGCTCACGCCGACCCGGTCGAGGCCCGTCGCCCGGTCCCACACCAGCTCGCCGTCCGCCTCGGCGAACAGCACCCGGTGCCAGGGGATGTCGCCGCCGGGCACGAAGGACGGCAGCGGCACCCGCTTCGGCGGTGCTCCGCGCTGGAGCAGTCCGAGGACGAACCGCGCCGGGTCGAACCGGGGGTCCCAGCGGACCTGGTGGTAGAGCTCCTCGCTGGTGCGCATCAGTACTCCCCGTCGGTCACGGCCAGGCTGCCCGCCACGTCCTCGACGGCGCCGCCCGCACCGACGTACCAGGTGCGGTGCGCCTGACCGGGATACGGCGGGCTGAACCGGCGCAGCTGCGAGGTCAGCACCTGCGGCGGCACCGGATGGGCCCGTACGCCGTTGCGCCGGACCAGCTCCGCCTCGTCGACGAGCACCACGGCGTGCGTGACCAGCGCGTCGCGGCGCCGCGCGACCGATCCGGCCGGATCGCGCTGGCGGTCGGTGAGCGAGGTGGCGTCCCACACCACGGTGCCGCCGCGGGCCAGGGCGGAGTCCAGCCGGTCCAGGCCCTCGCGCAGCACGGCCGCGTTGTCGCGCTGATCGGCGCGGGAACCCCGGGCGCTGCGCAGGTCGTCCAGGCTGATGTACGCGTCCACCCCGGACAGCGTGCGGCCGAAGGTGCTCTTGCCGCTGCCCGAGGGCCCGCACAGCTGGATCAGGCGGGGGAAGTCTCCCTCGCGCCACCGCCAGGTGGCCGCCACCGCCTCCTCGGGGGTGCTGATCCGGCCCTGCGCGAAGGCGTGCCGGGCCTCGGCCCAGCAGCGGTCGGCAGCTTCCGGGTCGAGCCCCGCGAGAGCCTCCCGCAGCCCGGCGCGCAGGAAGCCCAGCGGGTCCGGCCCCAGCAGCCCCGCCTCCTCGGCGCACAGCGCGGACCACTCGGCGCGCTCCCACTCCGCGGCGTCCCCGGCCAGTGCTACGGCGAGGGCGTGCAAGAGGCCGAGGTCCGCCGCGGCGGCCATCCGGACCAGCCCGGTCCGCCGCTCGGCGTCCGGGAACGACCGCTGGAGCAGCCCGTACAGACCGGCCAGGTCGGCCACCCGCCGCGCGAGTCCCGTCGCCAGCAGCCCCGCGGCCCGACCCGCCGCGGGCAGCGCCGCGATCCGCGAGCGCGGCGCACGGTGCAGCAGCGCGGCCAGGACCCCGGCCAGCCGGGCCTCCCCCGTGCGCCCCGCGGCGTCGATGAGGGCGGCGGTCTCCGCCACCTGGGCCGCGACGTCCCCGGCGGCGTGCCGCCCGCCGGCCGGGCCGGGTGCGTCAGCGGGGTCGGGTGCGCCGGCCGCGCCGGTCGGACCCGTCTGGCCCGCCCTGCGGGTGCCCGCAGCCGCGGAAAGCGCCGACAGGGCCGCCACGTCCGGCTCGGCCCCCGACCTGACCGCCCACAGCGGTGCTGCGGGCCCCAGCCCGTTCGGCACCACCGGCGCGAACATCCAGTGCGTACTGGTTCGTACATGAGCGGCACGGACCCACTTCGCCACGGACCGCCCGAACTCGGCGAGCGGGAAGCCCGCCACCGTCCGTACGACGTACCCCTCCTGGCGGGAGGTGTCGAGTTTCAGCCGCCGCAGGGCCCGCTCGTCGAAGACGCCGCGCCACAGCACGGGCGGGGTGGGTATCCCGAGACCCCGCAGGAACCGCACGCCGCGGTCCCAGTCCAGGCAGTGCTCGCCGTCCCACACCGAGAAACCGTAGAACCAGCTGTCCAGTTCCTCGTAGGCCAGCGAGTGGCGCGCGTACAGGTTCTCCCCGCACACGCGCATGCCCTCGGGGATCCCGGAACCGATCCGCCCCTGGAGCCCCTTGACCCAGGCGCGCGAGGGATGGTGCGCGGAATCGAGGGAGCGCGCGTGCAGCCCGTCCCGGTAGAGCGTGGTGTTCTCCCCGTCGAGCTTCTCGGTCACCACGACCTCCCGCCCGGCCAGCCCCGCCGCCCCTTCGGCCCGCAGGTCGTCCGGGGTCGCCCCCGGGGACCAGGGCAGATGGGCCGTACGGGGATAGTGCGTGCGCATGGTCCGCTCCAGGTCGACGACGGGGGTGTGCCGTCACCCTAGGGATCCGGAGCGGGACCATTCCACCCATTAACCCTCGGCTGCGGCCACGTGCCGGGCCCCGCGCCACGCCGCCTCGAACTCCTCCCGGCTGATCTCCATGCCCGGGAGGTCGGGGTCGAAGAGGTCCACGACCGGCGGGTTGAAGGGCCAGTCGTCGGGGCCACCGGCCAGGCCGGGCCCGTCCGGGACGAGTTCGACCTGGCGCAGCCTGCGGCCGTCGTTCCCGACCTCCATGAGGTACAGGACCTGGTCCTCGTCGTCGTCGTAGTCCCACCGGCGCCGCAGCCACGCCACGCTCCGGTCGGCGAGCGCACCGAAGCCCTCGCGCCCGCGCCGGCGGTCCCGCTTGGTCCGCAGGTCGTCCAGCCCGTCGGGCGCGGTCTCCGCGTCGGTCCGGGCCTCGTCCAGCCCCCAGGCCTTTGCCCGTTCGACCGTCTCCGGGTCGTCGACGACCTCGACGTCCGTGAACGTCTCGCGCACCTCACGGGCCGACGCCGCGTGCACCCACCACCAGCACCCGCCCATGCCGTAGTCGTGCAGGACGAGGAAACGGGAGGTGGGGGCCGGGGCGAGATCGTTCACGTCGCCGACCGTAGCCGAACGCCCCTGGAGCCCTTGCCGGGGATCCCCCCGGGGGTGCACCGGGTGCACCGGGCGGGACACCAGGATGGCGCCCGGGTCCGGCCCGGCCTGGTGTGGTCGCCGACCTGCTCCGGGCGATCGGCCGGGACGGGCCCCGGCAGCGGCGGGGAAGGCCTGTGGTGCCGAGCGGGCGGCCAGGGGCGTCGTGCCGGCCGGGACGGGACCCCGGACGTGCCGGCCGGCGTGCTCCGGTACGGGGACCCGCCGGCCGTCCGTCTCGGCCTCGCTGAAGCCTCGTGGGGTTCGACCTCGCCGGGCCGCTCCCGCGCCCGCTCCTTCAGTGTCCCGATGGCGGCCGAGGCCGCCTCCGCGGCTGCCGCACCGCTCAGGTCCCACCCCCCGTGCCGTCCGGCCCGCGGCCCGCAGCCTCACCGCGGGTGCGGACCCTCAGCGGCACAGGGCCACGATGGCGGGGGAGACCGTACCCTCGGCGGCCGCGCACAAGGCGGCCATGTCGTACGTACGCTGCGGTGCGGGCCGGGACTTCGCCGCCGCGGGCGGCCGCCGGCGGGGCTCGGCCGGTGCGGCGGTACGGGCACGGCGGGGCTTCGCGGCGGGCTGCGCGGGCCGTGCCCGGTCGCCCGTGGCGTCCCCCCGCGGGCGGTGCGGCCGGGCGGGAGCGGGCCGCACCACGTCCTGCCGTACCCGCTGCGGCGGCTCGGCCGACGGCTCCGGAGGCTGTGCCGCAACCGCAGGCAGCGTACCCAACGGCTGCCCCTGCGGCGGCAGTCGGTCCCCGGCGGGTGGGGGTGCCACGTGCCGGGCGTCCGGCGGAGCCGCGGGCCCCACGGTCACGCATCCGGTGGCCAGGACGAGTGCGGCGAGGGACAGGGGCAGGAGCCGGCTCAACTGCATCCGCCCACCCTGCCGTACGGGCGCTGCCGGTGCCGCCCCCGTCACGCGGACGAGTGAGCCCACCGCCCCGTCCCGCCCCGTCCCGCGCCGCCCCCCACCGCACCCCGCGGACCAGCGACCCCGCCGAGCCGCTGCCCGGCCCTGCGCCCCGCCCCTGGCCGATGGGCCTCGCGTCCGTGCGGCCCGCGGGTGCGTGCCCGCGCCCGGAGGCCCGGGGTAGGGCGGCCTCTGCCCGTCGCTCCTGCCTTGCCCGCGCGGGCGCCGGCCGAGCCCTGGGGGCGTCTTGCCGGGGCCGGCCCGCGTACCTCGCCCGTCCCCGTGAGCAGCCCCGGAGCCCCCGTCCATACTGGGAGGGCACGTCATGGACCGATCCGGTGCGGCCCGCGGCCCTTCGGCGGCCCTTCGGCGGCCCTTCGGGGGGCCCGGGGCCGGAGGCGGCCCGGCGTCCCAGTAGCCACGTGGTGTTCATGTCAAGGTCATGGCGGTATGGAGGTATGGCCGGGACGGGGCGGCGGTCACCCGAACGCCCCGGCAACGACCCCGTGCCCGACCAAGAAGGAGCCGCACCGTGCCCCTCTCCCGTATCCGGCGGTCCAGCCTCGTCGCCGCCACGGCCGCCCTCGCGGCGCTCGCCGCGGCGGTGCCCGCCCAAGCCGACCCGTCCAGGGGCGCCGTGCTCCCGGCCGTCGCCCCGCGGGCCGAGACCGCCCCCCTGTACGACGACGAGGACGGCGGCAACGCGGACGCCGACGACCCGGCGATCTGGCGCAACCCGGCCGCCCCCGGCCGCAGCCTGGTCGTGGCGACCGCGAAGGAGGGCGGCCTGCGGGTCTACGACCTCGAGGCCCGGCAGGTCCAGTCCGTCCCCGCTCCGGCAGGCCCGGCGCCCGGTGACGCCCCCGGCCGCTTCAACAACGTCGACCTCGTCCACGGGATGCGGCTCACGACGGGCCGCACCGACCTGGCGGTGACCACCGACCGCGGCAACGACCGGCTGCGCTTCTACCGCATCGACCGCGACCGGCCCGGCGGCCCGCTCACCGACGTCACCGACCCGGCGGCCCGCCCGGTCTTCTCCGCCGACCAGGAGGAGGTCAACGGCCAGCGCACCGCCTACGGCCTCGCCACCTGGACGGACCGCGCCACCGGCCGCACCTACGCCCTCGTCAGCAGGCGCGAGACCACCACCGTGGCGCTGCTCGAACTGCTCCCCACCGCTGCCGGAACCGTCGGCTACCGCACGGTCCGCACCCTCGACCTGCCCTCCGCCTTCCGCCTGCCGAACGGGACCACCTGGTCGCCCTGCGCCGAACCGGGCCAGCTGCCCCAGGTCGAAGGCATGGTCGTCGACCCGGCCGACGGCACGCTCTACGCCGGCCAGGAGGACATCGGCATCTGGCGGCTGCGCGCCGACCTGACCGGGACGCCGCACCTGGTCGACAAGGTCCGCGAGTACGGCACCCCCGGCACCTACGACGAGGCCACCGAGGAGTGCGTGCCGGGTCCGGACGCCGGGTTCGGCGGCCGCCGGCTCTCCGCCGACGTCGAAGGGCTCACGCTGGTCACCGAGCCCGGCGGCGACGGCCACCTGCTCGCGTCCAGCCAGGGCGACAACACCTTCGCCGCCTACGACCGCGAGACCGGCGACGACAACGAGTACGAGGGCGGCTTCCGGATCGCCGCCTCCGGTCCCCTCGACGGCTCCGAGGAGTGCGACGGCGCCGCCGCCCTCAACGCGCCCCTGGGGAGCAGGTACCCGCGCGGGCTGCTCGTCGTCCAGGACGGCCACGAGACCCCCGGGAACGGGGAGCGCACCGCCACCAACTTCAAGTTCGTGGACCTCGGCAAGGTGATGGACGCGCTGGAGGACCGGCGGCTCCGGCGGGCCCCGAGGGCCTGACGGGCTGCGGACGCCGCCGGCCGGGTCAGCCGGCCTCCTTCACCGGGCCGGCGGACGTCCGTACGTGGCCAGCCGCAGCGCGTGCTCCACCGGACCGCGGCGCAGCGGACTGTCCGCCCAGACCCGCTGCCAGACCCAGGTCAGGGCCAGGGCCGCGCCGCTGAAGAGGAACCAGGCCGACCAGGACGCGGCGCCGTGGGCCGGACCGGCCAGCACCAGCGCGTGGACCACGTACGCACTCAGCGCCATCGCACCGAGCAGCGTGAACGGCCGCAGCAGCCCGGCCCCGAACCGGCCGCGGGCGACGAGAGCGCACAGGCCGATGAGGGCGCAGCCCACACCCGCGTTGCCCAGTGTCTCCAGCGGCGTCTGGCTGTACGGGTCGGCCACCAGCAGCCAGTGCCACGACGTGCTGGGCACGGCGCCGTACTGTCCGCCGAGCACCTCGCGCACGGGGTCTGCGGCGGCCATGGCCTCCGGGTGGTGGACGGCTATCGCCTCCAGCAGCCGCTCCCGCGTGCCGAACAGGTGCGTGGCGACCCACGCGGAGCCGTACCCGGCCAGCGCGGCCACCGCGCCCCACACGGTCATCCGTACGGCCACCGTCCGGCTGCGCACGTCGCACAGCCGGCCCAGGGCCATCCCGGCCAGGACGTACGGGAAGTAGGTGGCCAGCGGGTACGCCCCCGTGAGCAGGAGCGCCAGCACCGCGTCGCCCAGTCCGGCCCAGCTGATCAGGTCGGTGGCCTCGGGGACCGAACCCCGGCCGGACGCCTCGTACCCGAAGAACGGGCCCAGCAGGAACGACAGGAGCGGACCCGCCACCACGGAGACGCCCGCGACGGCGCTGAGCACGGGGGTGGAGAGCCGGGTGAACGGCTCGGCGACGAGGAAGTACACCGCGAAGAAGGCCAGGATCACCAGGATCCCGGGCCACAGCCCTGCCAGCCACAGGCCCAGCGCCGCCAGGATGGCGCAGCGGACGAGCAGGGGACGGTAGCGCAGCGCCCAGCCCCCAGGCTGCGCCGCCGGGTTCCGGCCGCGCTGGGCCAGGACGAGGGAGAAGCCCGCGAGGAGGGTGAAAAGGGCCGGGGCGCGTCCGTCGGCCGCCACCATCAGGTACCCGGCCCCTTCGGGTCGCGGGCCCGGGCCCACGTGCACGGCGAACATGCCGAGGACGGCGAGGCCGCGCACGGCATCCACTCCGGCCAGCCGCCCCGTGCCGCCTCCGCCTCCGCCGCCCTTCTCCGCCGCGGCACCCCTCTCCGCACCCGTACCCGCACCCCTGCTCGTACCTGTGCCCACGCCCGTGCCCGTCCCTCGCCCGTCTGCCCACCCGTTGCCGCGTCCCTGTCCGCGGCGGCCCCCGTACGCCTCACCCTTCGGCGTACAGCCCGCCGCAGCCGAGGACCGCCGCGCCGCCGGCCGGTCCCGCCGGCACCGGTACGGTCCACCGGCGTCCCCCGGGGGCCGTAGGGGGGCCCGCACGGGGAGCGCGCCGCATGGTCGGTCTCTCCTCGCTCCTGTGACGTGGTCGGACCGGCGGCGTTTCCGGCCGCCAGTCCGCTCCCGGAAAATACCAAGGACTGCATAACCAGGTAATAAGGAGGTATGGGGGTGGCGAAGGCGGGCGGGCGGTCCCGGGTGGGAGGGCGCCGTAACCCGGGGAGCGCCCCGGCTGTTGCACAGCCTGCGGATCCACCCACGGTGAACGGAGTTCCGATGCCGCAGCTGACCGACGACGCCGTGACCGACGGTCCGGGGGCCGACGGGCCCCGGCCGGAGCGGGCGGGGACGTGGATGAGCCCGCAGGCGTACGGTGCCTCCCGCGCCGGGCTCTGGGCGGGCGCCGTGGTGCTGGTCACGGACGGCGACGGCCGCGTCCTCGTCCAGAGCGTCGACTACCGCCCCGACCGGCTGCTGCCGGGAGGGGCGGTGGACCCGGGCGAGGCGCCGTCCGCCGCGGCGGCCCGCGAGATGCGCGAGGAGCTGGGCATCGACGGCAGCTATCCGCGCGGCCTCGCCGTCGACTGGATCCCGGCCGACACCCCCGGCATCCCGCCCGAGATGCGCTTCCCCGGCGAGATCCTGCACGTCTACGACGGCGGCACCTGGACGCCGGAACGGATCGACGCCGTCCGGCTGCCGGCGCAGGAGGTCACCGGCATCGAGTTCGCGGAGCCCGCCGACCTGCCCGCCCTGATGGACCCGGGGGACGCCCGCCGCACCCTGTCCGCGCTGCGCGCCCGCATCGACGGGGCCGGCCCGGCCCTCCTGGAGGACGGCCGGCCCACGGTGCCCACCGCCCTCGACCGGCTGGGCGTGCTCCGCACCCGCCGCACCCCGCAGCACGGCGCCTGGCGTCCCGGTCCGGTCCCGGCCCACCTGCCCGTGCGGGACCGGTCGGGCTGGCTCTTCGCCCCTGACGGCCGGGTCCTGCTCCTGATCGCCCGGGCCACCGGCGCCGCCCACCTCCCCTCCCCGGCAGCGGCACCCGCCTCGGGGGCGCTGCCGCTCGGCTACCGGTACGCGGACCGGGCCGCCCACGCCCGCACCGCGGCCCGCCTCACCTCGGTCCCGCCGGCCGCCGACCCGGCGTACGCCCGGCTGCTGGCCACGCCCGAGCAGGTCCGCGAGCTCAGCGACTGGGGTCCGGCCGGCCACCACGAACTCGCGGCGGTCCTCGCGGCCCGCGCCCACCTCTCCCTGCCCGTCCCCGCCCGCACGCCGCTCACCGAACTCCCCGCCGAGGGCACCCGCTGGTGACGGGTGCCGCGCGCGGGCGTCCGGCGTCCGGCCCCCGGCACCGGCCCGGGCGGCCGCGGACGGTGACGCAGGTGCGCGCGGCCGTCGACGATCAAGGACGCCGGCGGTCAAATCCGACGTACGCGGCACGCGGTCCCGCAGCATGGGGCCATGAGCGACAGCGCGATCACCTACACCCTGTACATCCAGGCCGATCCCGCCCGGGTCTGGGAGGCCCTCACGGATCCCGCCCTCACCCGGCGGTACTGGGGCCTGAGCTTCGAGACCGACTGGGCGGTGGGCTCGCAGATGGACTGGGTCGAGCGCGGGTCCCGCACCAGCGACCCCGCGCAGGTGGTCCTCGACTGCGTCCCCGACCGCCGGCTCTCCTACACCTGGCACACGTTCAGCCCCGAGTGGGCGGCCTCGGTCGGGGTCGCCGAGGAACTGCGGGCCCAGCTGGCCGACGAGCGGCGCACGAAGGTCACGTACGAGATCGAGCCGGTCGGCGACACCCTCGCCCGGCTGACCATCCTCCACGAGGACTTCGAGCCCGGCGGCACCCTGATCGGCATGTGCGGACGGGCCTGGCCGATGCTGGCCTCCAGCCTCAAGACCCTCCTGGAGACCGGCGCCCCGCTGCCCGAACCCGGCCACGAGGCGGGGCAGGAACTTTGACAGGCCCCTGACCGCCGACCGTTCATCCGGGTCGTGTGGAATGGGTGCCATGGGGAGAGGGAGCCACAGACGGCGGCCGCGCGCCGCCGACCGGAACACCGGCCCGCGGGCCGCCCGTACGACCGGCCGCGTGACCGGTCGGGGAGCCGTGCCCGGGACGGCCGCTCAGCCCCTCCCGGTGACCGGCCGCCGGGCCGGCCGGGCACCGGGCCGGGAAGGCGCGGCCGGATGAGCCCCGCGGACAGCTCAGGACCCGCCGAGCACTGGCGCTACGCCCGTCACCTGGAGTCCCTGGCCGCCGTGGCGGGCCGGTCCGGGGGGAGCGGCGAGGCCGAGGTCGTCGCCGCCGTCCTGCGCGACCCCGATCCGGTGATGGCCGAGGCCGCCGTGGTCACCCACCTCGACCGCCGGGCCGCGGGCCTGCTCGCGGACGAGGCCTTCCCCGCCTGGGCCGGGGCCATGACCACCGTGCTGGCCGGCCGGGAGTTCCCGGAGCGCAGGCTGCGCGAGTGGAACCTGCTCAAGTCGATCAGCCGGGGCGAGCCGTGGTCCGGCGCCGAGCTCACCGCCGCCTCCGACTGGTGCCAGCGCACCGCCGTCCGGTCGCTGACCTCGTACGCGGCCCTGAGCCTGCTGGCGGGCGCCGCCCGTACCCGCCGGGTCCGCAACGCCGCTGCCGAGCGGCTGCGCAGGCGCGCCGCCGGGGACGGCCCCCTGCCGGGACAGGTGCGTCGGCACTGACGCGAGGCGGGCACACCGGGACGTAAGGTGATGGAGCGGCTGTTATGGGAAAGCGGGGGCCGTCGATTCCACGCATACCGCGCTGGAGGCTCGTCACAGGCCCCTGCGGGCCTTAAGGTGCCGTTACCCGGCCGGGTGTCCGTGTTGAGCCGCTCCCGTTCCGCTGGAGGATTGACGCTCCGTGTCACACCTTTCACAGGCTCCCGTCACCACCCCTGAGGGTGAGCCGACCCCGTCCACCCCCACCGCGTACAGCGCGGTCGAAGGCTGGTTCTCCGCGTCCGACCAGGTGCTCTTCGACTGGTTCCTCACGTATCAGGACACCGGCGACCCGCTGCCGGGTGATCTCCTGGAACTCGGGGCGTTCATGGGGAAGAGCGCCATCCTGCTCGGCGGCCACCTGCGGCCCGGGGAGGAGTTCACCGTCTGCGACCTCTTCGGCTCGCCCGTGACGGACGAATCGAACCTCGCCGAAACCCGAAGCTCCTACCCCACCCTCACGCGCCGCGGATTCGAGACGAACTACCTCGCCTTCCACCCGGAGCTGCCGACGGTCATCCAGGCCCCCACCTCCGTGGTCGCCGACCGGGTCCGCCCCAAGAGCTGCCGCTTCGTCCACATCGACGCCTCCCACCTGTACGAGCACGTGGTGACGGACATCGAGACCTCGCGCACCGTGTCGGTCCCCGGCGGGGTCGTGGCCTTCGACGACTACCGGTCCGAGCACTGCCCCGGCGTCGCGGCCGCCGTCTGGGCCGCCGTGGTGGACGGTGATCTGCACCCGATCTGCGTGTCCGGCTCCAAGCTCTACGCGACCTGGGACGACCCCGCGCCCCACCAGGCGGCGCTGCTCGACTGGCTCGCGGGCCGGGAGGACCTCTGGCACGGCATCGACACCGTCGCGGGCCGTCCCCTGGTCCGCATCGGTGACCAGGGGGCCGTGGTGCCCGCGCCGCCGCAGCTGCTGAACCCCGCGCCCGCACCGCCCCCGGCGGCGCCGCGCCCGGCCGCTGCCCCGGCGCGGAAGGGCGCCGCTTGGCGCAGGCTCGCCAAGGACCTGCTGCCCCCCGTCGTCACGCGGGCGATCGTCGCCCGGACCAAGCGGCGCCGCGCGCGCGGCTGACCGGCGTCCCCGCAGGCCCCCGCACCGGGGGCCTGCGGTGCACGTCAGAAGCCGCGGCGCACCCGGGCCGCCCGGCGGGCCTCGGCGGTCTGCCGGGCCTCCGCCGTCTTACGGGACTCCTTGCCCTTGCCCGGACGGCCAGGGCGGGTGCCGATCCCGCGGAAGCCGAGCTCCGTGCCCGAGGGCTTGCCCTTGGCGTCGGTCGGCGCGGAGCCCGCCAGCGGCACTCCGGAGGGGGCCTTGGCGCCGGTGATCCGGCTCAGGGCGACCTCGCCGGAGCGGACCTGGGTGATGGTCGGCCGGATCCGGGCGTCGGCCATCAGCCGCACCATGTCCCGGCGCTGGTTCGGGGTGACCAGCGTGACGACCCGGCCGGACTCGCCGGCCCGGGCGGTGCGGCCGCCCCGGTGCAGGTAGTCCTTGCTGTCGGCCGGCGGGTCGACGTTGACCACGAGGTCGAGGTCGTCGATGTGGATGCCCCGCGCCGCCACGTTGGTCGCGACCAGGACGCCCACCGCGCCCGTCTTGAACTGCGCGAGGGTGCGGGTGCGCTGGGGCTGCGACTTGCCGCTGTGCAGCCCCTCCGCCCGTACGCCCATGGCCCGCAGGTGCTTCACGAACTGGTCGACCCCGTGCTTGGTGTCCAGGAACATCAGCACCCGGCCCTCGCGGGCCGCGATCTCGGTGGCCGCCGAGTACTTGTCGGCCGCGTGGATGTGCAGCACGTGGTGGTCCATCGTGGTCACCGCGCCCGCCTGCGGGTCGACGGAGTGCGCGACGGGGTCCTTCAGGTACGAGCGGACCAGCTGGTCGACGTTGCGGTCCAGGGTGGCCGAGAACAGCATCCGCTGCCCCGCGTGGTGCACCTGGTCCAGGATCTCGGTGACCTGCGGCATGAAGCCCATGTCACACATCTGGTCGGCCTCGTCGAGCACGGTGATCCGGACGCGCTCCAGGTGCACGTCCCGCCTGCCGATCAGGTCGCTGAGACGGCCCGGGGTGGCCACCACGACCTCGGCGCCGGTGCGCAGCGAGCCGACCTGCCGGCCGATGGACAGCCCGCCGACGACCGTGGCCATCCGCAGCTTCAGGGCCTCGGCGTACGGGGTCAGCGCCTCGGTCACCTGCTGCGCCAGTTCGCGCGTCGGTACGAGGACCAGCGCCAGCGGGCGCTTGGGGTCCGCCTGCTGTCCCGCCGTACGGGCCAGCAGGGCCAGGCCGAAGGCGAGGGTCTTGCCGGAGCCCGTCTGCGCGCGGCCGAGCACGTCCCGGCCTGCCAGCGCGTTGGGGAGGGTGGCGGCCTGGATGGGGAAGGGGGTCTCCACCGCCAGCTCGGCCAGCTTCGACTCCAGCTCATGGGGCAGGCCGAGCGCGGAGAACGAATCCACCGGCGGCAGCGCCGGGACCTTCGGCTCGTGCATCGTGAACTCACCCTGCGGTCCGATGCTGCGAGGGGTCTTGCCGCCGTTCCTGGCGCCGCCCTTCACACCGAATCGACCATGAGCTGACGGGTTCCTCATGCAGAACCTTTCGAGACAGGAACAAAAACAACAAGATGGTCAACCGCCCATGGTACCAGCGGGGACCGTACCCCTGCGGCGTCCGTGCTGCCGCCCGGTACCGGCCGGGACGGGGAGCGGCGGAACCCGCTCGCGCGGGCGCGGATCCCCCGAATCACGGACAGCACGGCCAGAAGTTCGATTCGGTGCCGCGCCCCGGTTGGCCGCGTTGAACGTGTGGTGCGCGGGGCGGTCGGGCAGGATCGAGACGGCCGCGTGTGCGGCCCGCAGTGGAACGTTGTGAAGGATCAGCCAGATGGCAACAGGCATCGTGAAGTGGTTCAACTCGGAGAAGGGGTTCGGCTTCATCCAGCAGGACGACGGCGGCCCCGACGTGTTCGTGCACTTCTCCGCCATCGAGACCACCGGCTTCAAGTCGCTGGAGGAGAACGAGAAGGTGGAGTACAACGTCACCCAGGGCCCCAAGGGGCCCCAGGCCGAGCGGGTGGTCCCCCTCCGCTAGCGCCGCCTCACGAACCGCGCCGTGATGTGAGCCCCGCCGGGTCGGCCCGGCGGGGCTCTCGCACGTCCGGGACAGGGCACGGCCGAGCCCGGCCCGGCGGACCACCGCGGAGACGCCGGCCCCGGCGAGCGGGCGGCCGGCGCACTCGGTCAGCAGGCTCTCGCGGAGCCGGGCCTTGGTGCCCGCGGTGCGCGGGTCCTCCGGGCCCGGGCCCTGGGGGTCCACCCGGTCCTGCGGGTCCGTCCGGGGCCTGAGGGGTCACCGGGAGACGGCGGGCCCCGGCCTCCGGGCCCCGCCGTCTCCCGGTCAGTCCGGCCGCACGGAGATGGCCGCGACCGGGCAGGCCCGCGCCACCTCGCGGACCAGGGGACTGCCCCGCCGTCCTCGCGACCCGCGAGCAGCCCGCCGAAGCCGTCGTCGTCCTGGGTGAAGACCTCCGGCGCGGTCAGGGCGCACTGGCCCGCGCCGATGCAGACGCCGGTGTCGATCTCGATGTGCACGGGGCCGGCCGGCATCCGGCTCACCACGCCACGGGGAGTTCGACCAGGCCCTGGACGGTGTCCCCGGGCTTGAACGGGATCCGGTCCGGCTCTGCGGCCGGCCGCAGTCCGGGCAGTCGCCCGAACAGCGTGCTCAGCGCGATCTCCAGCTCGGCCCGGGCCAGGTTCTGGCCCAGGCACTGGTGGATGCCGAAGCCGAAGGCCACGTGGTGCCGGGCGGGCCCGTGCCAGTCCAGCGCGTCCGGTTCCGCGAACACGTTCCCGTCGCGGTTGATGACGGAGGTCGAGAAGACCACCCCGTCGTCCGTGCGGATCGTCACCCCGCCCACCTCGATGTCCTCGGTGGCCACCCGCAGCATCCCGTCGGCGATCGACAGGAAGCGCATCAGCTCCTCCACGGCCCCCGACATCAGGGACGGGTCCGCCCGGAGCTCGGCCAGCTGCTCCGGGTGCTGCAGCAGGGTGAAGGTGCCGAGCGAGATCATGTTGGCCGTCGTCTCGTGCCCCGCGACGAGCAGGATGGTGGCGAGCGACACCAGCTCCTCGACGTCGACCTCGCCGGTCTCCAGCCGCTGGGTGACCAGCTCGTCGAGCAGTCCGTCGCCGGGGTCCCGGCGCTTGCGCCCGATCAGGTCACGGAAGTAGACGTCGAGCCGGCCCAGGGCGTCCTCCACGTCGGCCGCCTCGGGCCCGCGCAGCAGCCGCCGCGACTGCCCCTCGAAGAACTCGTGGTCCTCGTACGGGACCCCGAGGAGCGCGCAGATCACCATCGACGGGACCGGCAGGGCGAAGTCGCCCACCAGTTCCGCGGACGGGCCCCTGGCGACCGTGGCGTCGATCAGCAGGTCCACGGTCCGCTGGATCCGCGGTCGCAGGGCGGCGGTCCGCTTCAGGGTGAAGCTGGGGATCAGCATCCGGCGCTGGACGTGGTGCGCGGGATCGTCGACGCCGAGGAGTGCGGGGCGCCGCCTGCTCACACCCTGGAGGCGCCGGGTGGGGGTGGAGAACGCGGCGTTGCGGCGGTCGGACGCGGCCGAGAGGGTGGGCCGGACGGAGCCGGGACTCAGAGCCGGGCGTTCAGGAACTCCCGTAGCTCCGCCGCCGTCATCGGCCCCTCCTGGGCGGCGACCGCCCCGCCGTCCTCGATCAGCACGGCGGTGGGGGCAGCGGTCACCCCGTACCGCCGGGTGGTCCCGGGGCAACGGGTCATGTCGGTGCGCACGGCGGTGAACCGCGTCCCGTACTCCTCGGCCAGCTCCGCCACGACGGCGTCCATGGCGCGGCACCCCTCGAGCGCCTTGGGCCAGGAACCGCAGAAGTAGGCGAGGACCGGACCCGGTGCCATGGAGAGGATGAAGTCGAACTCCTGGTCCTCCAGGGGCTGGTGTACCCGACGTGTCATGCGTGCTGCTCCTCGCTCGTGCGCCCCCGTGATCGGGAAGCGGAGACCATCATCGCCGCTCCGCCGCAGGTCCCGTTGTCAGAGGCGCCTGTGAAGCTGGGCCCATGGACGACAGGATGCTCCGGCGCCGGGTCTACGGCGCCGACCACGAAGACCCCGACCCCGGCCCGCGCCCCGGCCACGTCTACGGCGAACTCGTGGGCGGCCCCCTGGACGGGCTGCTCCTGGACATCACCGGCTGGAGCGCGCCCCAGCTGGCCGAGGAGGCCCGCCTGCCCACGGAGATAGGGCGTTACGGAGCGGGCGGCCGCGCCCACTACCGGCGCCGCGCGGCGGACCCGGGCCGCTGGGACTGGGCGGGGGACAGCCGCTGAGCGGCAGAGCGGAGCCCCCGGTCCGCCGACGTGCGACCGGGGGCTCCGTACGCTCTTCCGGCGTGGGGCCGGATCCGGATGCGACAGCGGGCCGATGCGTCGCGGCTCGCCCGCCGTGCCCAGGGAGGGCAGCCGGGTGGCCGCCGGAGAAAAAACTTCGAAGAATTTCCGGGGAGCTGTCGATCCGGCCGTCTCCCGTTCGACGCAGGGGTGAGAGGCAGGGAAAGCCCCCGCCCTCCCGACCGAGGAGTCACCATGCCGCGCTTCCTGACGATGATCCGCATCGACGAGCAGAACCTCCCCGCCGAGGGCTTCCCGCCCGAGTTCGAGCAGCGCATGGCCGCCCTGCTGGAGGAGATCACCAAGGCCGGGGTCATGCTCGACACGGCCGGGCTGCTCCCCACCGCCGAAGGGACCCGCGTCCGCTGGTCCGGCGGGAAGATCAGCTGCACCGACGGCCCCTTCACCGAGACCAAGGAGGTCATCGGCGGCTACTCCCTCAGCCAGTGCAAGGACAAGGCCGAGGCCATCGAGTGGACCAAGCGCTTCCTGGAGATCCACCCGGCCGAGTGGGAGCTCAGCGCCGAGGTGCGGGAGATCCAGGAGATGTGACCCGGCGGCCCGCCGCCGCGTTTGCCCTGCCTCGTCACGGCTGCTCTGATGGGTGGCCGTGACGGCAGTGAGTACGGCCCAGGCGGTCGAAGCGGTGTTCAGGATCGAGTCCGCGCGGATCATCGCCGGTGTCACCCGCATCGTGCGGGACGTCGGCATCGCGGAGGAACTCGCGCAGGACGCCCTCGTCGCCGCACTCGAACAGTGGCCGTCCACAGGAGTCCCCGGCAAACCGGGCGCCTGGCTCATGGCCACCGCCAAGCACCGCGCGATCGACCTCGTCCGGCGCAAGGAGACGTACGCGCGCAAGCTCGCGGAGGTCGGCCGCGGCCTGGAGGACGTACAGCCCCCCGACGAGCCCCCCGACCCGGACGACATCGACGACGACCTGCTCAGGCTGATCTTCACCGCCTGCCATCCCGTCCTGTCGACCGAGGCCCGGATCGCGCTCACCCTGCGCCTGATGGGCGGGCTGACCACCCAGGAGATCGCCCGCGCCTTCCTCACCTCCGAGGCCACCGTCGCCCAGCGCATCGTCCGGGCCAAGCGGAGCCTGGCCACGGCCGGCGTGCCCTTCGAGGTCCCGTACGGAACCGACCGCGACGCGCGGCTCGCCTCCGTCCTCGAAGTCGTCTACCTCGTCTTCAACGAAGGCCATTCCGCCACCGCCGGCGACGACCTCGTGCGCCCGGCCCTGTGCGAGGACGCCCTGCGGCTGGCCCGCGTCCTGGCCGCCCTGATGCCCGGGGAACCCGAAGCGCACGGGCTCGCCGCGCTGCTGGAGTTCCAGTCCTCCCGGCTCGCCACCCGCACCGGGCCCGACGGGGAGCCCGTCCTGCTCGCCGACCAGAACCGGGCCAGGTGGAACCGCCTGCTCATCCGCCGGGGCGTCGAAGCGATGCGGCACGCGGGCACCGGGCCGTACTCCCTCCAGGCGGCGATCGCCGGCTGCCATGCCGCTGCCGTCCGCTACGAGGACACCGACTGGCCCACGATCGCCGCGCTGTACGGCCGCCTCGTGCAGCTCGTCCCCTCACCGGTGGTCGAGCTCAACCGGGCGGTCGCCGTCTCCATGGCCCAGGGGCCGCAGGCCGCGCTGCCGCTGGTCGACGCCCTCGCGGAGGAACCCGCTCTGCGCGCCTACCACTTGCTGCCGAGCGTACGGGGCGACCTGCTGGAGCGGCTCGGCCGGCCGGACGAGGCCCGTGCGGAGTTCGAGCGGGCGGCCGCGCTGACCCGCAACGCCCAGGAGCGCGCCCTGCTCCTGCGCCGCGCGGCCCGCGTCTGACCTCCCCCCGGCCGGCCCCGGACGGCCTCGGCACGGGACGACCGCGGACGGCCGGGGCGGCACTCCTGTGCCCGCGCGCGGGCCGGGTGCACCCTGGCGGCCCCGCCGAGACGGCGGTTCCCGACAGCTGGATCGTCGTCCTGAAGCAGCCGGCCGCGGCCCGATCCGTCCAGGAACTCCTGGCCCGGGCGGACGGCACCCGGCTCGGTCACGTGTACCGGTCGGCCCTGAGCGGCTTCTCCGCCCGGATGAGCAGCGCCCAGGCGGCCCGGCTCGCCGCGGACCCGCGCGTGGCCCGGGTGCACCAGGACACCCTCGTCACCCTCGACGCCCCGGCGCGTGCGACGACGGCCACCCCGTCCGCGACACAGCCGGACGCCCCCTGGGGGCTCGACCGGATCGACCAGCGCCGGCTCCCCCTCTCCACCGCGTACACCTACCGCACCACCGCCCCGGCCGTCCGCGTGTACGTGATCGACAACGGGGTGCGCACCACCCACACGGAATTCGGCGGCCGGGCGGGCGTCGGCACCGACACGGTGGGCGACGGCCGGAACGGCAACGACTGCCATGGCCACGGCAGCCACGTCGCCGGGATCGCCGCGGGCCGCACCTACGCCAGTCGCCAAGGAGGCGCGGCCGGTGGCCGTACGCGTCCTCGACTGCCAGGGTTCCGCCAGCACGTCCGGGGTCGTCGCCGGAGTCGACCGGGTGACGGCGAACGCGGTCCGCCCCGCGGTGGCGAACACGAGCCTGGGCTGCGCTGCCCACGCCGTCCTCGACGCGGCCGTACGGAACTCCATCCGCTCCGGGATCACCTGCACCGTGTCGGCGGGCAGTTCCGGCCGGCCCGACGGGGCCTGCTCCACCTCGCCCGCCAGGGTGACCGAGACCATCGGAGTCGGTGCCGGCGACAGCCTGGACCGCCGCGCGTCCTCCTCCCACTACGGCCAGTGCGTGACCCTGCCCGCACCCCGGGGTGGGGATCCCCTCGGCCTGGAAGGACGGCGACACCATCACGGCCACCCTCAGCGGCACCTGGGCGGCGACCGCGCACACGGCCGGGGCCGCAGCGCTCCACCTCGCCCTCCACCCGGCTGCCACCCCCGGCCAGGTCAAGCAGGCCCTGATCGCGGGTGCCACGACCGGCGTCCTGCAAGGCACCCCGCCGGTCGCACCCGACCGCCTCCTGTACACCCTCTACAGGTAGCGGGCCCGATCCGGCTCAGCGGAGCCGGGAGGCGGCCGCCACGTCCAGCGGGGTCCGCACAGGCCGCCGGGGCGCGGTGAGCGCGACGGGCCGGCGGAACCCTCCGGAGCGGGCGATCTCCTGGACCGTGCCGCGCAGCGCCTCCTGGAAGCCGCCCATGGTGCGGCGGGCCGCGGGGGTGTCGACGTAGATGGAGTTCATGTGCAGGCCGTCCGCGTCCCGCTGGAACCAGGAGCAGGCCCCGTTGGCCCGCGCCGACCAGACGTGGGACGCGGGCCGCCAGTCCTCGTGCCGTTCGGCGCCCCGGCACTTGCGCATGTCGATGTAGGAGAAGAAGTTCACCGGGTACGGCCAGGAACGGGCGGCGAACTCCTCGGGCGCCAGCAGTTCCCAGGCCCGTACGAAGGGCACGTCGATGTGGCCGATCATTTCGGTGAAGCCCCTGCGGACCGCGGCCATCACCTGGGCGAAGTCCCGGCCGGGCGAGGCGTCGAACTCGATGGGCATGGTGTTCACGAACCAGCCCACCGAGTTCGTCCAGGCCCCCCGGCCGCGCTCGCTGACCGGCATGAACCCGCGGTAGACCCCGGGTCCGCCCGCCTCGCGCAGACACACGGCGACGGCGGCCAGCACGCCCATGAAGGGCTTGCCGTCCACCGTCAGGCACGCCTTCTCGAACACCTCCGCCTCGGCCGCGTCCAGCAGCATCGAGGCCTCGTTGACGATCGGGTACATCCGGTCCGGTTCCACACCCAGGTCGAGCGGGAAGCGGGGGAAGAACTCGCCGCCCCGCGCGATGAACTCCTTCCAGTAGTCCAGCCGTTCGTCGCCGGCGTCGATGGACAGGTAGCGGCGGCGCTGCTCCTCGGCGAAGTCGAGGTAGCTCGGGGCGGGGGGCAGCTCCGCGTCCTCGCCGCGGCACAGGGCCTCGTAGGCGGTCAGTACCTCGTGGACGACGATCGGCATCGACATGCCGTCGCACACGATGTGGTCGAAGGCCAGGTAGACGGTGGCGGAGTCCTCGCGCAGGACCGCGCCCATGGTGAACAGCGGCCAGGACAGGGTGTCGATGCTCCGTTTGAACCGCTCGGAGAGGAACCCGCCGAGCCGCTCCGGCGTGTCGAACGTGTCCACGTGGAGGGCTTCCAGGGAGAGCCCGGCGGGGTCGAAGGGCTCGCAGGCCAGCTCACCGGAGAGGCGGCGGAACGCGCAGCGCAGCACCTCGTGACGCTGGACGAAGGAGAGCAGGGCCCGGGCCAGGGCAGGCTGGTCCAGCTGCCCGGTCACCTCGAAGGTGACCGCGACCCACGAGGCCACGGGGTCGTCCGCGGCCCGGCTCTCCTCGGCGACGGTGAAATGCTTCTCCTGGTTGAACGAGGCCCTCCTGCCCCACTCGTCGTCGGGCCCGCCGGCCTCCGCCGCCGTGTACCGCAACCGCCACTCGACCACCCGACCGGGTGCCACGTGGTGCATCTCCAGAGGAAACTGCCGCATGCCGTCATCCCTTCGCCCCCCGAGCCGACCCCCAGGCCCTAACGACCTCCGGCCCGGGGAAGTGACGGAAGGACTTGCCGGCCCCCCGGTCCGGGACCCGGTACGCGGGCCGCGGTGGTCAGCAGCAGGCGGACGGCCCGGGAGGCGGTGGCCAGTTCCACGCGGCCGCCGCTGCCGGCCCACTGGTCCAGTGCGTGCAGCAGAGCCGAATCGCAGAAGGTGACCAGCTTCGTGTCGAGGACGAGCCGGAGGGCGCCGCGGGCGGCTCCCTCCAGCAGGAGTCCGCGCAGCGGGGCGGAGGTGAAATGGTCGAACTCCCCGGCCAGGCTGACGGCGAGGACGTCGTCGCCGAGCGTGGCCCGTATGCGGGGGAGGGGGTCGGGGCCGGACTCCGCGGCGAGCCCGGCGAAGGACCGGGGCGGGCCGGAAGGGGCCGGGGCCGCGGCATCGGCGGCGGACCGAGCCGGGACGTCTGTCGGGGCGTCTGTCGGGGCGTCCATCGGAGTGCGCATGCCCTCTGCAACGGGCCGCGCCCCAGGCCGGCACCGGCGCGGGCCGGTCTTTCACCCGCGCGGGCCGAGGTACTGCGCCGTTCCGGCGATCTTCGTCCGGTGCCGGTGGCAGCGGGTGCGCGTCCGTCGTCCGCGGGCGGGGATGACCGACAGTGGGCGGCGTGGATGTGGAAGAGGTCATCGATGCGCTGTACGGGGTTGCGCCGGCACGGTTCACGGCGGAGCGGGACGGGGCCGCGGCCCGTGCCAAGCGGGAGGGGGACCGGGAGGCGGCGCGGCGGATCGCCGCACAGCGGCGCCCCCGGCTCGCGGCCTGGGCGTCGAACCTGCTGGTCAGGGCGAAGCCGGAGGAGGCCGAGCAGTTCCGCCAGCTGGGCCAGGCGCTCCGCGAGGCCCACCGGTCCCTGGACGGGGAGCAGTTGCGCGACCTCTCCCACGAGCAGCACGTGGTGATCGGGGCGCTGGCCAGGGAGGCGGTGCGGCTGGCCGCGGAGGCGGGGACGCCGGTCTCCGAGACGGTGGTGCGGGAGGTCGAGCAGATCCTGCGGGCCGTCCTCGCCGATCCGGACGCGGCCGAGGACTGGGCCTCGGGCCGGCTGGTGAAGCCCCCGGCGGTGGTGACGGAGTTCCCGCCGACCGACCCGGACGCGTCGCCGCCTGCCCCGGCCCCGGCTCCCGCCCCGCCCCCGGCCGCCGAGCGTCAGGCCGATCGGCGCGAGGCCGCGGCGGCCCGGGCCGCCGCCCAGGACGCACGGTCGGCCGCCGCCGCCCGGGAGGACGAGCTGGAGCTGGCCCGGGAGGCCCGCCGGCGCGCGGTGGAGGAGGCCGAGCGGGCCGGCGCGGCCGTCGCGCAGGCCGAGGAACGGCTCCGCACCGCCGCCGAGGCCGCCGAGGGGGCCCGCAGTGCCGTCGACACCGCGGAGCGGCGCCTGCGCGCCGTCGCCGCGGAACCGCCCGAGGACGGCGCCGGTGCGGGCTGACGTGCCGGCGCACCCGGCCACCGCGCGGGGCGGCCCGCGCCCGGACGGCACCCGGGCGGGTGAACCCCTGCGGGGTGGTCAGGTCCGCAGGCCGAGGATGTCCACGATGCCCTCGGCGTAGGCGGCGGTCACCGAGCCGGGGGCGGCCGCCGCCTCCTCGTGGATCCGGGGGAGGCCCCGGCGGATGAACGCGGAGCACTGCCCGTACAGCCCCGCCTCGTGCGAGGTCCCGTCGTCCTGCGTGCCCAGCAGGGCCAGCAACGTCCACAGCAGTGCCTCGCGGGTGGCCCTGCGCGGCGGACCCGCGGTCCACACGGCCATCAGCACCCCGGACACCGCCGGAGCGGGCGGCGCCAGCCGCGTCCCCGCGAAGGCGTGCCCCTCCAGCGCGCGGAACGCGGCCGGATGACCCTCCGCCGCAGCCCACAGCGTCTCCTCCAGGTGCAGCGCGGAACGCCCGCAGCCGCACTCGACGGAATCCCAGTCGTGCCGCGCGATCTCGTCCGCCACCGCATCCGGTACCAACGGGCTGCTGCGCGGCTTGTCCATCCCTCTCATGGGAGGAGTATGCGATTCGGTCACGCCGGGGGCCAGAGGCACCCTCCTCACCGCGTTGACCAGGGCACGGAACCGGAAGCCGCGGGCCCTCGTCTGAGATCCCGTGCCCATGAAACGAAGAGTCCTCGCCCTGCTGTTCGCCCTGCTCGCCACCCAGCTGGGCTCGCTCATCAGCCCGGCGTACGCCTGCGGCTGCGGGGCGATGGTTCCCGACGGCCGGTCCCGGATCGGGGTCGAGCGCGAGACGTCCGTCGTGCGCTGGGACGGCCGCACGGAGCAGATCGTGATGCGGTTCACCGTCGGCGGCGACGCCCGGAGGGCCGCATGGATCATGCCGGTGCCCGGGCGGGCCACCGTGGAACTGGGCGACGGGAAGGTCTTCGACGAGCTCGCCCGCATGACCGGGCCCGAGTACCGGACGCGCAGCTACTTCTGGCCGCGGGACGACGACTGGCCCTTCTCCTCCGGCAGCCGCGACAGCGCGGGCGCACCCCTGCCGGGCAGCGGGGAGCAGGGCGTCGGGGTCGTCGGCCGCGAGCAGCTCGGCGACTTCGACGTGGCCCGGCTGACCGCCGGCGACCCGGACGCCCTGCGCACCTGGCTGGAGGAGAACGGCTTCCAGCTCCCCGACCGCCTCGCCGAGGAGGTCAGGCCGTACGTGGACCAGAAGTGGGAGTACGTCGCCGTACGCCTCGCCCCGCGCGAGGCGGGCAGTCCGCTGCGGGGCGAACTGGACCCGCTCAGCATCCGCTTCGACAGCGACCGGCTGGTCTACCCGATGAGGCTGTCGCGGATGGCCAAGACGCCCCAGTCCCTCGGCCTGTACGTCCTGGCCGACCACCGGATGGAACCCGTCTCCCCGATCGGCGGGAACGCACCGAAGGTGACCTTCGCGGGAACCGTCGCCCCCGGGGCCGGCCCGCTCGCCGGCCTCACGGGCGGCAATCCCGTGTTCCTGACCGCGATCGACCAGAAATTCCCCGAGCCGGGGCGCATCGACGCCGACCACGAGCTCCGCGCCACCGCGAAGGACACGCCGTACCGGCGGGTGATCTACCGGAACGAGCTGCTCACGGTCGGGGACGGCATACCGGTCTGGTTCCTGACCGTGTCCGGAACCCTCGTACTGGCGGCGGGAGCCGTCCTGGTCACGGTCCGTCTACGCCGCCGGCGCAGCGGCAGCCCTGTCTGACCCGCGGGGGTCCGGCTCGGCAGGCGCGGGAGCCGGCCCGGGCCCGGGCGGCCTCCCGGGCGGGCCCCGCCTCACCGCCCGGCAGGTCCGGGCCCAGCAGGCCGCCCCGGACCATCTCGATCATCGGCGGGTAGGCGTGCGCGGCCATCCCGTGGCCGACCTGCACGGGGCGGCCGCGCCGGGCGCAGCCCCGCCACCGAGGCCGCGGCGGTCACGGGCGGCCCCAGGGCGTCGAGCGAGGGGTGCGCGCCGCCGGTGACCTCCCGTACGGCCCCGGCCGCCGTCGCGACCATCACGGCCGAGAGCTGTGGTCGCCGGCCGTGCAGTCGGGACAGCTGACGCAGACGCAGACGAACGGAGCGGGCACCCGGTCCCCGGGCCGCCGTCCGGTCCCGCCCGCCCCCACCGCCTCGACCACCCCAGCGAGTTCGTGTCCGGGCACGTGCGGCAGCACGCCGTCACCGTGTTCGGCGCGGGCTCCCCGGCCTACGCGGCCCCCGCCGGGGAGAAGAAGGTCGAGGTCATCAAGTAGCCCCACGGGGCGGGCCGGGGCGGCGGCCGGTCAGGGTGCGCCCGTCCCCGCCCGGGCCAGGGCGTACACCCCGGCGCAGATGAGGGCGAGGCCCAGCAGCTGGGGGAGCACCCACCAGTGGGCCCGCAGGTGCTCCTCGTAGAGGACCACGCCCAGCGCGACGCTGACGCCCGCGTCGCCGAGGGTCAGTGCGGGCTGGGAGGCGACCAGGGGGCCGCCCTGCATGGCGTGTTCGAGGAGCAGCAGGGCGCAGATGCCGGTCGCGCCGAAGGCGTAGGTCTGCCAGGTGGTCAGGAACGCGCCGATGCCCCGCTCGTCGAGGATGTGCACGGAGGACTTCATCAGGGCGGCCGTGAGCGCGTAGCAGACGGCGGTGGCGGCGCCGAGGCAGCCTGCCCGGGCCCGGCCCGGGGGTCGGCTCAGTCCGGCCGCGGTCAGGGCGGCGACCACGGCGGCGCACACGGCCAGGGACAGGCTCCACCGGTCGAGCGGCACGTGCGTGCGGTTGCCGTCGGGCGAGGCGGCGACCAGGACGATCCCGAGTCCGGCCACCACCCCCGCCACGGCCAGCCACAGCGTCCCGGACAGCCGCTGGCGGGCCATCAGCGAGGCGATGAGCAGGGCGAGCGGCAGCTCCAGCACGAACAGGGGCTGGACGAGGGCCAGTGCGCCCGTGGCCAGTGCCAGGGCCTGCCCGACGCCGGCCGCGATCACGGCCAGGATCCCGGCGAGCCACAGCGGCCTGCGCACCAGGTCGAGGACCAGCCCGGCCCGGAAGCCTGCGCTCTGCGGCACGGTGAGGGCGGCCCGCCGCTGGAGCACGGTGGCGAGCGCGTTGCTCAGCGCCGCGAACAGCGCGAAGAGGACCGGCAGGACGACGCCCATGCCCCGATCCTCGCCGGGCCCGGCGCCGTCCGGTGCCGCGACACCGGCCCGGACCCCGCGCGTCCCGCCCATTCCCCGTCCGGGCCTCTGCGGGCCGTCCGCCGGGGCGTGGCGCTACGCGGGCCCCGGAGCCCCGGACGCCCGGCGCAGGGTCAGGGCCACCAGGGCCTCCGGGGCGCCCGCCTGGCCCCGGATGCCGGGGAAGGCGTTGATGTCGACGATCAGCGGTGTCCCGCCGCCGGTGTCGACGATGTCCACGCCGTAGACGTCCAGGGCGAACACCGTGCCGACCTGGTGCACCAGGTCGGCCCAGCCGGCCGGCAGTTCCCCGGGCTCCAGCGGCCGGTCGGGGCCGCGTCCCCCGGGGGACAGCTCGGAACGGCGCAGGGCCGCGAAGACCCGGCCCCCGACCGCCCACAGTTTGTGGTCCCAGCCGCTGTTGGGCGCGAACTCCTGGACCACCACGGGCTCCTGGGCCCAGGGCGTCCGCAGCCGGGCCAGCTGGGCGGGGCCGTCCACGCGGGCGACCAGGTCGCCCCGGCGGTTGTGCCGGCTCTTGACCACCACGGAGGAGGAGAGCTGGGCGCCGGAAGCCCATGCGGCGAGGGAGGCGAAGGTCCGGGTGGCGGCGAAGGGCAGGCCGGACCGCCGGGCGAGCTCCGCCATCCGCGTCCGGTCCTGGCACAGCGCGGTCGCCGCCGCGGTGTTCACCACCGTGGCCCCGCGCTGCTCCAGCTGCCGTGCGAGGTCCAGCGCCCGGGGGGTCCCCGTCTTCAGCAGGTACACGTCGGCCGGCCGGCGCGGTACGTCCGACGTCCGCGGGTCGAGTGCCTCGACGGTGTGTTCGCCGGCCAGCAGGCCCGAGGCCGCCGCCAGCAGCGGATGGCCGGGTTCCGGGGTGATCAGGCCGATCCTCACGCGCCGTCACCGGCTCCCGCGGAGGCCTGCGCCGGGATGGGTACGGGCAGTGACGGGTACGGCCGCAGGCAGGGGGCCGCGGAGCCGCCCGCCCGGGCCAGTCCGAGGACCGCCCGGGCGACCCGCGCCGCCGCGTCCGGCACCTGACGGAAGCTCGGGAAGTCGTTCACGTCGACGACCACCGGTCCCTCCGGGCCCAGCAGCACGTCCACCCCGTACAGGTCGAGCCCGTACACCGAGCCCACCTGCGCGGCGATCGCGGCGACCTCCGCGGACAGGGGTACGCGGCGTTCGCGCACCGTGGGGTCCGGGTGCAGGGGGGAGCAGCGCTCGGTCGCGAACAGCTCGCCGCCGACCCCGTACACCTTGAGGTCGGTGCCCGGGTTGGGCACGTAGGGCTGGGCGATGAGCATGCCCTCGCCCGCCAGGACGGGCAGCATCGCCTCCAGCCGCTCGGGGGTGGAGACCAGGCGCACGGCCCGCCCGGAGCTGCCGTCGGCGGGTTTGACGACCAGGGGGTACTCCGATGCCGGTATCTCCCGCAGCAGTTCGGGACGGGCCACCGCGTACGTCGGCGGCAGCGGGAGCCCCCGGCCGCGCCCGATGGCGGCGGCCAGCGCCTTGTCCCGTACGCCCCGGATCGAGCGGGCGTCGTTGACCGTGGTCGCCCCGGCCGCGGCGGCGGCTTCCAGCAGGGTCAGCCCGGGTCCGCCGGACACGGTCTTGAGCACCCAGGCGTCGTGTGCCCCGGCGTCCACCACCTCGGACATGCGCAGGAGCGAGCCGCCCGGCCGCACCACGTCCACCCGGTGACCCCACGCGGTCAGCTGCCCGATCACCTCGTTCGGCATGCCGTCGTGGCGGTAGTGCTCTTCCACCAGGAAGCAGAGCCTCATCGACCTTCCCCAAATTCCCCGGACGTCCGCCGATTCCGCCCGGCGAGTTGTGACGTCACAGGATGTCATGGACCGCAATGTGATGATCGGTCCGTCTCGCACCGGGGCGGGGGTGGCGGGGGAGTGGCGTCCGGGGGTGGTCGCCGGTGCGCCGCGCGACGGCGATCGGATCCGGAACGTCCTCTATCAGCCATTACGGAACGTGAGAGTGGCCAAGTACTTTCCAAATCGATCAATAACTCTCCTATAGTTGGCCCTCGTTATCCCAGGAAACCAATCTCCTCCCGCCCCGTATGAGGCCTTGATCGATGACGGCGCCCTCCTCTCCACTCCGCCCCTCCGCGCTCGCCCTGCTGATCACCACAGCGGTCACCGGTGCGGTCTGCACGGCGGCGGTGGCCGCGGCCCCCCCGGCCGTCCGCGTCCCCCTCGCCTGGTTCTCCGGTGCGGGCGTCCTGCTGCTCGCCGTCGCGGCCTTCGCCGTCGTCTGGTCGACGCGCACGGCCCGGCTGCTGCGCCGCCGGATATCCGGTCTCGGCGGGGAACTCGCCGCCCGTGACGCCCACATCGCCCGGCTGACCGCCGACGCCGCCCGCGACGCGGCCGCGCACACCGCCGAGCGGAACAGGCTGACCGCCGCCCACTCCGCGGAACTGGACCGCCTGGCGGCCGCCCACGCCGCCCAGCTCGACACGCTGGCCGCCACCGGGGCGGCATCCCGCCAGCACCTCGCCGACGAGCTGCGCCGCGCCGAGTCCGGCCGGGCCGCCGCCATGGCCGCCGCGGCCAACGCGGCCGGCCGTATGCAGGCCCTCGCCACCGGCATGCTCGCCGACCTCCGCGACATGGAGCACCGGCACGCCGACGAGGACGTCCTCGGCGACCTCCTCCACCTCGACCACCGCACCGCCCAGGCGGGCCGCCTCGCCGACTCCATCGCCGTGCTCACCGGAGCCCGTTCGGGCCGCCGCTGGGCCAAGCCGATCGTGATGGAGTCCGTGCTGCGCGGCGCGATGGGGCGGATCGGTGGATACCAGCGGGTCCGGCTGCACTCCACCAGCGACGCCGCCGTCGCCGGGCACGCGGCCGAGGGCGTCATGCACGCCCTCGCCGAACTCCTCGACAACGCGGCGAACTTCTCCCCGCCCTCCGCCGAGGTCCACGTGTACGTGGAAGAGGTGCCCGCCGGGATCGTCATCACCGTCGAGGACAGCGGCCTGGTCATGAGCGAGGTCCAGCTGCGCCGCGCCGAACAGGCGGTGAGCGCCGAATCGCTGGACCTGGCCGGGCTCTCCGGCACCCGGCTCGGCCTCGCCGTCGTCGGCCGCCTCGCGCGCAAGCACGGGCTCACCGTGTCCTTCCGGCCCTCGGCCCGCGGCGGTACCGGGGCCCTGATGATGCTGCCGCAGGAGCTGATCAGCCACGGCCCGGCCGAAGCCGTCCCCGCCCCGGCAACCGCCGCCGCGCCGGAGCCCGCCCCCGCCCCGGCCGTGCTGCCCGCGCCCGCCCGCGACGGCCGCACGGGCGACCGTACGCACGCACGGGCCGACGACCCCGCCCCGCAGGGCGGACCCCGCGCCGCCGAGGGCGGGTCCGCGACCGGGCCGGACCCGGCCCCCGGGTCCGGCGGGAGCGGGCTGCCCCAGCGCCGCCGCGGCCAGACGCTCGCCGCCGCCCAGCCCGGAGCCGGGCGCACCCCCGACGGAGCCGAAGCGGCGCCCCGTACCGGCGAGACCCCCACCGGCGCGCACCGGCCGGCCACCCGCTTCGGCACCTTCCGCGAGGCCGTCCGCGGCCCCTCGGCGCACCCCGCGCACCCCCAGAGACACCAGAACCCTCAGACCCCCCAGCATCCGGAAGGCACCGCGCAATGACCGCCTCCACCACCGACGAGACGCTCAGCTGGCTCCTGGAAGGCCTCCTGGAGCGCACCCCCGGCGCCCGGCACGCCCTCGTGCTCTCCCGCGACGGCCTCAAGCTGTGCCGCACACCGGAGCTCTCCGTCGACCAGGCCGACCAGCTCGCCGCGATCGCCGCCGGCATCCAGAGCCTCTCGCACGGGGCGTCCATGGAGTTCGGCGACGGAACCGGCGGCGTCCGCTCCGCCATGGCCGAGTTCTACGGCGGGATCCTCTTCATCGTCGAAGCCGGCGAGGGCGCGCACCTCGCGCTCGTCGCCTCCGAGGAAGCCGACGCGGGCCTGGCCGGGCACAACATGTCCGAACTGGTCGAGCAGCTCGGCGAGCACCTCGTCGCCCGGCCCCGGGGATGAGCAGGAGCAGACCGGGCCGGGACGACTCCCCGGACCGGCTCTACACCCTCACCGGCGGCCGCAGCCGCGCCGGTTCCGACGCGTTCGACCTGGTCACGCTGATCGTCGCCGAGTGCGACGCGGCCCCCGGCATGCAGTCGGAGCACGCGGCGATCCTGCGCATGTGCCGGTACCCCACGGCGGTCGTGGAGGTCGCGGCCCGGCTGGGCCTGCCCGTGTCCATCGTCCGGATCCTCCTCGCCGACCTGCTCGGAACCGGCCGCATCAGGGCCCGCCACCCCCGTACGACGTACCGCCTTCCCGACCCCGACATCCTGGAGCAGGTGCTCGTTGGACTCCGCAGCCTCTGACGCGATCCCCGAACCGCGTCGCCAGACCCTGCTCAGCACCGCCGACAACGGTCTGAAGATCGTGATCGTGGGCGGGTTCGGAGTCGGCAAGACCACCCTGGTCCGCTCGGTCAGCGAGATCCGCCCGCTGAACACCGAGGAGACCATGACGCAGGCCGGCGAGGGCGTCGACGACACCGACCGGATCGCGGCGAAGAAGGCGACCACCGTCGCCTTCGACTTCGGCCGCATCACCCTCGACGCGCACAACGTGCTGTACCTCTTCGGCGCCCCCGGCCAGGAACGTTTCTGGTTCCTGTGGGACCGGCTGTTCTCCGGCACCCTCGGCGCGGTCGTCCTCGCCGACACCCGCCGCCTCGCCGAGTCCTGGTACGCCATCGACCGCCTCGAACACCACGGCACCCCCTTCGTCGTCGCCTGCAACGACTTCGGGGGGCCGCAGCACAGCCAGGAGCAGGTCCGCGCGGCCCTGGACCTCCCGCCCCACGTCCCGCTGGTGTTCTGCGACGCCCGCTCCCGGGAGTCGGCCAAGCACGTCCTGATCTCCCTCGTCCAGCACCTCCAGACGGCCGCCCGGCCGCATCAGCCGAAGACCCCGGAGCCCACCCCGTGACCACCCCCGCCGCGCCCGAGCCCCAGCCCGTCCCCCTGAGCGGCCCCCGGTTCCAGACCGACCCCCTCGGGCTGTACCGGGAGATGCGGCGCGACCACGGCGCCGTCGCCCCGGTCGTCCTCGACGGCGGCGTACCGGCCTGGCTCGTCCTCGGCTACCGCGAACTGCACCAGGTCACCAGCGACCCGGTGCTCTTCTCCCGGGACTCCGAGCTGTGGAACCAGTGGGACCGCATCCCCGGCGACTGGCCGCTCCTGCCGATGATCGGCCGCAAGCAGCCGTCCATCCTCTACACCGTCGGCGAACGACACCGCGAGCGGGCCGCCGTGATCAGCGACGCGCTGGAGTCCGTGGACCCGTTCGAACTCAAGGACCACGCCGAACGGTTCGCGGACGAGCTGATCGACGGCCTCTGCGGCAAGGGCGCCTGCGACATCGTCGGCGAGTACGCGATGCTCCTGCCGCTGCGCGTCCTCGCCCGGATCTACGGCTTCTCCGACGAGCAGGGACCAGGCCTCGTCACCGCCATGAACGACATGATCAACGGCCGTGAAGGGGCTCTGGAGGGCCAGCGCCACCTCGGCGGCTCGATGTACGCCCTGCTCGCGGCCAAGCAGGCCGAGCCCGGCCCGGACGTCGTCTCCCACATGCTCGCCAACCGGGCGGGCTTCTCCGTGGACGAGATCGCCCAGGACCTCATGGTGATGATGGCCGCGGGCCACCAGCCCACCGCCGACTGGATCGGCAACTCGCTCCGCCTCATGCTCACCGACCCCCGCTTCGAAGCCTCCCTGGCGGGCGGCCGGCACAGCGTCGGCGAGGCCATGAACGAGGTGCTGTGGGAGGACACCCCCACCCAGAACGTGGCCGGCCGCTGGGCCTCCCGCGACACCCACCTCGCCGGTCGCCGCATCGCCCAGGGCGACCTGCTCCTGCTGGGCCTCGCCGCCGCCAACGCCGACCCGCAGGTGCGCACCGACGCCGGCGCCCTCACCGGCGGCAACAGCGCCTTCCTCTCCTTCGGACACGGTGACCACCGCTGCCCGTTCCCCGCCCAGGAGGTCGCCGAGGTCATCGCGCGCACCGGCATCGAAGTCCTCCTGGACCGGCTGCCCGACGTCGACCTCGCGGTCCCCGCCTCCGCACTGGCCCGGCGCCCGTCCCCCTGGCTGCGCGGACTGTCCGAACTCCCGGTGACCTACACCCCGACCCCCGCCCTTGGAGCCTCCCGATGACCTGCCCGATCGACCACTCCGGCGCCGACGAGGCCGCGCCCGTCGTCCTCGACCCCTTCGTCACCGACCTGGACGCGGAGAGCGCCCTGCTGCGCGCCCGGGGTCCGCTCGTACGGGTCGTCCTGCCCGGCGGCGTCGGCGTCTACGCCGTCACCCGCCACGCGGAGGCGCGAACCCTGCTCACCGACTCCCGGGTCGTCAAGGACATCGGCGTCTGGGGTGCCTGGCAGCGCGGTGAGATACCCGCGGACTGGCCGCTGATCGGCCTCGCCAACCCCGGCCGCTCGATGCTCACCGTCGACGGCGCCGAGCACCGCAGGCTGCGCACCCTGGTCGCACAGGCCCTGACCGTACGCCGGGTGGAGAAGCTGCGGGGCGGCATCGAGGAGCTGACGGCCGGCATGCTCGACCGGCTGGCCGCCCTGCCGGCCGGCGAACGCGTCGACCTGAAGGCCGAGTTCGCCTACCCCCTGCCGATGAACGTGATCAGCGAGCTGATGGGCGTCGACGCGGCCGAACACCCCCGGTTGAAGGCGCTGTTCGAGAAGTTCTTCTCCACGCAGACCCGCCCCGAGGAGGTGCCGCAGATGATGGCGGACCTCGGCGCGCTCTTCTCCCGCATCGTGGAGTCCAAGCGCGAGAACCCGGGCGACGACCTGACCAGCGCGCTCATCGCCGCCTCGGAGGACGGGGACCACCTGACCACCGAGGAGATCACCAACACCCTCCAGCTGATGGTCGCCGCCGGCCACGAGACCACGATCAGCCTGATCGTCAACGCGGTCGTCGCCCTGCAGACCCACCCCGAGCAGCGGGCCCGCGTCCTGAAGGGCGAGGTCCCCTGGGAGAACGTGATCGAGGAGACCCTGCGCTGGTCCACCCCGACCTCGCACGTCCTGATCCGCTTCGCCACCGAGGACATCGAGGTCGGGGACCGGATCCTGCCGAAGGGCGAAGGGCTCGTCGTCTCCTTCGGCGCCATCGGCCGCGACGAGGAGCAGCACGGCGCCACGGCGGGGGAGTTCGACGTCACCCGCACCCCCAACCGCCACATCTCCTTCGGCCACGGCCCGCACGTCTGTCCCGGCGCCGCGCTCTCCCGGCTGGAGGCCCTGGTCGCCCTCCCGGCCCTGTACGCCCGCTTCCCGGACCTGGCCCTGGCCGTGGCGCCCGAGGAACTCCGCAACAAGCCGGTCCTGACCCAGAACGACCTGTTCGACCTGCCGGTCCACCTGTCCTGACCGGCGATGTCCACGTGCGGCCGCGTTCTCCGGCGCGCTGCCGGCCCGGCGGGTGAACGAGCTGCTGGGCCGGGTCGAGCTACCTGTTCAGGTAGCCCCGTGATCGCCCCCGGTGGTGAGCGGGGGGTGCGCGAGAGCGCGAGCTGCAACTGATTGGGTGGCAAGCAGGAGCCCGGGAGCTGGACATGCTCCCGGGCTCTGTCACGTTCCCGTCCCCCTGCCCGGACGGGAACACCCGTCACACCGGTACGGACACGAACGCCCTGCCCGCCTCGTTCTCGACGAGGATCGCCCTGACGTCCGAGGGATCCACGGCCGCCGAGCCGTCCAGCGCCGCCCCCTTGCCCTCGCCGTTCTCCTGGCCGCCCACGACCCAGCCGCCCGCGGTGGTGCGCGTACCGTCCTTGGCGACGACGACGAGCCGGCACCGCTCGCCCGGCGGGATGCCCGTCACGGCGGCGTTCACCCGCACCCACTGCTTGGCGGGCGTCATCTGTACGGTCATCCGCGCACCCGTGGCCCGGTCCGTGGCCGAGGCCACCCTGGTCCCGGGCGGAGGCGGCGAAGGAGCCCCGGAGGCCGACGGGGAGGGCTGCGGAGGCAGCGCCCGGGGCTCCGGATCCCCGCCGCCCAGCTGGGCGCCGGCCCAGAACACCGCGGCCATGGAGGCCGCCGCGGCCAGTCCCGCGAGACCCAGGCGGCGGCGCTGCGCGCCCGCCCGCTCCCCGCGCATCTGCCGCAGCGTGCGCTGGAGCAGCAGGTCTCCGCCCTGCGGCGGTCCGTCGAGGAACGCCTCCTCGGGCACCTCGCCGAGCGCCAGCTCCATCTCGCGCAACGCGGCCACCTCCTCCCGGCACTGCACGCAGTTCCGCAGGTGCTCGTCGACCCGCCGGGTCTCCTCGCCGTCCAGGACGCCGAGCACGTACGGGCCGAGCAGTTCCTCCTCGTGTCGCTGCCGGTTCATGCCACCACCTCACGCAGTCCGGCGGGCTGCTGGGGCGGCCTGCCCGTTCGATTTCCTCTTCTGGAGCCGTTCCCCCGGGCAGCGCCGTCGACGAAGACCTCGCGCAGGGCCTTGAGCGCGTAGTGCGAGCGCGATTTGACCGTGCCCGCCGGGATGCCGAGGCTGTCCGCGGCCTCCGCGACGCTGAGCTGCCGGTAGTACAACTCCTTGAGGACGTCCCGGTGTTCCGGGGACAGCTGGTCGAGGGCCCCCAGGACCGTCATGGAGTCCACCACGGAGTCGGCGTGGTCCGCCTCCACCGGGGGAACGGACGCCTCCCCGGAGACCTCCGGGGGCCGGGCCGCCCTGGCCCGGTACCGGTCGGTGATGATGTTGCGGGCCACGGTGAGCAGCCAGCCGCGCACCGATCCCTTCCCGTTGACCAGGACCTCGGTATGCCGCCAGGCCCGGATCAGGGTCTCCTGGACGACGTCCTCGGCGGCGGCCCGGTCCCCGGTCAGCCGGGTGGCGTACGCGAGCAGGGCCTGGCCGTGCTCCTCGTAGACCGACTTGATCAGAGCCTCATCGGTCGAGCCCCGCCGAGTGCGGGGCCACAGTGGTCCGGCCATCTCACCCTCTCCGTCTTTCGCGCGTACCTGGTGCGGTCGGAACACGCCCCCGGTACGCCGACGGTTCATGTGACGTACGTCACTCAGCTCCGGCAGGTGCGGCCGGTGTTGAGGCAGTCGACCACCGCGGCCATCTGCTCGTCGGTCATCGCGTTCACGAACATCGCGTGGTCCGTCCTGGGGCTGTGCCGCTGCTCGGGGAAGGAGTCGAGCGCGATGGGCGCGCCCGCCGGGAGGGCGTACGTGAAGGAGACGCGCAGCTCCGGCACGGGGAAGGTGCTCCGGGGGCAGACGCCGTCCGTGGAGGGGAACCGCAGGTGCGAGCGGTGCCCGGCGCCGGCCGTGTCGAGGCCGTTCCAGCAGCTGGGGAAGGTCAGGGTGCGGGTGAGCAGGTCACCCTCGGGGCAGCGGGGGTAGCGGGTGGTGGTCCGGTCGGGGGAACCCGAACAGCCCCAGCGGGCCCGTACGTCCGCCTCGCTGCCCGCCGTGTACGCGACGGCGTCCCCCGTCACCCCGCGCAGGAAGCGCGGCATGGGAACCACCTGGCTCGTCGGGTTGCCGCGGAACTCCACCACGACCGAGGCCTCCGGCACGATCTCGCCCGTGTTGCCGTGGCCCGCCGAGGTCTCGTGGGGGCGCGTGCCCGGGCGGTCCGGGCGGCGCAGGACCGGCCAGTAGTACGTGGAGCGGTCTCCGCCCGCGCAGCTGGTGGCGGCCGCGTCCAGGGAGGCGTCGGTCGACATGGCGTCCGTGGAGAGGTTCCCGACGTACGCGTGCGTGTGGTGTGCCCCGGAGGGCAGGCCGGGCGAGACGACCAGGTTGTCCTCGTTGTAGTGGCCCTGCTCGTTGCGGCCGCAGTCCACCACCACCGAGCCGGTCGAGGCGTCGGGGCCGGGGGAGGGGGCGTGGTCCGGGGTGCGCGGAACGTCGCGGATGTCCACGGAGTCGGCAGGGGCCGGGCCCGCCCCGTGCCGGGGGCCGGCCGCACGCGAGGCGCCCAGGACGGCGGCGAGCAGCCCGCCCCCCAGCACCAGGCAGACGACGAGCGTGAGCAGGCGGTGTTCGTTCCCCATGCGGTCACGGTCACCGGTGGCGCCACCCCAGTCAACCTGTCATCCGCAGGGCGGACGCCGTTGCACCCTGTATCCCTGGAGATCACGCCATGCGCCATAACTGCCGTTCGGTACCGGTAGCGGACGGTTGCCGACCCGTACAACGACCCAGCACAGTACGCCGTATGACACCCGCCGAGCTCCTGAACGCCCTCGCCCGCACCCGCGCCTCGCTCGACGGACGGGAGGTGACCTTCTGGTGGTCCGGCGACGTCTACTCCTGGGCCCCGGGCGAGCCCTATCAGCGCATCTTCGGCTTCGAGGGACTCAATGTCGCCCGCCTCGTCACCGACGAGGAGAGCGGCGGCTACCGGCTGCTCTCCCGGGAGGCGGCCTTCTACCTGGACCCCCTCACCCGGGAGATCCTGGAGACCTGGGAGGGCAAGCGGGTCGTCCACGTCTGGAACGACCCCGCCAACCAGAAGTGGCGCCCCTTCCCCGTGCCCGTCACGGACCTCGGCGAACAGGTCTGCTTCAGCCTGGAGATCCCGCTGGCCTATCCGTCCCCGCTGCCCGTGGCCGAGTTCCCGCAGAACTCGGCCGACGACACCTACCGGGCCCTGGAGCTCTTCCAGTTCTTCGCACCCGCGTCCGTCCTGGCCACCGACGCGGTGAGCGTGCCCTCCACCATGTCGTGGACGCGGATGTCCCCGTGGCTCCCCTGGATGGAACGGGGCGCCCGCCCGGGCGGTCTCACCTTCCACTGCCGCGGCCGCAAGCTGGAGTCCTACGCCGAGGTCCCGGAGCGCACCCGCGCGTACGTCGCCGGGCACCACCCCGCGTTCGCCCACGCCCCGGAGAAGTGGAGCGAGCCGAACGAGACCAGCTGGACCTGGTTCCGCAAGCTCTCCGAAGGCCGGTAGCGGGCCGGCGCGCCCGTCCGCCACCCCGTCCGTGCGGCCCCCCCCGGGGAGCCCCTGGGGAGCGGCAGGGGCCGGACAAGGGTTTTCCCCGTATCGGGTTCACCGCCACGTTGCCTACTGTCTGCCCACCGGCGACCTTCCCCAGTCCGACCGCCCACGCTCCAACCCCACATGGCGCGATGCGGCCGGGCCGGGGGGATCGCCGGTCACGCCGTTGCCCGGCCCGCCGTCGTGGACGGGCAGCGTGGCGCTGACGGTGACCGGGGCGGGTTCGACCAGCCCGCCCCGGCCCCGTGGCCGCCGGTTCACCTCCCACACTGCACCGACCGGCCGCTCCGGCCTGCCCGGAAGCGGCCCGCGAAAGGGAACACCGTGCACGCATCCAGACGAAGGCTCATATCCGTGGTGGCGATGTCCGTCACCCTGCTCGCCGGTTCCGCCACCGCCTCGGTGGCCGTGGCCGCCGAGGCCCCGGCCCCCGCCCCGACCGCCGCCGCGGTCACCCCCACCGCGCCGGTCGAGAACCTCATCGTCGGATACAAGTCCACGGCGACGGAAGCCAGTTCCAACACCGCGGCCGCCGACGACGCCGCCGCCAAGGGCAAGAAGGCCGGCAAGAAGGCGAAGTTCGACCGCCGCCTCGGCACCGGTGCCGCCCTCGTCAACCTGGGCGGCACCGTCGCCCCCGCCGAGGCCGCCGACGTCATGGCGCAGTTCCGGGCCGACCCGGACGTCGCCTACGTCGAGCCCGACTCCCGCGCCTACGCGCTGGCCACCCCGAACGACACCGAGTACGCCAAGCAGTGGGACCTCTTCGAACCCACCGCGGGCATGAACGTCCCCGCCGCGTGGGACAGGACCACCGGCACCGGGGTCACCGTCGCCGTCCTCGACACCGGCTACGTCGCCCACTCCGACCTCGCCGCGAACGTGGTCGCCGGCTACGACTTCATCACCAGCGCCTCAGGTGCCCGCGACGGCAACGGCCGCGACGCCAACCCGGCGGACCAGGGCGACTGGAGCGCTGCCGGGGAGTGCGGCATCGGCTCCAAGGCCAGTGACTCCTCCTGGCACGGCACCCACGTCGCGGGCACCATCGCCGCGTCCACCGGCAACGCCAAGGGCATCGCCGGCATCGCGTACGGCGCCAAGATCCAGCCCGTCCGCGTCCTCGGCAAGTGCGGCGGCGCCACCTCGGACATCGTCGACGCCATCACCTGGGCCTCCGGCGGCTCCGTCCAGGGCGTCCCGGCGAACGCCACGCCCGCCAAGGTGATCAACATGAGCCTCGGCGGCTCGGGCGCCTGCACCGCGTCCTACCAGAACGCCATCAACGCCGCCGTCGGCCGGGGCACCACCGTCGTCGTGGCCGCGGGCAACAGCAACGCGGACGCGGCCGGCTTCTCGCCCGCCAGCTGCAACAACGTCGTCAACGTGGCCGCCAGCAACCGCACCGGCGACCGCTCCTTCTACTCCAACTACGGCGCGATCATCGACGTCGCCGCCCCGGGCGGTGAGACCCGCCGCGCCACGGACACGCCCGGCACGGTCACGACCCCCGAGAACGGCATCCTCTCCACCCTGAACGCCGGCACCACCACCCCCGGCGGCGAGATCTACAAGCCCTTCCAGGGCACCAGCATGGCCGCCCCGCACGTCGCGGGCCTCGCCGCGCTGCTGAAGTCGGCGAACTCCGCGCTGACCCCGGCCCAGATCGAGTCGGCGATCAAGACGAACGCCCGCCCGCTGGCCGGTACCTGCACCGGTGGCTGCGGCGCCGGTCTCGCCGACGCGGCCGCGACCGTCGCGGCCGTGACCTCCGGTCCGGTCACCCCGTCCTTCGAGAACACCGCGGACTTCGCCATCGGTGACAACGCCACCGTGGAGAGCCCGATCACCGTCAGCGGCGTCACCGGCAACGCCCCGGCCGCCCTCAAGGTGGGCGTGAACATCGCGCACACCTACACCGGTGACCTCAAGGTCGACCTGGTCGCCCCCGACGGTTCCGTCTACGTCCTGCACAACCGGGCCGGCGGCAGCGCGGACAACATCAGCCAGACCTACACCGTCAACGCCTCCTCCGAGGTCGCGAACGGCACCTGGAAGCTCCGCGTGAACGACAACGCCGGCGGCGACACCGGCAAGATCGACTCCTGGAGCCTCGGCTTCTGATCCGGTCATTCCGACCGGATCCGGCTCCTCAACTCGGCCTGACGGGCCGATAGTACGGACCAATCCCACTCGGCGGACCTGCCTATACACCTCGTATCGGCAGGTCCGACGGTGTTTCCTGTCGGCTGACTGAATTCTGCGTCACAATCCGGGTCCGTCCGGCATCCGACCTCGTATTGTCGCGTCACACAGGAAAGGCACAGGAGCTGGGGACCGAGAGGCTGGTGGCTGTGCGTGGTGGCGGCGACGGGGCACGCTGACACGAGCGTCGGGCACGATGAACTGATCAAGGCGGTCGACCGCGCGCTGACCACGCACGGGCGGGCCTTGCTGACGGGACCGGCCGGAGCGGGCAAGACCGAGGTGGTCCGCGCCGTCGCCGCCGCCGCGGAATCCCGCCGCGAGACGGTGCTCCGTCTCGCCCCGGAGGCCGCCGACCGGTGGATACCCGAGGCATCCGCGGCCGCGCTGCTGGCCTCCGTCCCGGGCGCCGCACTGGAACGGCTCTCCGGCCCCCAGCGCACCGCCATCGCCCTGCTCCGCCGGGAGGCCGACGCCCCCCGCGCAGGCCGCGACCACGTCGCCCTGCGTCTCGCCGTCGTCGAAGTGCTCCGTACCCTCTCCGGCCGCCAGCCCGTCCTGCTCGTCCTGGACAACGCCCAGTGGTTCGACGCCGAGAGCACCGACCTGCTCCGCTTCGCACTGCGCCTCACCCCGCCCCGGGTACGCGTCCTCGTCGCCGAATGCGTCCAGGGCGGGGCCGCAGTCGGCGAGGCCCTCTGCGGCGCCGGCACCCCGGCCATCCCCGTCCCCCCGCTCGGCGCCGACGAGGTCGCCGAACTCCTGGTGCGCCGGGGCCTGCCCGCCCGCCTCGCCGGCCGCATCCACCAGGCCAGCGGCGGCAACCCCCGTCTCGCCCTCGCCCTCGGCCAGTCCCTCGCCGAAGCCCGCGTCGGCAGCGCGCACCACGCCGACACCCTGCCCGTCTCCGGACCGGCCCGCGAGGTGGCCCGCCGCCTCCTCGCCGCCGCCCCCGCCCGGTCCCGCCGGACCCTGCTGCTCGCCGCCCTCGCCACCCGCCCCACCACCGCCCTGCTGCGCCGCGCGGGCCGGCCGGACGCGGAGGCGGAACTGGCCGAGGCGGAACGGGCCGCGCTCGTCAGCGTGGGGGAGGACGGCGCCGTCGAGTTCACCGCGGGCGCGCTGCCCACCGCGCTCGCCGCCGACGCCGGCTGGCCCGAGCGGGCCGCCGGGCACGCCGCCCTGGCCGCCGCCGTCGACGACCCCGTCCAGGCCGTACGCCACCGTGCGCTGGCCGTCGACACCCCCGACGAGTGGCTCGCCGCCGAGATCACCGAAGCGGCCGCCGCCTGCCGCCGCCGCGGACAGCGGGCCCTCGCCGCCGAACTGGGCCTGCTCGCCGCGGAGCGCACGCCGCACCACCTGGCCGGGGAGGAGCTGGCCCGGCTCGTCGCCGCCGCCGAGGACGCCGGGTGGGCCGGGCGCGCCGACCTCGCCCGCCGGGCCACCCGCGCCGTACTGGCCCGCGACGCCTCCCCGGCTGACCGGGTACGGGCCCGGCTCGCCGTGATCGACGCCGCCGGGCAGGCCCTCGGCACCCTGGAGGAGACCTTCGCCCACGCCATGGTCGACGCCGAGGGCGACCCCGCCCTGCAAGCGGCCGTCCAGCTGCGGATCGCCTGGAAGCACAACCTCAGCGACGGCGACCCCGTCCGCTCCCGCGACGCGGCCGCCGAGGCCGGGGCGCTCGCGGCCAAGGGCGGCGACCAGGTCGCCGAGGCCATGGCCCTCACGGTCCGGGCCCGCATGGGACGCATCCTGGGCGACCCCGACGCCGAGGACATCCTGGCCGAGGCACTCGCCCTGCCGGCGCCCGAAGTGCCCCTCGGCATGCGCAACGCCCCGCGCTACCTCGCCGTACGCCACGCCCTCTTCGACGACCGCCTCGCCGACGCCCGCCGGCTGCTGATGGTGCTGCTGCCCGCCGTCCAGCGCACCGGGTCCGCCGAGGACGTCTTCGAGGTCCTGCGCAGCCTGGCCGAGGTCGAACTGCGCGGCGGCCGGTGCGAGGCCGCCTCCACCCACGCCCGGCGCGCCCTGGAGCTGACGATCGAGGCCGGGCTGTCGCCCGGACCCGCCTGGTACGTGGCCGCGATGGCCGAGGCGATGGGCGGCAGCTTCGCGCGGGCCGCCGGGTACGCCCGGCGCGGCATCCAGGCCTCGGAGGAGGAGCACGACCAGGTGTTCCTCTCGCGCAGCCTGCACGCGCTCGGGCTGGTCGAACTGGCCACCGGCGAGGCGGCCAAGGCCGTGGCCACCCTGCGCCGGGTCGCCGCACTGGAGTCCGCCCAGCAGGTGGTGGACCCCTCCGTCCTGCGCTGGCACGGTGACCTGGCCGAGGCGCTGGTCGCCGCGGACGCACCGGAGGAGGCCGCCCGGCTGCTCGACTGCGTCCACGGGACCGCCCGCGGCCTCGGACGCGCCGGGGTGGTCGCCGCCCTCGACCGGGCCCGGGGCCTGTGCCTGTCGGCCCAGGGCGACGCCGACGCCGCGGTCGCCCTCCTGGAGGCGACGGAGCAGCGGTTCGCCGCCCTCCGGCTACCGCTGGAACGGGGCCGGACGCTGCTGGCCCTCGCCCGGGTGGAACGGCGCCGCAGGCGGCGAGCACCGGCCCGCGCCGCCCTCCTGGCCGCGGCCGGGGAGTTCGAGGGGGCCGGGGCGGGTCCCTGGGCGGAACTCGCCCGGGAACCGGCCGCCGGACCCGGGGAGGGGAACGGGGCCGAAGCGGTCGCCTCGCTGACGGAGGCCGAGGTCCGTCTCGCCGTGCTCGTCGGCCGGGGCGCCAGCAACCAGGAGGCGGCGGCGAAGCTGTTCGTCAGCGTCAAGACGGTCGAGGCCCGGCTGACCCGCATCTACCAGAAGCTCAACGTCCGCTCCAGGGCTCAGCTGGCCACCGCCCTCAGCGGCAGCCGCTGAGCCCCGGGCCGGGCCGTCAGCAGCCGAGGTTGTTCCCCGGCGTGACCCCGAGCAGCTGCGTGAAGCGCTGGTAGGTGGAGATGCGGCTCTGGACCTGCGCCGGGTTGCCGCCGTTGCACTCCAGGGCCCCGTTGATCGAGCGGATGGTCTCGCCGAAGCCCGCGCCGCTCACCATGGCGGTGTGGGCGGTCATCGTGCCCGGCCCGTTCTGGGTGTTCCAATACCAGAGCGCCGTCTTCATGGCGACGGCCGGGTCCTGTTCGACCAGGTAGGGGTTGGCGAGCAGGTTCAGGCCGAGGGCGTCACCGGCGGCCTTGTAGTTGAAGTTCCAGCTGAGCTGGATCGGGCCGCGTCCGTAGTAGGCGGCCTGGCCGGCCGGACAGCCGTAGGGCCGGGTCGCGTCGCAGTAGTGGGGGTAGTTGGCGGTGTTCTGCTCGACGATGTGGACCAGGCCGCCCGTCTCGTGCGAGACGTTCGCGAGGAAGGCGGCGGCCTCGCGCCGCTTCACGGTGTCGTCACCGGTCTGCGCGAAGCCCGGGTACGCCGACAGGGCCGCGACCAGGCCGTTGTAGGTGTAGAAGGGGTTCCGGTTCGGGAACATCTGCTGGAACTGGGCTTCGGAGACCACGAAGCCGGAGGGGTTGCCCGGGTCGGGGTCCTGCCCGCCGCCCCCACCGCAGGCGCCCTGGTCCGACCAGACGCCCCACTGCCCCGTGGTGCCGGGCGTCTCGCCCTGGGTCCACCACTTGGCCTGCCAGTTGTGCCCGTTGTACGAGGCGCTCATGCCGTTCGTGTAGACGGCGGAGGAGCCCCACGCTCCGGCGCAGGCGGGCGCCGCGGAGGCGGAGGAGGAGGGGAAGGTCAGAGCGAGGCCGACCGTGACGGCCGCGGCGGCGACCATGGACAGGGCACGGTGGCGAAACGCACGTATCACGTAACTGCTCCTTCAGTGGGGGGAGTTGCCGTGGGGCGGCAACTACGCCACTGAAGCGAAAATGGTCTGGACCTGTCAAGGTCTAGACCATGGGGATCTCGTGGTGATTCCGTGCCACGGCTCCGGCGCGGGGGTCGCGCCGGAGCCGTGGCCGCAGGTCAGCTGCCCGCAGAGAGGTTGCCCGAGAGGACCGGGATGTTCTCCAGGATGTGCGAGAGCGACTCGTCGCCCTTGGCCTGGGTGGAGTTCTCGGTGCACTGCTGGTTCTGCGGGTTCGACAGGATGTTGACGTCCTGGACGCCGATGTTGGCGAGGACCGCCACCAGGGACTGGGCGTTGACCTTGGCCGGAAGGCCGACGCAGAGCTTGTTCAGCGAGCCCTGGATCGCACCGAGCTGCGGGCTCATCCGGCCCTCGGTGGCCTGGTTGCCGTAGATCTGCGCGGCGCCGTTGCCGTTCACGGTGTTGACGCCGTTGTCGTTGCCGATCGCCATCGCCGGGGAGGCTGCGGCGGCGCCCGCGCCCAGTACGGAGGCGGTGACCGCGGCGGTGGCCATGAACTTCTTGAACATGTGGGGGATCCTTCTGTCGCACTGTCGCATGAGATAGCTGCCCTCGGCGGGACGCGCTGATCAACTGCTGTAGGTGCTCGTGGTTATCCCCACTCACCCGGGTGGCCCATTTGGCACACCGGCCGCCCCGGGGTGCGGCGGGCGGCCCGGTCCCGCCGCCGGGGCGGCGAGACTGAGCTCCTCGGGGCGGAGGGTCAGCCGGTCTTGCGGCGGACCTTCTTGTTCTTGCCGCCGGGGCCGCTGCTGGATCCCTGGACCTTCGCCCGGCTCTGGTGCGCCTGCTGGGACTGGGCATTCGCCGCGTTGCGCTCCAGCGCCTCCCGGAACTTGCGCTTGGCCTCCTCGGCCGGCGATTCGTCCTGCGGGGTGTCTGTTTCGTCTGCCATTCGTCCTCCTGGGGTGATCAAACCGTTTCAGTCTGTCAGCTCGGGTGCCTGCTGACCAGCGAGTTCCCCCTGAGGGTGCGCTCACCGGGCGGGCGCTCCTCCAGTGGAACGCGACCGGAATGCAAGGCTCCAAGCATAGCTTGGGGGAGGCATAAGGTTTGGTTATGGGGCCATAAACGGCCACGGGGTGCTGGGTTAGGGTTACCTCAGTTTATGGTTCTGCTTGATCCACCTCGTTCATCGCTCGAAGGGAACTTCGTCATGCCTCGCCCCCTGCGGGTAGCAATCGTCGGTGCCGGTCCCGCAGGGATCTACGCGGCGGACGCGCTGCTGAAGTCCGAGACCGCCCTCGAGCCCGGCGTGTCCATCGACCTCTTCGAGAAGATGCCCGCGCCCTTCGGCCTGATCCGCTACGGCGTCGCCCCCGACCACCCGCGGATCAAGGGCATCATCACCGCCCTGCACCAGGTGCTCGACAAGCCGCAGGTCCGCCTCTTCGGGAACGTCGACTACCCGAACGACATCAGCCTCGACGAGCTGCACTCGTTCTACGACGCGGTGATCTTCTCCACGGGCGCCACGGCCGACCGCATGCTGACCATCCCGGGCGTCGAACTCGACGGTTCCTACGGCGCCGCGGACTTCGTCTCCTGGTACGACGGCCACCCCGACGTCCCCCGTACCTGGCCGCTGGAGGCCGAGAAGGTCGCGGTGCTCGGCGTCGGCAACGTCGCCCTCGACGTCGCCCGCATCCTCGCGAAGACGGCCGACGAGCTGCTGCCGACCGAGATACCGCCGAACGTCCACGCCGGCCTCAAGGCCAACAAGGCGCTCGAGGTGCACGTCTTCGGACGTCGCGGTCCGGCGCAGGCCAAGTTCAGCCCGATGGAGCTGCGCGAGCTGGACCACTCGCCCACCATCGAGGTCATCGTGAACCCCGAGGACATCGACTACGACGACGGTTCCATCGCCACCCGCCGCGCCAACAAGCAGGCGGACATGGTCGCCAAGACCCTGGAGAACTGGGCGATCCGCGACATCGGCGACCGCCCCCACAAGCTCTTCCTGCACTTCTTCGAGTCGCCCACGGAGGTGCTCGGCGAGGACGGCAAGGTCGTCGGACTGCGCACCGAGCGCACCGAGCTCGACGGCACCGGCAACGTGAAGGGCACCGGCCGGTTCACCGACTGGGACGTCCAGGCCGTCTACCGCGCCGTGGGCTACCTCTCGGACGAGCTGCCCAAGCTCCCCTGGGACGTGGAGACCGGTACGGTCCCCGACGAGGGCGGCCGTGTGATCGAGGCCGGCAGGCACCTCCCGTCGACGTACGTCACCGGATGGATCCGGCGCGGCCCGGTCGGGCTCATCGGCCACACCAAGGGCGACGCCAACGAGACCGTCGCGAACCTCCTCGCCGACCATGCGGAAGGCCGGCTGCTCACCCCGGCCGCGCCCGCACCGGAGGCCGTCGAGGCCTTCCTCGCCGAGCGGAGCGTGCGCTGGACGACGTGGGACGGCTGGTACCGCCTCGACGCCGCGGAGAAGGCCCTCGGCGAACCCCAGGGCCGCGCGCGCGTGAAGATCGTCGAGCGCGAGGACATGCTGGAGGCGAGCGGAGCCTGACCGGCGGAAGGGGGCCGGGACCCGGCTGGTCCCGGCCCCCTCCGCATCGCGCGAGGCGGTGCGCGCGCCGGCCGGCCCGGCGCCTACGGCACCGGAGCCGTCAGGCAGGTGAGGGCGGCCGCCGTCAGCGCCCGTACGCCCGCCGGCAGCGCCGTGCGCACGTCCGGTGCGAAATCCGGCGCGTGATTGGCGGGCAGCGCCGCCAGCTTCAGGGCCGCGGTCGCCCCCGGCGCGGCCGCCCAGGCCGCCGGCCCGATGGCCCCGAACATCCAGTAGGCGAGGCGGACCCCTTCCGCGCCGTGCAGGTCACGCCCCGCGTCGCCGAACAGTGCGAAGTCCTCGGTCGCCAGGGACGGCGGCCACATGGCCACCCGCTCGGGGCCGAACTCCGTCACGTGGGCCCCCCGTACCGCGGCCGTCGTCGCCGGGTCGGGATGGGTGACGGGGGACGCGGACACGCGGACGATCCCGGGCTCCCGGGGGCAGTCCGCCGCCGCGCACTCCGCGCGCACGATCCGCTCCACCGCCGCGGCCGCGCGCGCCAGGGCCGCCTCACCGGCCGCCCTCACGGTGACGGCCAGTTCGGCCCGCTCGGGCACGACGTTCGCCCGCTCGCCCGCGTGGAACGAGCCGACCGTGACGGCGACCTGCTCCGAGGGCGCCGCCTCCCGGGCCACCACCGTCTGCAGCCGGGTCACCACGTGCGCCGCCGCCACCACCGGGTCCACCGTCAGGTGCGGGGCCCCCGCGTGCCCGCCGCGGCCGTGCACCACGATGCGGAAGGTGACGCTGCCCGCGGTCATCGGCCCGTACCCGTGGGCCACCATCCCCGCGGGCAGCGGGGCCGAGTGCTGTGCCAGCACGGCGTCCGGGACGCCGGTGCGCTCGTACAGGCCGTCCGACAGCATGGCCCGGGCGCCCGCCAGGGTCTCCTCCGCGGGCTGGCCCACGACGACCAGCGTGCCCTGCCGGGCCAGTGGCGACCGGGCCAGCAGCGAGGCGGCCCCCGCCGCCGCGGCCAGGTGGAGGTCGTGCCCGCACGCGTGCGCCGCCGCGCCCTCGCTCGCGTAGGCCAGCCCGGTCGTCTCCCGGACCGGCAGGGCGTCCAGCTCGGCCCGCAGCAGTACGGTCGGTCCCCCGCCGCCGCGCAGCACCCCGGCGACGCCGTGCCCGCCGATCCCGCGCGTGGTCTCGTACCCCGCGGCCTCCAGCCAGTCGGCGAACCGGCCCGCCGTGCGCTCCTCGGCGCCCGACAGCTCGGGATGCCGGTGCAGGTCCAGGTAGAGGGTCGTCAACGGCCTGACGATTCCGGCCAGTCCGGGAAGTCCGGCGAGTTCGGTCATGCGGCCATGATCGGTCAGCGCTCCCGGGACCGGGACGCCAGGGCGCTGACACTTTCCGTCAGCGAGGTGTCAGCGGTACGCCGGGTCAGGTGCAGGTGCGACCGGTTCTGATGGGGGGGCACCACACCGCACCACCCACCGACCGCACCACGTTGAAGGAGTCACCATGGAGAAGTCTCCCCTCGCCTCGCTCGCCGACGAGATCCTCGAGCTCGAGTCCGAGACCTTCGAGATCTCCGACTACTCGGACGCCAGCGAGGTCGTGCTCGCCGGCTCCACGAGCTGCAGCTCGACCTCGACCTGTTCCTCGACCACCAGCACGACCTCCTGCAGCGCCTGACGTCCACGGCGTACGCACACCGGTGCCCCGGCCCCCGCGCGAGCGGGGGCCGGGGCACCGGTGGTACCTGCCCGGCCGGCTCGGGCCTCAGGGGAAGGGATGGGGGACCATCCGGATCCCCGTCCCGTCCAGGTCCGTCGGGCGCAGCCCCGCGCGGCGGGGAGCGGTGCGCAGCCGCGGCATGAACGGAGCCCGCTGCCGCGACCAGCCGAAGTCGATCGGCAGCAGGCCCGGAACGACCGCGCACACCGTGCGCAGCCCGATCCGCCGCTGCTCGGGAGTCGTCTGGTCGACGACGATCACGTCGTGCCCGGACTGCACCAACTCCTCGACGCAGTACGTGAGGTCGTCGCGCAGGTCCGCCGTGCGCGGCCTGCCCTCCGCGTTCCACGACCGGTAGACCTCGGCCATCGGCTGCACGGACGCCGGTTCCAGGTAGGGCCTCACGTACGGGGCCATCACCGGGAGCCCGTACAGCTGGGCGTGGTCCTTCAGATGGCGCACCCGCCCGAAGTCGGCGGCCATCGCTTCCAGTTCGGTCCGCCGCTCCGCCACCTGACGGGGCAGGTGCGGGATGTAGGTCAGGACCTCCGACAGGGCCGCTTCGGCGGCCTTCGCCGGATCCAGTGCCGCGCCCGCGCCGAAGGAGAACAGCCCCGGCCCGCCGTCACGGCGCACCGCGAGCGCCGTCACCACGGGCACGGAGAGGTCGATCCGGTTGTCGAAGACGTGCACGTCGTACCCCTGGAGGGCGGCCCGGTCGGCCATCATCCGCACCGCCGGACCCGGCACGGAGGCCAAGTCGATCTCCGTCAGGGGCAGTCCGGCGTACCAGGCGACCAGGAAGGCGTCCCGCTCGATCAGTTCCAGCAACGCCCCGAGCAGCGCCTCCTCCGTGCAACTGCCGATCGCGCACCCGTTGGAGCACTCGAAGACGAAGTTGTCGCAGGCCAGTCCGGCGCTGTAGTGCACCAGCCGTGCCGGTACCAGTACCGGCCGGTCGTCGCGCAGCGAATGCCCGTACACCCAGGGGATCGGCCGGTCCGGGTCGAAGGGCGACACCATCGGGTCGTCACGGTAGGTCTCCGGCGGGTAGAGACCGCACAGGGCCGGGTCCAGCGCCCGCTCGCCCAGCTCCGCGTACGAGGCCGTGAGCAGGGAGCCGCCGGTGCGCCGGTGGGTGCCCGCGTACCGCTCCAGGCCCTCCAGGTAGGCCAGGTCGCGGCTGCCGGAGAAGCTGTTGGCCTGGCCGCTCCAGGTCACGTCGGTCAGACCCGCGTAGCCGCGCATGAACACGCTGCCCGCGACCGGCGCCGTCGTCGGCGAGGTGACGTCGATCCAGGTGCCCCCGCCGAGCACGCCGCTCTCGGGGTTCGCCAGCGCCGCGTGCGGCATGGGGTACGAGGACGCCGCGCGCAGCCGCTGCGCGCCCGGGTCCGGCACCGGCCGGGAGGCCGGGACGAAGGGCACCGGGGCGTCCGTCCCGCCCGGCCCGCAGTCGGGGCACAGCGGATCCGCCGCCAGCGGGTAGGTCCGCACCTGGAGGGTCTTCAGGTCCAGCCGCGAGACCTGCGGCAGGGCCCGGTCCGCGGCCGTGGGGCCGGGGGCGGCCGCGGATCCCTGGAAGACCGCCCCGTGCAGCGCCCGCACCGCGTCCAGCAGGTACGGGGTGAGCCGCGGCCAGTCCGCCGCGACCGGGGTGGGGGCCGCGCTGCCGGTCTCCAGGGCGTCCCGTTCGCTCCGGCTGCGCAGCCGCTGGCGGCGCATCGCCAGGCACTGGCCGCAGGCGGGCGCGGTGCCGTCCCCGCCCCAGGGCCCGACCAGGACGGCGCGGGCGGCGAGGTGGACGGTGGCGGCCGCCCGGACCGGGGCGAACGGGTCGGCGGCGCGCGGCCCCAGCGCGTCGTGGACACCGAGGGTGACCACCTGCGCGCCGAGGTCCGCCAGGGCGCCGGCCAGTTCGCGCCGCGCCGTCTCCATCGCGGTGCCGTCCGGGGCCTGGACGGGACGCGTACGCACGGAAGTCGGGGTCATGTCCGGTTGCTCCATCGGAAGGTCTTCAGCCCGATCCCGCCGAACAGCAGGGCGAAGCCGAGGAGCACCACGCACCCGGTGCCGATCGCGGACAGGGAGCCCGAGCCGGTCAGCGCGCCGGTCGCCGCGTCGTTGAGGTAGCGCAGCGGCAGGACGCGGGACACCGACTGCAGCCAGGACGGCATCAAGTCCAGCGGCAGGAAGGAGCCGGACAGGAAAGCCATCGGCACCATCATGCAGTTGGCGATCGCCGCCACCGCCTCGGGGGTGTTCGCGTAGGTGCCGACGATCACGCCGATCGCCATGAAGGCGGTGATACCGAGGACCAGGGCGGGCAGCACGAGCGGCCAGCGCCCGTCCAGCTCCAGCCCGAAGCCCGGCAGCATCGCCACCGCCACGAACACCGCGGCCTGCGCGACGCCGACGACGAGCGCCAGCACGTACCGCGAGGCCAGTACGGTCGTCAGCGGTGTCGGCGTCAGCCGGATCAGCCGCAGCAGGTCGTCCCGGCGCCACTGCATCAGGGTGAACGCGATGCCGAACACGGCGGCGTTGGCCACGCCCCACGACATCACGCCGGGCGCGATGTACGAGATGTAGGGGCGGCCGCTCTCCTCCACCTCCTGCCCGCTGAAGATCAGGCCGAAGACGAGGAGGAAGAGCAGCGGGAAGGCGAAGGTGAAGAAGAGGGTGGCCTTGTCCCGGACCTGCGCCCGGTAGCCGGCCGCGATCAGGGCCGTGTACGCGCTCATGCCTGGGACTCCGTGGGGTGGGTGGCGGCGTGGCCGGCGGCCGTACCGGTGAGTTCGAGGTAGACGTCCTCCAGCGTGGCCGTACGGGTCATCACGCCGTCGAGCCCGGTGATCGCGTCGACGGCCTGGAGGACCTTGCCCGGGGAAGCGGTCTCCAGGACCAGCGAGCCGCCCTGGAGGGTGGCCCGGTCCACGCCCGGCAGGGCGGCCGCGTCGTCGAGCGCCATCCGGCCCGCGGGCAGCAGCAGCCGGGCCGGCGCCCCGGCGGCGGTGACGAGCCGGTGGGGGGAGTCGAGGGCGGCTATGGTGCCGTCGACGAGGATGGCCACCCGGTCGCACAGGGCCTCGGCCTCGTCCAGGTGGTGGGTGGTGTAGACGATGGTGCGGCCCTCGCTCTTGAGGGTGCGCAGGACCTCCCACAGGTCGCGGCGGGCCTGCGGGTCGAGGGCCGCGGTGGGCTCGTCCAGGAAGATCAGCTCGGGGCCGTGGACCAGGGCGGAGGCGATGGCCAGGCGCTGGCGCTGCCCGCCCGAGAGGTTCTCCACCAGCACGTCGCGCTGTCCGGTCAGCCCGACGGTCTCCAGCGTGCGGTCCGCCGCTCCCCGCTCGGCCCGGTAGAGCCCGGCGACGGTCAGGAGGTGCTCGCGGGCGGTCTGCCGGACGAAGAAGGCCGAGGCCTGCGTCTGTACGCCGATCCGCGGCAGCAGCGCCGTGTTGCGCGGCCAGGGGCTCCGGCCGAGCACCCGGACGGTTCCGGAGTCGGCCTGCCGCAGGCCCTCCATGATCTCGACGAGGGTGGTCTTGCCCGCTCCGTTGGGCCCGAGGAGCCCGAAGAACTCGCCGCGGCGGACGTCGAGGGAGACGCCGTCGACCGCGGTGCGGTCGCCGTAGCGCTTGCGTACCTCCGTGACGGTGACGGCGGCGTCGGGTCCGGTGTCGGGCGGCGGGGTGGTGCTGTCAGTGCTCATGGGGCGTGCGGTTCCCTCGTTCTCGGTGGTGGTGGGGGGCGGATGTCACGGAATCGGAGGTGGGCGGCGGGGTGGACGACGGGGATTCAGGAGGCCCTGGCCACGGCGTACCAGAGGGTGCCCGCCGCAGCCGCGGCGAGCAGCACGACCAGCAGGGCGGAGCCCGCCCCGTACGCCAGGTAGAGCCTGCGGGCCCGGGCCGGATAGGCGTCGGCCGCCGCCCGGTCGCGCAGCCGCAGCCGCAGGTACGCGGAGCTCGCGGGCGCGAGCCGGGTGACCCGCAGGCCGTGGCCGAGCATCGTGTACCCGTCGAGCGGCGGCAGCGGCAACAGGTTGACCAGGGCCTGCGCACTGCCGAGCAGCAGCAGCGCCCCCAGCACCCGGCCGGTCGGATCCGCCTCGGGCAGGGCGGCCCACCAGCCGAAGAAGGGCAGGAGGAAGAGGAGGTTGGCGAACGCCCCCGCCGCCGCGACGGCCAGTTGGTGCCGGCGGCGGTCCAGGTAACGGTAGTTGTCCACGGTGCAGTACATGATGGCCACGGGCAGCCGCCAGCGCAGCCCGATCTCCCCGACGTTTCCCCCCACATGACGGGCGGCGACCCCGTGCGCGAACTCGTGCAGCGCCGTGCTGAACCACAGCAGCGTGGCCACCGCCAGCAACGGCACCGGATGCGAGAGCAGCCACCACAGGTCGTGTGCGAGCCCGCCCGCCGCGGCGGCCAGCACCCCCTCCATCGCCAGGCACAGCAGGAGCAGCACGCCCAGCACCACCGGGTGCAGGGCGGGCCGCAGAAGGCGGTGCAGCCGGGCCGTCGCCGCGTCGGCGTCGGCGACCAGGCGCAGCGTGCCGCGCAGCAGGGTCCCGCTGCGCGGGGGCCCCTGCGGGTCCGGAACCTGGGGTCCGGGTCCGCCCGCCAGCAGCCGGCGGCTGCCGAGGAGCGCCAGCAGCTGCTGCCAGTTGCCCTCGCCGAGTCTTCGGCCGAAGGCCTCCCCGTACGCGGCGCCGATCTCCGCGAGGCTGCGGGAGCCGTCGAGGCGAGAGACGAGGAAGAACTCCTTCGGGCCTATCTCGAAGGAGGACCCGGAGACCGGATCCTTCACGAGGTGCACCACGGCCGGTCCGTTCAGCAGCGGCGGGGACAGCAGGATGCCCGGCCGCAGCGCGGGCCGGTGCCCCAGCAGCCCGGCGGGGCCGCTCACGGGCGCACCGCTCCGGCCGCGGCGCCCTCGCGCAGCACCCGCCCCAGCAGGTGCGCGAGATAGGCCTCGTCCCGGATCGTCACGTGGAGCCGGTTGTTGGTCATGTGCATGTACGGGGAGAGCAGCAGGGGCAGCGCCACGGCCGGATCGGTGACCCGCTCGTCCCGGGTGCCGTCCCAGGAACGGAAGACCAGCTCACCGGCGACCGCCAGGGCTTCGGCCCGCCCGCGCAGCTCACGGCAGTGCTCCGCCCACCCCGCCAGGAAGGCGGGCAGCCGCCCCGTCTCCCCGGAGGCGAGCGCCTCGCGCACGGCGGCGAACCGCCGGGCCAGCCCGGGGCCGGTCTGCTCGTAGGTCCGGTCGTACTCCGCCGAGCCGATGAAACCCGTCCCCGGGAAGGCCGTGTGCCAGAACTCGTAGTAGCGGTCCAGATAGCCGCCGAGTTCCTCCCGGTCGGGCAGGAACACCCCCGCCATCACCATCATCAACTGCGCCGAGGTGCCCAGCAGTACGGTGCGCAGGTGCAGGTTCATCCGGCTCAGGGCGTCCATGACCAGATCGCTGGAGCGGGCGAAATGCCATTCGGCGAGTTCGATTCCGGCGGGCCCGCCGTACTTTCCGAATTCGGGCTCATAGGGCTCGTACGCGTACGAGTTGTTGGGCCGCAGGTTCATCCGCCCGTCGGCACCCATGAAAGCGGCCCGGTCGCCTTCGGGGAACTCGATGTCGAAGAGGGTGTTGTAGAACTCGTTGAGGAATCCCGAATCCACCTCGTAGAGCGCCGGACGGGCCTTCAGGAAGGCCGAGACGGCTTCCTCGGTGCGCCGGCGCACCTCGGGGGCGGCCCGCTCGCTCGACGGCCGCAGCCGCAGCCGCACGTGCGGGCCCTCCAGCCAGTAGTTGATGAAGAAGTGCCCGGCCAGCAGCCCGTCCGCGTCCAGCGAGGCGATCAGCGGACGCACGCAGTTCACCAGCAGCGGCTGCGGATTCGCGGCGTAGAAGATGTGCACGGCCTGCCATGCGCCGCGCCGGTCCGTGCCGGGGTCGCTCAGTTCTGACATCGGAGTCCGCCTTCCGGGCGTCGCAGGGCAGGGGTGCGGGTGGTGAAGGTCTCGACGGCGAGTTCCGCGACGTGGGCGCCGCGCGCCGACACCGCGTGCAGCGCGTCCGGGGCCGGCAGCATCTCGCGGAACACGACCCGGTGGCCGGGCTCGCGCAGCAGCGACTCGAAGGAGGCCAGCGAGAGCAGGCTGTCGAAGTCCACGTACTGCGGTTTCGCTCCCAGGGCCGACGGGCCCGCGGACACGGTCGCGAACACCTGCCCGGGCAGTCCGTGCGCCCGGCGCCAGCGCTGCCACTCCAGGAAGTGCCCGGCCTCCCGGGCACCCGCCGCGGGCAGCTCCGCCACCGTCGTGGTCCAGCTCCGGCGGCTGAGGACGACGTCCCCGTGCACCACGCGCGGCCGGGAGGTCACCCCGGCGTGCGGAGCACCCTCCGGCACGCCCGCCCACACGTCCAGCGGGGACATCGACGACGGGGAGAGCAGCAGCAGCGTGCGCGGGATCGCGGGCAGCGCCAGCGGCACCAGGTAGCCCAGGTAGACCGGGACGACCTCCAGCCCCAGGCGGCGCGAGCGCAGTACGACCCGCCCGGACTCCGGGACGTGCTCGGCGTACAGGTCGTCCAGCCGCAGCCGGCGGTCCTCCGGCAGGGTGCCGCTCTCGCCCGGGCAGACGATCTCGTAGTCGGTCAGCGGTCCGTGCAGATTGAGGTTGGTGGTGACCGGTCCGCCGGTGACCTCGGCGAACACCGCCCCTTCCGGCGTGACCCGGGCGGCGGCCGCCCGCAGCTCCTCCGCCAGGCCGTCCCGCCCGCCCGGCCCGTCCTGCGCCTCGTAGACGTGCGTGAAGCGGCTGAAGGGGAAGGACAGGCCGCCGTAGGAGCGGTTCAGCACGGTCAGCTGCCCGCCGCCGTCGGGGTCGCGGGCCTGCTGGATGTGGTGGCAGCGCGGCGCGAAGGCCGGTACGACCGGATCCAGTTCGCCGGCCACCGCCTCGATGTCGTCCCCGGTGAGGCGCAGTTCCGTACCGCCGCCCCGCTGTTCGTACGCCGACCAGTGGGCCCGCATCCGGCCGGTGAAGGCCCGCCGCGCCGCGTCCAGGGCGCGGATGCCCGGCAGACCGAGCCAGTTCTCCTCGGGGACGTACTCCCCGCGCGCGTCGAAGGGCGTACGCCGGGCGGTGAAGGACAGGTACTGGTCGAAGAAGTCCTCGTGGAAGTCGTGCACCAGCCCGAGCAGGTCCTCGCAGCGGCCGCCCGGGCCGTAGCGGGCGGTGAAGAACCCCTCGAAGGTGATCCGCTGGGCGAGGGTGAGGTCGAAGGCGGGCAGGATCCGCTCGACCTCGCGCAGGGCTCCGCCGCCGGCGGCCATCCAGGCCGGCGCCGCGGCGCCGACGTCACGGCCCGCGCTCACGTCCTCGTACAGCAGGGTCTGCGGCAGTGCCGCCTCCCGCTCGCCCAGCTCCTCCTGCGCCCGCCGCAGCCCCGAGCGCAGGGCGCGCAGCAGCTCCGCCCGCTCGCTCTGCCCGGCCGCCGGATAGCGCTCCAGGGCCTCGGCGGGCCCGTCGAGGAGCGCGGCGAGGGTACGGGCCCAGGGCCGGTCCAGCGCGGCCAGGGCCCGCTGGAAGGCGCGCAGCGGATCACCGTCGTGGACCTCGGTGTCCAGGCACGGCACCCGGACCATGCCCAGCTGGAGCAGGGCGCCGACGTAGGCCTCGCACTCGGCGGGCGGTGCCCCGTGCTCCGCCGCCAGCCAGTCGGCCAGCTCCTGGTGGCGCAGCTCGGGCCGTTCGCCGAAGAGCGCGAGGAGACGGTCGAGGGTGCCGCTGCGCCGCAGGAAGAACAGCCGGTCCTTGACCGCGTCGAAGGTGACGGCGGCCGAGTCGTCGCCCGCGGTGACCGAGCGCCGGACGTAGCGGATCCGGTCCTCGTCGCGGCCCCAGCCCGGGGCGGCCCGCAGCGGCAGGTCGCGCCGGCGGACCGGGTCGGCGAGGATCAGCTCGGCCAGCCGGGCCAGCACGACCACGTTGAGCCGCACGTGGCTGCTCCAGCTGTCCGCGACGCGGATCACGTCCGGGCCTGCCCCGCCGCCCCGAGCGCCCCCCGCGTCCTCCCCGCCCGCGCAAGCGGCGGTGAACCGGCCCGTGGCCACCCCGGTGAAGGTGGAGAACGGGCTGGTCTTGCAGGCCGTGCGGTAGACGTACGAGAGCACCGAGCGCTCCGCCTTGCGGGCCCGGCCCGTCGGAGCGCCGGTCTCCGCCGTGGCCTTGGCGTAGGCGTCGAGCTGCCCTTCCAGGACCGGCGAGGCCAGCAGCAGGCCGTGGCGCAGCCGCTCGTCCCCCAGCAGCCTGCGCAGGGCCGCGCGGCCGCGGCCGAGGTCGCCGGCGAGGAGCGGCCCGCCCTCGGCGAGCAGCCGCTCCAGCCTCCGGCGCCGGTGGAGCCAGCCGGCCAGCAGCTCGCCCGCCCCGGGGACGGCCCCGAGGGCCCGTACGGCCGCGTCAGGGGAGGCGGGCAGCCGGTTGTTGTGGATCTGGCGGCGCAGACGCAGCAGTTCACGGCGGCGGGCCGCGTCCGGGCCGTCCGGGGCCGGGTCGGTCGCTCCGACGGCCTCGTGCAGCAGCTCGCTCAGCCGCTCCCCGTCGGCGCGCAGCGCCTCCTCGTCCGCGAGCACGTCCTCGGCCCAGCGGCAGGTCTCCGGGCAGCGCAGGGCGTCGACCGCCGACAGGGGCAGTCCGGCCACGCGCAGCATGAAGCGCTCGCCCGCGTGCCATTCGGTGGTGGTGTTCATCCGGATCGTCCTGGTTCTCTCGTCGGCCCGGTCAGGCGATCTCGTGGCGGAAGTCGGCGGGTTCCGGCCGCTCGTGCCCGAGCAGCATGATCAGCAGCGGCGCCTCGCCGGAGCCCGTGAGACCCAGCTCCTCGATGTACGCGATGTTGTCGAAGCCGAGCGCCACGCCGGCCCCGAGCCCGTGGGCGGCGGCGGTGGTGTAGAAGGTCTGCGCGACCGCGCCGACGGTCGCGTTCACGAGGCGGTAGCCGCGGTCGCCGACCGCGTCGAGCACCGCGGTCGTCCGTACGGTCGGCACCAGGACGGCGCCCGCCTGCTCCAGGTTGTAGTTGGAGAGGAAGTAGTTGCGCTGGAGGAAGGGGCCGGGCGGTCCGGACACCACCGGGCGCAGGGCGTGGGCCGCCGGATCGTAGGCGTACGCACCCGGGGCGACGCCCTCGACGTGGTTGACGAAGGCGTACAGGGCGGTCAGCCGGGGCCCGTCCGGACGCTCCGCCTCGCTGCCGACCGAGGCCGCGGCGCTGTCGGCCAGGGTGGCGGCCAGGTGCTCCGCCGTCACCGTACGGCTCGCGTCGAAACGGCCGAAGCTGCTGCGCCGGGCACGCAGCGCCCGGTCCACCCGGAGCGGGGTGGCGGCGGGCGGGGGCAGCGGCAGCGGATCGCCGCCACGCGGGGGGAAGGCGGCGGCCGCGTCGAGGGCGCCCGGTGCCGGGCGGTCGGCGGCGCGGCCCAGGGTGGCCTCGTGGATGTGCTCCAGCGTCTCGAACTGCAGCACGGAGCGCGAGCGTTCGGAGTCCCGGCGGACCACGGCGGGGCGGCTCTCCGGTCCGTCTCCGCCGGGGCGGGACCCCGGTCCGTCCCCGCTGGGCACGGCCTCGTGTCCGCCTCCGGCAGGGACCGGCTCCGGGATGCCCCCGGCGCCCCCCGGCTCCCGGGGGGCGCCCGCCCACTCGAGCGGGACGACCGCGAACAGCCCCTCCTCCCGCGGCGCCACGCCCAGCAGCCGCGCCAGCCGTTCCTCGTCGAACCAGAGGGCCGGCGCGATCCGCAGCCCCCGTTCCCCTGCCCACAGCCGCCAGGTCTGGAGCAGCGCCCCGACGTCCATGCTCACGGCGTGGAAGGAGAAGCTGTTGTACTTGAAGGAGTTCTGCCAGTACTTGACGCCCAGGACGAGGTACTGGGTGCAGCCCGCCGCGTCCGCCTCCCGCGCACCCAGGGCCCGGCGCACCTCACCGGTGACGTCACCGGCCAGCAGCCTGCGCAGGCCGTGCTGGTGCGGTGCGTAGTGGTACAGGCCCGGAGCGAGGGGTCCGCCCGCTCCCGCGGCCCAGTAGACGCTGACCGGGTAGAGCCCGCCGCCGGAGGCGGTGCCCCGCGACCAGTTCGCCTGCGTGTAGTGCGGCAGGGCGGCCAGGTCGGTGTTGGCCTGCACGGCCAGGCGGCGGCCGGTCAGCCCGTAGGACTCCTGGAGCATCGCCGAGAGCAGCGGCAGGGTGAACTCCGGCCCGGTGGCGGAACCGGCGGCGTCGGCACCGGGCAGCGGCAGGGTCTCCGCACCGGGATAGAACTTCGCCTTCCGGGGACGGTCCGCCCAGTCGGGCACGAAGTCGACGGGCTCCATCGGTATCCGGCCACGGTGCAAGATGGCGTCGGCGTACTCATGGGCGTAGCCCACGGGGTCCTCCTACGGTCGGTCGCGGGCGGTCAGGGGAAGGGGTGGGGCGCCGGATTGAGGTCGGCGGGTTCCAGGTCGCGGGCGCGCAGGCCCGCCGCGCGCAGCGCCGTACGCAGCCGCGGCATGCCCAGCGCCCGCTGGCGCGACCACCCGAAGTCGATCGGGAGCAGGCCGGGCACCAGCACGCTGACGGTGTGCAGTCCCAGGGCGCGCTGCTCGGGCAGGGTCTGGTCGACCACCACCACGTCGAAGCCCTCCGCGGCGACGGCGGCCACGCACCGCTCCAGGTCGTCGAGCACGTCGTCCGAGGAGGCGGAGCCCCTCCCGTCGGGCCACCGCAGCGCGTCGACCGGCACCGGCGCCGGTCCCTGCGCCCCGGCCGTCCCCGCGGCTCCGGGCCGGGGCCGCAGCAGGAAGTCCGCGTGACGGCCCATCTCGGGGACCCCGTACACCAGCGGATGGTCGTGCAGGGCGGTGACCAGGTCGAAGTCCTCGGCCATGGCCCGCAGCCGGGCCTCGTCCCGCTCGGTGCGGCCCGGGAGGTTGACGGCGTCCGTGGCGATCTCGCACAGGGCAGAGTCCAGGGCCGATTCCGGGTCCAGACCGGCGCCCGCGCCGAAGCACATGCGGCCCGGGCCGCCGTCGAACCGCTCGGCCACCGCGGTGACCACGGGGATCGGGAAGGTGATCCGCGTGTCGAAGAAGCGCGCGCGGTAGCCGTACAGGGCCAGCCGGTCGACCATCGCCCGGGTGGCGGGCCGGGAGCTGGTGGCCGGGTCGATCTCGGGCAGCGGCTGCTGCCCGTACCAGGTCAGCAGGAAGGCGTCCCGTTCGACGACCTCCATCAGCCCGAAGTACGCCGCCTCGGCCAGACTCCCGCCCGAAGCGCAGCCGTTGGAGCTCTCCTGGACGAACCGGTTCTCCAGGCCCGGCGCGTGGTAGTAGGTGAGGATCTCGGGCACCAGGCGGGGCGCCCGGTCGCGCAGCGACCAGCCCCACACCCACGGGATCTCCCGGTCGGGACCGAAGGGCCGCACCCGCGGGTTGTCCCGGTGGAAGGCCTCGCTGTAGAGGCCGACCACGCGGGGGTCCACCGCGTCGGCGCCGAGCCGGTTCAGCGACCCGGTGACGGCGGTGGTCCGGGTCCGGGCCCGCATGCCGGCGTACCGCTCCAGTCCCTCCAGGACTCCCACGCGCGCACTGTGGTCGAAGGAGTTGGTGTGGCCGCCCCAGAACGTCTCGCGCAGGTACTCGCCCGCGCGCATCGAGAAGCAGCCGATGGTCGCGGACGTGGAGGTGGAGGAGACGTCCTGGACCACGGACGGGCCCAGGGCGCCGGCCAGCGGGTTGGCGTACGCGGCCAGCTCGATGCCGTACGAGCCGATGGGCCGGGTACGGAAGACACCCGGCCGGTACTTGGGCGAGGGCAGCAGTGCGAGCACCTCCGGGGCGTCGGCGCAGGGGCTCGCGCACCGCGGGCACTCCGGGTCGGGGACCAGCGGGTAGCGCCGGACCGTCCCGCCGCGCAGGTCGAGCAGCCTTACCTCGGGGTACGGCCCGGCCACCGGGGGACGGTCGAAGACCGCGGTGACCAGCGCGGCCAGGGCGTCGGCGGCGAAGGCGTGGGCGTACGGCCACTCGCCCGCGGCCCGGGTGGACCCGCCGAGTTCCAGCGCGTCGCGCAGCGCGACCGACCGTACGGCCTGCCAGCGCCGCTCCAGGCACCGCGCGCACCCCGGCTCCCCGGCGGGGACCACCGGGCCGACCACCGCCTGGTGGCCGTACAGGTGCACGGGCACGTCCGTGTCCGCCGCCCCCCTGGGCCCGCCGGGCGCGTCGAAGGCGTCGTCGAAGGCGTCGCCCAGGCCGAGGACGGACAGGGCGACACCCGGACCGTCCAGGGCGGCCAGCGAATCCTCCAGCAGGGCGGCGAACCGCGTGGCGGCCCCGGGCCCGAGCCCCTCGGCGCCGGTCACCGTGACCCGGCTACGCGTCATCGCCCGCCTCCGCGACGGCCGCCGTGAGGAGCACCCGGACGGTGTGCAGGCCCGCGGAGGCCAGGTCGGGGGAGCCCGTCGGGACCACGTAGGCCTCGCGGCCCGCCGCGGCCAGGCGGGCCAGGACCTCGGCCCAGCCGGTCGCGGTCCCGTCTCCGGGCGGAACGGCGGCCCCGGACACGGCCAGTGCGCGGGCATCCAGGTCCCGCAGCAGCGGGTCGCCGGTGTCGGCCGGCACCCCGCCCGCCCCGTCCCGCTCGTACTGCACGGCGCCGAGCAGCTCCCGCAGGGCGGCGACCGCCGCCGTCCGCCGGTCCAGGTCGCTGCCCACCGCCCAGCGCTCCCCGGACCGGGCGAGCAGCACCTGGACGCCGCTGCGCGCGGCCTCGCCGAGGTCCAGCAGCTCGACCGGCATGCCCAGCCGGTCCGCCGAACGGACGAGGAAGAGCAGCTCGGGATCGGTCCCCGCGTCTTCGGTGTCCTCGGGGTCCGGCAGCGCCACCGGGGCCGCCGCCGCGCCCCGCAGGGTCCTCGCGAGCGCCTCGTGCGCGAGTGCCGAGAGCAGGCCCGCGGCGGCGGCGTCCGCCGGGGACGGGCCCGCCCCCGCGCCGGCCCGGGTGCGCTCGAAGAGCCCCTCGGCGTTGTGAGGGCCGAAGGGCCGGACGGCGCCCGCCGGGACCAGTACGGGTTCCTTCGTCAGGAGCGAGACGGCCTGCTGGTGGACGGCGGCCTCGCCCGGCAGCCCGGAGGCCGTGGTCAGCGCCGCCGCCCCGACGCGCTCGCCCGCCCCGGCCCCGAGGGGGCGGGCCGGGACCACGTGCTCGGCGTACACGAGCGCCGCCGCGTCCAGGGCGCGCATCCGGGCCCCGGCGACGTGGTGGACGTCGAAGGCGACGACGGAACGGGCGCCCCCGTGCCCGATGCCCAGCTCCACCACACCGAGCTTGAGGGGGATCTGCGTGAGCGGTTCGTCCGCGAACCGGGTGAACACCCCGGCGTGGGGGCGGACCAGCGCGGACCGGCGGTTCAACTCCTCGACCAGCGCGTCCGCTGCGCGGGCGGTCTCCAGCGTCGGGAGCCCGGGCAGGCCCGAGGTGCCCGCCGCCGCGAGGTCCACCGGTGCGGGCTCGGTCCCCCCGTCCGCGCAGAACGGGCAGCGGGGGTGCGGGAGCAGAGGCTCGGCGGTGACGTCGAGGGATTCCATGTCCTGCACGATCAGCCGCCCGGCCGTCTCCGCGGGCAGCGCGCCCGAGGCCGCGCGGAAGACCTCGTAGCCGAGCAGGTTGCCGATCATCGCGGCCAGCGGCCGGCCCGGCACCGGACCGGAGTGCTCGGGGCCGGCCCCGAGCGCCAGTGCACTCCACAGGTCGGCGGCGGCGCCCGCACCGCCCTGCGAGCCCGTCCCGGCTGCCCCGCGTTCCGTGCCGAGCCGCAGCGCCGCGCAGGCCCAGCAGCCCGTCCCGTCGTGCGTCATCAGCGGGCCGATGACGGCGTCGCAGCCGTAGGACCAGGCCGGGAGCAGGGTGCGGCCTTCCGGGATCCCGGCGCGCAGCAGGGGCAGCAGCACCGCCGGGGCTCCGTGTCCGCCGGTCACCACGACCGTGTCGTAGCCGTCGAGTCCGGACCAGCCCAGCCCCTCGGCGGGGCCCGCCAGCGTGCGCACCTCCACCGGGGCCCCGTCGGCCACGGCCTCCGCGACATCGCGGTCGAGGCCGGTGCGGTCCAGCCCCGGCAGGACCCCGACGACCGCGCAGCCGTTGCGCACCAGGCTCGCGGCGCACCAGCGGGCCACTGCGTCGTCGCCGAGCACGGCGACGGGGGAGGACCGGAAGCGCCGGAAGCGGGCCTCGGCCTCGTCGGCATAGTGGTCGACGTAGGCGATCTGCGGGGCGAACCGGCGGGCCGCGCCGGGCGGGAGCGCGGCGTCCGGACCGGTGTCCTGACCGGTCCCGGCCGGGGTGACGGAGCGTGCGAAGTCCCGTTCGTACAGCGTCCTGACGAGTTCCCCGACCATGGCCCGCTGCGTGTCGCCCAGTCCCTGGCAGAGCTCCTCGACCGTGTGCGCGCCGGTGAGGTGCGGGACGATCAGGGTGGCGAACCGGTACGCCGTCCTGGCAGTGAGGCGGAAGCCGCCGTCGGAGTTGTGGAAGAGCACGCCGTCGGGCGTCTCCGTGAAGAGCACGTCCCGGCGGATCCGGGGCCGGGTCGTCGCGACGGACGTGTAACTGGCTTGGGACATGGGACACCCCTGGGTGCGGTCTGGGCGGGATGGAGCGGGAGGTGAGGTGCGGGTCCTAGCGCGGGGCGGCCACCACGGTCTCAAGGCGTCCGCCGGCGAACCAACGCGCGTAGATGCGAAGGAATTCGTGCATGCGGTAAGGGGTCGCGGGCGGCCCGTCCTCCAGCAACCCGGCGTCCACGAGCTGTTCGAGCACGCTGTCGCTGCCGGCCTCGGTGAAGGGCGCCTCCGGGTCGAGCGCGCCCAGCCGGAGGAAGGCCGCCCGCGGTTCCGGATCCAGCGCGGCCAGCGCCTGCCCGAAGACCTCCGGTACCGACAGCCGCGGATCCTCGGCGAGGGCCAGCCGGGCGGGCGGGTCCTCCGCCAGCCAGGCCGCGCAGTCGGCGACCGACAGCCCCGGCCGGGTGAGCAGCCGGCCCGCCGCGATGCGCAGCGCGAGCGGGAAGTGGCCGCAGACGCGGGCGAGCCGGGCCGCGGCCGGCGTCCCGGCCCCGATCCGCTCGTCCCCGACCAGCCCGGCGAGCAGCCCCTGCGCCTCGGCGGGGCCCAGGACGTCCAGCCGGTGCACCGTACCGCCGTGCGTGGCGACGACGGCGGCGAGCCCGCGCCTGCTGGTCACGAGCACGGACGCGTCCCCCGTGGCGGGCAGCAGGCCGCGCACCTGCCCCGCGCCTGATGCGTCGTCGAGGATCACCAGCCGTCGCCCGCCGCCGGGCCCGGGGAGCTGCCCGCGGGCCTCCTCGGCGCTCACGCCCGTGCCGTCGGGACGGGTCAGGGCGAGGGTGAACACGCCGCCGGGGAAGGCCTCCTGGACCTCGTACGCACACTGGTGGGCCAGCGCGGACTTGCCGATGCCGGGGGCGCCGGAGACGACGGTCAGCCGGGGGCCGCCGGTGGCGGTGAGCCGCGCGGCCAGCATCCTGCGGTCGGCCTCGCGTCCCGCGAACCCCGGTACGGGCAGCAGCCTCGCGCCGTGGCGCGGCGGCTGCCCGGAGGGCAGCGCGGGCAGCGCGGGCGCGGCGGGCAGCGCCGGTGCGGCGGGTGCCCCCAGGTCCTCGGCCCGCAGGATCGCCAGCTCCAGGCGGCGCAGTCCGGCACCCGGGTCGACGCCGAGCTCGTCGCGCAGCCGTTCCCGGACGGTCCGGCACTCGGCGAGGGCCTCCGCCTGCCGTCCGGTGCGGTACAGGGCCTCGACGAGTTGTTCGGTGAAACGTTCCCGCACCGGGTGCCGGCGCGCGGTCTCGTACAGGTCGACCAGGACCTGGTGGCAGTTCCCCGCGGCGAGTTCGAGATCGCAGACCCGCTCCAGGACGCGCAGGCGCTCCTGTTCCAGGACCGGCACCGCGTCGCGCTGGAGCATCCGCGAGGCCACGTTGGCCAGGGGTGTGCCGTGCCACAGCGACAGTGCCCCGCGCAGCCGGTACAGCTCCTCCGCCCGGTCGGAGGCGGGGGTTGCGGTGTCCTGCGCCTGGGTGACCAGGGAGCGGAACAGCACGAGGTCGAGGGTTCCGGTGTCGTTGGGCATGCGGTATCCGCCCGGCACGGCCTCGATGGTGGTCGCGGATATGCCGTACTTGGCGAAGAGCCGGCGCAGGCGGAGCACGCAGGTCTGGAGTGCGGCGCGTGCGGTGGCGGGGGGCTCCTCGTCCCACACCGCGCGCAGCAGGTAGTCGGTGGACACCACGCCGTTGGGATGGAGGAGGAGCGCGGCGAGAAGGCTGGTCGGTTTGGATGGTTTCAGAACTACGGTTTCGGGGCCGTGCGCAATGCTCAAGGGCCCCAAAAGCTGGAACCGCATGACTGGTCCCCCGTGTCGGGTCACGTATTTCCGCGATGGAGCATGGCGGGGGCGCTGGTCGGTCGAGGTGTTATCCAGGCGTACTTCAGAAAAACTCCTGAAATAGTCCGGACCAAACCTGTGGCCGTACTCCGCCCCGCGTTGGGCGATGTGGGGGAACCATACATAACGGATCTTGTGAAAGTCGAGTCGCGGGCTGTCTTGATTTAGTCACCCCGTCAATAATGTTCACAGGTAAACGAATTGCGGGCGCGGCGCCATCCAAGCATGGAGTGGTGATCCATTTAAGGTCTATATTCCGCCACTGCATGGCCGGATCCCCTTGGCTGCGGCGGGAGTTCGCCAGGCCGGGCCCGCACGGCCCGGATCGCCCCTTCGGGGGAGGGGAAGCTCCTGACGGAATGCACGGTCCGCGGGCGGAGTTCGCACCGGCGCGATACCCGATCCCGTCCGCACCGGAGAGCTCACATGAAAAGCGGCATCATCGGCGCGGGCAACATCGGCGGCAATCCCACCCGCCGGCTCACGGCCCTCGGACACGAGGTATCCGTGACCAACTCGCGCGGGCCCCACACCCTCTCCGCCCTCGTGGAGGAGACCGGCGCGACCGCGGTCACCGTCGGCGAGGCGGCGCGCGGCGCCGGGATCGTCGTGGTCCCCGTCCCGCTGAAGAAGGTGGCGGACCTGCGGCCGGGCCTCCTTGCCGAAGCGCTGAGGGTTCGCCGTCCTCGACACCTGCAACTGCCGCCCGCAGCAGCGCGACGGCAGGATCGCCGGCATCGAGGACGAACGTTTCACGGAGAGCCGCTGGACCGCGCGCCGGCTCGGCCCTCCGGTGGTCAAGGCCTTCGACGGCACGTACGCCCAGGGCCTGCTCGACCGGCACCGCCCGGCGGGCGCCCCCGACCGGGTGGCGCTGCCCGTGGCCGGTGACGGCGAGTCGGCGAAGAAGGCCGTGCGCGCCCTCATCGACGAACTCGGCTTCGACACCGTGGACCCGGGGGCCTCGACGACTCCTGGCGCCAGCAGCCCGGCTCCCCCGTGTACGGGCTCCGCGAGGGCGTCGAGGCCGTCACCCGGGCCCTCGCCGCCGCCTCCCCGGTCCGCCAGGAGAACTTCCGAGGCTGAGCCCCCCGCGCCGGCCCGCCCCGCCTCCCGACGCGCGCGCCGGCCCGCCGGCCCGGCGTGCCGACCCGCGGGGGAGCCGCGCACGGTCCGCCCGGGGCCGCCGCCTCGGGGGCGGGCGTCGCACCGCGGTGCCACCGTCGGCAGAGAGGCGGAAAGCAGGCGGCGCCATGACCGTACCCGCGAGGACCCGTCCGGGCCGGGGGCTCTTCGCCCGGCAGGACCGGGCCGTGGCCGCGGTGCTCGCCTTCAGCGCGATCGGCACCGCCCCGGCCCCTTCGTCGGCGGAGCCCTCGCCGAACACGCCGGCCGGCGCACGGTGTTCCTGATGGACGGGCCGCTCTGCCTCGCCGCCGCCGTGCTGATGCTCCGCTACGTCCCCGAGACCGGGACGAGCGCGGCCGACCGGGGCCTGGACGGGCCCGGAGTGCTCACGCCGGCGGCCGGGCTGTGCGCGGTGATGACCGGCGTCGACCAGGGCGCCAGCAGCGGCTGGGCCCTGACCTCGCTGGGTGCTCCTCGGCGGCGTCGCCGTGGCCGTCGCCACGAGCGTGCTCGAAGCGATCAGCGGCTCGGCGGACCGGGCCGCATCCGACGGCCCGGCCATCGAGGCGGTGCTGCGTGCGGAGGCCCTGCTCCCGGTCCTGGGAGCCGCCGCGCCGGCAGCGGTCCTGCGGCGCGGGGTCAGGGCCTGACGTGCCGTGCCGTCATGCGGCCGGGGCCCAGCTCGATGGTGAAGGTGACCTGCTGCTCCTCCGAGAGCACCCTCGGGTCACCCTCTATGTCCTCCGCCTCGACGAAGACGGGCGTCGTCTCACCGAGCGGAAGGATGAACCCGTACCCCCGGTCGCGGTTGTACGACTGGACGAACCCTTTGACGCGCGGTTCCATCGTGCACCTCCCGTGACACGACACTGGCCCACGGCCGCCCGTACCGCCTTCCGGGCGTACTCCGACCGGGTGAGGCCGGGACCGCGGGCCGCACCGGCCACGGGCCTCCTCTACCGCCGCTCCAGGAGGCCCCGTACGAAGGCGGCCTGGCCGGCGTGCTGGAGATCGTCGCCCAGGACGCTGACCAGGCGGACCCCCAGGGTCACCGGCGGGTCCCAGCGCTCGTCCACCACGCGGTCCAGGTCGGCGGCGGCGAGCCCCCGGACGAAGGCCAGGGTGTGCTCGTGCACGGCGTCGAAGTACTCCAGCAGCAGCTCACCGGAGGAGACCCGGACCGTCCCGGCCTCGCGGGCGGTGTGCGCGTAGCCGGTCGACCCGGCGGGCAGCGGCAGGGCGAACCGGTCCGCGAACCCCTGGGACCGCCAGACCTGCTCCCGTCCCGCCGCGTCCGCCACGTGATCGTCCTGGATGCGGGTGAGGTGCCAGACGAGCCAGGTGATCGAGTTCGCCTCCGGGTCCAGGCGTGCGTCGAGGTCTTCCGCCGAGAGCCCTTCGACGACCTCGTGCACGATCTCGTGGATGCGTCCGAACCCGTCGGCGATGACGTCCGTAGCCTTCATGACTCCACCATGCAAGGCGCGGCGCTCCGCCCGCCGCGAGCGACACGCGGGCGGGCGGAGCGCGACGCGCGGACGGCAGGTCAGCCGGCGGCCCCGACGCCGGCCCCGGTCCTCCCGGCCACGGCTGCCGTGCCGGCCGCCCCGGCTGGGCCGGGTCCCTCCGCCTCTCCGGCCTCCTCCGCCGTCCCGGGCCCTTCCGTCTTCCCCGTCGCCGCGTGCGGTGCCTGCGCCGCAGCCACCGTTCCGGTGCCACCGCGCAGGCCGAACCGGCTGATCAGCGCCACGAGGGCGAAGGCGGCGGCGCCGATCCCGAAGGTGAGGGTGAAGCCGGACTCGGCGGGCAGCGGGGGCACGCCCGCAGGCAGGTGGCCGATGGTCTGCGACGCCAGGATGGTGGTGACGACGGCGCTGCCGATCGCGCTGCCCGTGGAGCGCGAGATCGAGTTGATGCCGTTGGCGACGCCGCTCTGGTGGTGCGGGACGCTCGCCATGATCACGGCGGGCATGGCGGCGTAGCCGAAGCTGACCGCCGCGCCGACGACCAGGCCGGCGCCGATCACCGACGCACTGTGACCGTGGTCCAGGGCCAGCCATCCGAAGCCGACCGCGCCGAGGGCGGCGGCCAGGGTGAGGGCCGCCCGCGGTCCCCGGTGCCGGACGAGCTGCCCGCCCACCGGCGAGGCCAGCAGCGAGACGATCGCGCCAGGCAGCAGGAACTGGACCGAGGCGCGCAGGATGGAGGCGTCGAAGCCGTAGCCGGTGAGTGCGTGGGGCATCTGGACCAGGTACGAGACGCCGAGGAAGTTGGCGAACATGCCGAAGCCGACGAGGACGCCGGCCAGGTTCGCCATCAGCACCGGGCGGTGGACGAACATCCGCATGTCGACGAGGGGCTCGCGGACCCGCAGCTCGATCAGCACCCACGCGGCGGCCATGACGGCGGCCCCGGCGAAGCTGCCCAGCGTACGGCCGGAGGCCCAGCCCCACTCGTGGCCCTGGGAGATCGGCAGCAGGAGCAGCAGCAGGGCCGTGCCGAGGGCCAGCGCGCCCAGGAAGTCGGTCCGGCCGCCGGTCCTGTGCCGGGTCGCGGGGACCAGGAAGACGACGGCGAGGAGGGCGAGCACCGCGAAGCCGGTCGCCATCCAGAAGGCGTTGCGGTAGTCCGCGTCCGGCCCGGAGGTGAGCAGCCCGGTGGCGACGAGGGCGAGGCCGCTGCCGAAGGCGAGGGTGCCGCTGACCAGGGCCATGGCGCCGGGCAGCTTCTTCGGGCGGACCTCCTCGCGCAGGACGGAGAGGGCCAGTGGGAAGATCGCGGTGGCGGCCCCCTGGAGGACCCGGCCCACGATCAGCAGTGGCAGCGAGGACGCCAGCGCGGCGATGACGGAGCCCGCGACCATGACGCCGAGGACGGCCACCAGGGTCGGCTTCTTGCCGTGCTGGTCGCCGAAGCGGCCCAGGAGCGGAGTGAAGACGGCCGCCGACAGCAGGGTCGCGGTGGTCACCCAGCTCACCTCGGCCGTCGAGCTGCCCAGATCGGTACGGATCAGGCCCAGGATCGGGACGGGCAGGGTCTGCATCATCGACACGACCATGGCGGCGAGGCTCAGGGCGAAGACGATGACCGTCTCGTTCCTGTGCCCGGAGTCCGGGGCGGCGGGGGAGGGGGTGCTCATGGCTGGCGGGACCTTCTTCGTGCTTCGGAGCGTCAGTACTTCAGAACACAGATGTTTGACTTCATCAAGTAACCCGATCGACGGTAGACCTCGATAGTTAAGGTGGTCAAGTAAACAATTGATAATGTCAACCATTCTGGGTACGCTCCAGGCATGAGCGACACCGCCGCGCCCGCCCCCGCCAAGCTCCAGCTGCTGGAACTGCTCGCCGCCATCGGCGCCGCCCAGTGGCGCGACTTCGCGGCCGCCGCCTCCCACCACGGGCTCACCTCCACCCAGGCCCGGGTCCTCGCCCAGCTCGACGGGCCCCTGCCGATGCGCGGCCTGGCCGCCCTGCTGGTGTGCGACGCGTCCAACGTCACCGGGATCGTCGACCGGCTGGAGGCCCGCGAGCTGGTCCGCCGTGAGCCGGACCCCGCCGACCGCCGGGTCAAGAACGTCGTCGCGACGGACACCGGCCGCGAGGTCATCCGCCGGGTACGGGAGGAGATGCAGGCGACCCACGGCGCGCTGGACACCCTCGACGAGACCGAGAGCGCCACGCTCTACGCCCTGCTGGAGCGCCTGCGCCCCACGATGGAGAAGGACGCCTGAGGCGCATGGCCGAAGACGGCGCACTGTGCGTCCTGCGGGCGGCCGACCGCCGTACCGAAGCCTGGAAGAACGGCGGCGGGGTCACCCGGGAGATCGCGGCCTGCCCCGAGGGTGCGGGGACGGACGACTTCGCGTGGCGGGTCAGCCTGGCCGACGTGGCCGCGGGCGGCCCCTTCTCGGCCTTCCCCGGCGTCGACCGCACGCTGACCCTGGTCGAGGGCGCGGGCATGGACCTCACGGTGGGCGGCGTGCACCGCCGGGTGGCCGAGCGCTACGCGCCCCAGGACTTCGCCGGTGACGAGCCGACCGACTGCCTGCTCGTCGACGGCCCGGTCCGGAATGTCAACGTGATGTACCGCCGGGGCGTCGTACGGGCCCGGACCGCCGTCGTACGGGGCGGGCTCGACCTCACGGCCGCCCCGGGCGAGACCCTGCTGCTGGTCGCCCTGGCGGGCACGGCCGTCTTCGAGCCGTCGGAGCCGTCGGACGCGTGCGCGTCGTCGGAGTCGTCCGCGGGTGCGGCCGTCCGCCTGGACCCGTACGACGCCGTCCTGGCAACGGGCGCGCTCACCGGCCTCGTCCGCACCTCGGGACACGTGGCCGTGGTGCGGTTCGCCTGAGCGGCCCGGGCGGTCCGGTCAACGGGCGCCCAGCTTCACCCACTTCGCCGTGCTCGGGACCCCCTTCGCGTCGAGGAGGAACAGCATGTAGTAGCCGGGCGGGGCGTCGGCCGGGGACGGCGGTGTCCGCAGCCCGACGGTGCCGCCCTCGATTCCGGTGAGGCGGAGCTCCAGGTGGCGCTGGCTGGTGTTCACGGAGTGCGTGATCGTCGTCGGTGCCAGGAGCACGGCGCGCCGGACGTCCTTCGGGGTGGAGGTACGGACCTGGAAGGCCTTGTCGTAGCCGAGTTCGCCGGCGGGCACCCGGTCGAGCGCGGGCCGGGCGCCCCGGTGCAGGTAGGCGGGCTCGTACAGTTCGATGCTGCCGTCCATGGCGTCCCGGATGTCGGGGTCGTTGGCGATCTGCTGGAGCTCGTCCCCGGTGACCATCATCCGGCCGTCCGGCATGATCAGGGCGTTGGAGTGGTAGCCGCGGGGGAGCCGCTGGGCCGGTCCGAGCCTCCACCGCCCCCGCGTGTCCCGCAGTTCGATCTGCCGGTACTTGGGGTCGGCCTTCGGGTTGAACGGCCCGCTGCCGTAGTCCCGGGTGTCGAGGGCGCCGTTGACGGTGAGCAGGGTGCCGTCCGGCAGGATCAGCGTGTCGTCCTGGGTGCGTCCGAAGGCCCTCGGTTCCTCCGTGGTCCAGCGCCCGGCCGACAGGCGGTACGTGTGCGGGTCGCGCGGGTCGCCGCCGAGCACCAGGACCGAGTCGGGGCCGCGGAAACCGGCGGGCAGCGGCACGGCCGAGCCGTAGCCGCGGAAGTCGGCCGGGCGCCGGGGCAGGTCCGTCCGCACGTCCTTGACCGGGTCGAAGGTCCACTGCTGGTCGGCGTCGCGGCCGAGTCCGTAGATCAGGCCGTCCCGCATCGAGAACAGGTGCGGGTAGTCGTTGCGGAAGGGGGCCTGCGACCGCAGCCGCTGCGAGGGGACGTCCAGGGGGATGTCGTACGGACGCCAGGGCACGGGGTGCCCGAGGGCCGGGAAGCGCTCCACCACCGGGGTGGGCGTACCGGTGCCCCGCTCGGACTGGCCGGACATGATGATCTGCCGGCCGTCCGGCCCGGTCACGGCCGAGGGGTACCAACGGCCCACGGACATGTCGCGGTTGCGGAACCAGGTCTCCGTCCACGGGTCGAACACGAAGGACAGCTTCGCGCCGCTGCCGCCCTTCCCGCCGACGTTGCCGCCGAACACCGCGAGCATCCCGTTGGGGAGGTAGGCGTGCCCGGCGCAGAAGAACGGCGCCGGGCGCGGGAGATGGGTGCCGTCGGGCACCAGCACGACCGGCGGCGGGACCTTCTTGAAGGCCCGGGCCGAGGTCCCGCGGGCCGGGTCCCAGAGATAGGCGCGACCGGCGTTCGTCCGCCCGACCGTGTTCGTCGGACCGGTCTCCTTGGTGGGGTCGGCCTCGACGCGTTCGAAGGAGAACAGCAGCACCTTGCCCGTCGGCAGCTGGGCCGCGTGGACCCCGAAGTCGGGCGAGGGGAAGAACTCGGTGAACCTCCCGAACTCTGCACGCTCGAAACGGGAGTTGACCGCGGTCTGGGAGTCCCGGAGGGCGGTCAGGCTCGCGGTCCGCGTCTGCTGGGGATAGCCCTCGGTGTCCTTGACGGCCCGCCGGAGCCGGGCGTGTGCCCGCGCGTGCTCGGTGCCCAGCACGGCCGCCTCGTCGGCCCGCACCCCGGCCGCGGCCCCGGCCGTCCGCGGGGAGGCGGCGCCGTCGTGGGAGGGGCGGCCGGGTGCGGAGAGCGGGGCCGCTCCTGCGGAAGCGGTGGCGGCGAGGGCGGCGATGATCACACAGGCCGACAAGATGGCGGACCGTTGCACGCGGGACATGGAACTCCTCAGGTTCGGACCAGCCGATACTAGGAGAAATCGGGCGCGTTGCCGGTGTGGCTCGACCGGTCCGGCGTCAGGCCGACCCGCGGCGTACCAGGGAGGTCGCGGTGACCACCGAACCCGGGGCCCCGCCGTCTTCGGACCTGGCCGCGCCCAGGGTGCCCAACAGCAGACGGACCATCAGGCGGCCCATGCCCTCGATGTCCTGGCGCACCGTCGTCAGCGGCGGATCGGTGCTCTGCGCCACCTGCTCGGCGTCGTCGAAGCCGACCAGCGCCACGTCCCCGGGAACCGTGCGGCCGCGCTCCCGCAGTATCCGCAGCGCGCCCGTCGCCATCAGGTCGTTCGCGGCGAACACCGCGTCGACCGGGCCCGCCCGGTCCAGCAGTTCGGCCATCGCCCGGGCCCCGCCCGCCGCGGTGAAGTCCCCCTCGGCGACCAGCGCCGGATCGGCGTCCGGCAGCACGTCCCGGTACCCGCTCAGCCGGTCGGCCGCCGAGGTCTGGTCCAGCGGGCCGGCGATGTGCGCGATCCGCCGGCGGCCCCCGTCCAGCAGGTACCGTACGGCCTCCCGCGCGCCCCCGCGGTTGTCGGCGTCGACGTAGGCCACGGCGCCGTGGTCCCCGGGGCCGGCGGTCCAGCCCGGGCGGCCGCCGTAGACCGTGGGCATGCCGATGCGGCGGGTGATCGCCGGCAGCGGGTCGTCGGTGTGCAGCGAGAAGGCCAGCGCCCCGTCGACGTGGCCGCCCGCCAGATAGCGCTCGATGCGGTCGTAGTCGCCGCGGTCCTCCACCAGCAGCAGGACCAACTGGGTGTCGTGCAAGGTCAATTCCTTGCTGATGCCGCGCACCTGGCGGGAGAAGAAGGGATCGGAGAAGATCCGGATCTCCGGCTCTGCGATGATCACCGCGACGGCGCCGGTGCGCCGGGTGACCAGGGTGCGGGCCGCGTGGTTGGGGACGTAGCCGAGGTCCCGGACCGCGGTGCGCACCCGGTCCACCAGGTGCGCGCGGACGCCGTCACCACCGTTGACCACACGGGACGCGGTGGCGCGCGACACCCCGGCACGCGCCGCCACCGCCTCCAGGGTGGGGCGGTCCCCAGGGCGCTGTCCGGGCACGGGTGCTCCTCACGCGGGCCCGCGGGCGGGTGCCTCGCCGCACAGCAGGGTAACCGCTGCCGCGGCCCCGCACGGTGGTCCGGTCACAGCCGGACGCCCGCTGCCGGGCACCCCCGCGCGGGCGGTCCTCCGCCTGGCGCGCCTGGCCTCCGCCGGCCTGCACCGGCGCGGATCCCCGCAGACCGAGCCGGTCGGCGCCCCGCGCACCTCCACCGGCGGGGAAGGCTGAGGGTCTTGCCCCGGACGTGGGGGGGGGGGGGGGGGGGGGGGGGGGGGGGGGGGCGGGGCCGCCGCGGGGGGGGGGGGGGGGGCGGGGGCGCCGGGGGGGGCGGTGGGGGTGGCCGGGGCGCCTGAGGGGGCGGGGGTGTGGGGGGAGGTGGAGGT